>CAMWSM010000053.1 GCA_947176915.1 uncultured Porphyromonadaceae bacterium | reverse complement strand
ATCAGTACCAATCATGTTTTTCATTACGATTGAGAGCTTCAATCCGTTTCATCTCCTCGGGAGAAAGTGCAAAGTCGAAAATGGATATATTCTCTTTCATGTGTTCAGGATTGCTGGAACCGGGTATCACTACCACAACGCGCTGTAAGTCCCAGCGTAGAATGACCTGCGCCACTGACTTTCCATGCTTTTGCGCTATCTCTGTCAGAACCGGGTCACTGAGCAACTCTTTCTGGTGGCCACGACCGCCGAGGGGATGCCACGCTTCTACTGCCATACCAAGAGATTGGATATGAGGCACTACTTCCAAATCCCTTTTTGACAAACTTTTCCATTGCCTTATATGCCTTTACATCATTTGTGCCGGGATGGTGAAGCAACATGAGGTCTACGTAGCCTAAATCAAGTTTTCTCAGGCATTCCTCTATGGACGCCTCAGGGTCATCATACTGGTTGGGATAAATCGTGGTTGCAACGAATATTTCTTCGCGTGGCACGCCTGATTCGCGTACCCCGCGGCCGACTTCAACCTTATTGCCATACATGTGGGCTGTATCTATTTTTCGGAAACCTGCTTTGATTGCAGCCTTAACCGAATTGACACAAATATCACCTGTCAGACTGTAAGTGCCGAGACCTACTATCGGCATATCATATCCGCTGTTAAGGCGTACAGTGGGAGCCTGTCCGTTTTTTCCATCATCCAAAGGAAATTTTGAATAATCCATATCGTTATTTTGTTCTTTAATATTTAAGTTTAAGGATTCTATCCAATTCTCAATTGTTGATTCCTGCTCATTCTTGTCGCTTTCATTTTCCATCGGTTCCTCTCTTTCTGTTGAACAAGACTCGCAAGCCGACAGCGAAAATATTGCCATAAGAAGAGTACATAATTGAATTTTAATCTTTTTCATACGATGTTCTTTCCAGTTAGGTTTTAAGTCCACGGATAATTTCAATCTCATTATTGAGGAGTTTGAAAGTATTGCCGGTTTCATTTGAAAAGAAGTCTTTGATAAGGACTTCAGGAGAAACATGATGACGCCCGGCAATATATCTGACAACATCGTCATCAAAGAGTATTTTAAGGATTTCATGTTCCATATCAGTGTAACTAATTTTCACACTGCAAAATTAGATGCTTCCATTAAAATAAAATTACCAATATCATTTGTAGATATACCATAATCGTTCAATGCTCTCATTATCAGTGGTTCATTCAATAATTTTTATTAACTTTGCACTGAAATTACGTGTATAATGAAAGTTCTTAAAGTCAACAGGCCCTCTGATTACTCCTCCTATTTAGGAGTCACCGACCGACATCCATTGGTCAGTGTTATTGAGTATGACCGCATATCACCTGTGTTTACGATATTGAATGATTACAACGTATATGGCATCTTTCTTCGTGGAGACAATCTCGTGGATCTGACCTATGGTTGCGGAATTTATGACTATAAGGAGGGTACGTTGCTGGCAGTTGCACCCGGACAGTTTGGCGGCACAGAGGATAATGGAGAAAAAGTAAATATATCGGGATGGTCAATCTTATTTCATCAGGATCTACTGCAAGGGACATCACTTGAAAAGAAGATAAACAATTATACATTCTTTGATTATAGTCTTAATGAGGCTCTGCATATGACCGAGGAAGAGCGGAATATTATAATCGACATAATGCGGAGCATAGAAAATGAGATTAATAAGCCCGCGGACTCACACCAAAATAATATAATTGTAAACTATATTGAGCTTATGCTCAACTTCTGCCAACGATTCTATGACCGCCAGTTCCTTACAAGGAAATTGGAAATCTCTGATATTCTGACACGTTTTCAAAACGTTCTTAAAGAATACTATTCTTCGGGTGAACAACTTAGAAACGGACTCCCGACTTTACAGTATATGGCAGAAAAATTATGTTTGTCTCCAAGTTATTTGGGCGACCTGATTAAGCGTTCAACCGGGACCAACGCCAGTAAGTATATCCAACGAATGGTTATACAACAGGCAAAAAACCTTATGTCAGCGGGACAAAACATTTCACAGACAGCATATAACCTTGGGTTTGATTACCCCCAACACTTCTCCCGATTTTTTAAACGTGAAGAAGGGATTACTCCAAAGGAATATTTAATTAGACGCAAGACATCTCATTGACTCTTACGTTGGGCCAATCAAAAGCAAAAACACTTTTTTCGGGTACTTCGGGTTATTCTCGGTTCATCTCAACAGCCTTAGCCACCAGATGTTTTCCCATTTCGTAACAAGCCACTTCATCTTTTGGAAACTGCTTCTCGTGTTGGATCCGCTTTGCCACCGGGTTGAAGAGATCTGCGTTCATCACGCTGTAGTCCTTAAACTGCAGCGTGTTGTAACTGTTATACTGTTCAGCGTAACCTAAGATGTACTCAAGATTTGACCGAGTCGCTCCAAGTGTAGTGCCATACCCGCCCATCTTGTAATAATTTTCATCCGAATTCATCGTGAAAATGATTCCGGCAGGAATGATACGTTTCCCGAGAATACGTTTCTGCTTCCCGTCTTCGATCATATAGGATGTCAAGGGATAGAGAAATCTCTCAATAAAAGCCCTTGCCATTGCCGAGGGATATCCGAAGAAGTTGGGAGAGCCAATTATTACTACATCAGCATTATAAGCCTTTTCAAGTATTGGTCTGAGATTATCCTTTATGGCGCATAGACCTCCCGTATCAATTCCTTTGCGTTTGCATGCAAAACATTCCAGACACCCTTTTCGCGGCTCTGCATAAAGTTCTATCAATTCTACCTCAGCACCTGCATCAGCAGCTCCTTCGAGAGCTTTTTTTACCAATGTCTCAGTATTCCATCCCTTTCGGGCACTTCCGTTTATTCCGATTACTTTCATAAAGTCTGTATTTAGTTTCTTATGAAAAGAAAACAATCTGCAATCGTTGCTTGTTTGAATATCAAATGTTCCATTTGGCTGTATGGATTTCCTGATAAGCTACAAATGACTGTTTCTTATGAGAATCATAGATATTGACACTGTAACTCGCGAGAATCCGCAAGGAACACGCTATTCCGGAGATCTCTTCATCTATCATGGCACCTGGCATGACGAGGATGGATACTCTTTCAGGCTTGACACCCTTTATATCTGCTTTGTAGAAAAGGGGGAACATTCTTTTGTATTCAATTCGGAAAAATATTCTGTCAAGGCCGGCGATCTACTAATCTGCCATCCGAATGACTTCTTTTCGGAACTCAAATTTTCAAAAGACTACTTCGGACTAACGATATATACGGAGCTGGATTTTGCCGCAAGGGACATCGATACGACAGTGTTTCAAAAGTGTCTCAGGAATCTAAGGTACAATCCTGTGGTTCATCTGTCAGAGAATATGAATACGCTTATGGACAAATATTCCGAACTTCTGCGAACACGCAAGACTTCTTGTCCTGAAACAGGTATATCCCTGACAATAGAGAAAATATGTCAGGCGATGATCTCTGACATATTCAACTATGTTTATGAAAACCGTACTCAGACAGTCGTCACTCAGTCCAGGCCCTTAATCATATTCAATGATTTCATTGACCTGCTGGGTAGCATGAGACGGAAGGAACTGGATATGGAATATTACGCCCGTAAACTTTCGATAACACCAAAATACCTATCTTGCATCTGTAAAAGTCAGAGCGGCAAGACAGCGCCTGAATGGATCAGGGAGTATGTAATGAACGATGCCCGGCGATATATAGTGGGCTCTGACTATTCGATAAAAGAAATTGCCTCGCACCTTGGTTTCTCAAACTTCTCATTTTTCTGCAAGACTATCAAAAGATATTTCGGAATGACTCCTCTGGAAATGAGAAATCAACCTTTAAGGTCAAAATTGTCAAGTTAGTTTTCAGCGGTATAGGCTGAAATATCAGGTTGAGTGAGTTAGAAAATAAATTAGAGTATTTATTGGGAAGGCTGTAGTATCCTTATAGTGCATTGTCTACACAAAGATGTTTATAATAGTGGATGCAAAGATAAATTAACTTATGAACAGAACATAAAATACTCTATTTCTTAGGCGGGAGGTGGATATATCGTAAATTTTATCTAAATTTGTGTAAAAATTATCGGTATGGAATCAAAGGTAAGATTAAGTACACTTTCATTGATACTCACTGTGGCAGTAACGGTGATTTTGCTTGTCGCGTCGTGTTATTACTTATGGCTTGGTGAAGATAAGGGGTATTTGATTGGCATCATTCTTTTCTTTATGATTATTTCAGGAATGCTGTTCGGTCCTGTCTATATTAGTGCTGATAATGATAATCTGACTGTGAGGTCTTTTATAAGAAGACAGCGTATTCCTATTTCAGATATTAAGGATATAGGGTTATATTGCCCTGGTCGGGACTCAATGAGGTTGTTCGGCTCCGGAGGGTATATGGGTCATTGGGGTGTTTTCCGTGCCGGAGATATAGGAAAGTATGTTGCTTATTACGGAAAAGCCTCCGAATGTTTTCTTGTCAGGATGAAAAATGGAGTCAATTATCTCCTCAGTTGTGAAAATCCTGATGAAATGGTAGGGTATATAAGAAGTAGATTGAAACATTAAGAAGATTCACGAGAAATATTTAAGCTAAGGCTGGCAAATAATTGAGAATTTAATATTAGGACTGATTGGGATTGCCGTATTGAACATAGGTTCATGCAGAAAGTCTATGTCTCATTATGGCAAGCAGATTGAGTCGGCGTAAGAATTGATACGGAGTAACGCCGATAGTGCTTTAGCTATATTGTAAAAATGATTTAGCGGGTCTATACATTAAAAGCTATGAATCATACATCGAGAATGGCTTTTTTATTCATAACGATGAAATGAGTTTTACTTTTGCATTGCCGACGGTATTTTATGATGAAAGTAAAACGAAAAGATTATGAAAAAGAGGAAAAGAAATCTCCTTATTGTAGTAGGAATAATTGTTGCAGGTTTTCTGATGCTGCTTCAGCCATTCAGAAATCCCGTGGAGGGAGCAACCTCATCTGACTATCATCCCCAGTCTTTCTGGTATTATCCATGGGGAACTTCTGTTACTCATAAGGGTGTAGATATATTCAAAAAGAGGGGAACCAAAGTGAGAACAGCCTATCCACTTGAACTTGTCCTTTTCGCCGGAAATATTCCCGGTAAGAGTGGAAATTGTGTTGTAACCCTCGCTCCCGGATGGAGACTACATTATTATGCACACCTTGATGAAGTGTCAACTCATCCCTTAGCTATTGGAGGAGAGATAGGAACAGTGGGAAACACCGGAAATGCAGCCAATACTCCTTCTCATCTTCATTTCGGATGCGCAACCCTTTATCCCAGGGTTTGGGATATTGACGGGTCGCCTCATGGACTTCGCAAATGTTTTTATCTAAATCCAATTCCACAATTAAACAAAGTAAGATGAAAGTAGCGTTGATTCAGCCAAAAATGAGAATGCGTCCGATGGATACCACCTTAAAGACACGTATGGCTCCATCATTAGGATTGCTTACGGTTGCCAATGTAATTCGTGAGGGGAATGAGATTGAAATCCTTAATGAGAATGTAGAGGAAATTAATTATTCAGATATATCTGCCGACATTGTTGGAATAACGGTTACTGTCGATACTCTCCCAAGAGCAATCGAGATAGCATCCGAATTTAAGAAGAGAGGAGTGCCGGTCGTAGCCGGAGGGATACATATCACTTCTTGTCCTGAAAGCGCTGAGGGTTATTTCGATGTGTTATGTATAGGATTTGCGGAGAAGACATGGAAGGAGATAATGGAGGATTTGAAGAGAGGAGAACTTAAGGCTCGCTATTCATGCATTCATCTTGAACCGGATGAAATTGTAGGTCCTGCCTACGATATGATTGATCCGTCGAAATATCTATACGTCAATGTTATCTCAGCAAGCAGAGGCTGTCCTTTTAAGTGTGAGTTCTGTTATAACAGTTGTGCAAATATCAGAAATTCCTACGTAAACAGGCGTGTGGCAGATGTTGTGGAAGATATAAGAAAAATAGGTAAACGCCATGTGATGTTTATTGATGATAATTTCATAGGCAATCCGGCATGGACACGCGAGTTTTTAAAAACCATAAAGCCGATGGGTTTGAAATGGCAGGCAGCGGTATCGGCAAACGTAGTGGAGATCCCCGGACTTTTGGATGAAATGAAGGAAGCCGGATGTCAGGGTCTTTTCATAGGCTTCGAATCATTGTGTGAAGACGCTCTGAAAGGAGTAAGCAAAAATCAAAATTCGGTAAAACGATATGAAAAACTGGTAAAGGAGATTCATGACCGGGGAATAATGATCAATGCAAGTTTTGTGTTTGGACTTGACGGCGATACTCCCGACACTTTCCGGCATACTCTTGACTGGATAGTAAGGAATAAGATAGAGACCGTTACATCGCATATCCTTACGCCATATCCCGGTACGAAACAACATGAGGATATGCTCAGGAAGGGGAGAATCGTGAATTTCGATCAAAGGGATTATACTACTTCCGAAGTTGTGTTCAAGTCGGCTTCCATATCTGCTGAGCAACTTAAGTCAGGTTATATGAAAATATATGAGGATATATATAGTTGGAAGAATATTTTCAAAAGGTTGCCCCGTCATCAGAAAGCGGGTTATCTCCTCTTCAATATATTTTATCGGAAATATGGGAAGTTTACTGAAAGGATATGTTCGGCAATCGGTTATAGCCGCATTGGAAAGATCTGCGAGAATATGGCATGTAATTTCTCAAAACGCACCTCGCTATTGACTGATAAAGCAACAGAATATTAAAAACCGATGGATAATCCGCATTGCAAAAATGCGGATTATCCATCGGTTTTTAGGAGTTGATGTGAGGAGTCGGGAATTATCAGATATCGAGAAACTCAGCAAGATTTTCTGCACGCTCAAGAATTATTTGATCGTTAAACTTTTCCTTAATGTGGTTCAGAGCCTCAATTGTTTCAGGACATTTTTTCACTTCTGAGAAGTCTTTATCAAGAAATATCGCAAACCAAACTCCCCATTCGGGGGAAATGTCATCCTCATCATACCATAACTCTTCACAACACACAAGATCCATGATTGCGGAAACCATTTCTTTATCGCCTTTGTCGATTACCATGTTGATCATTTCCGAGAATATGCCAAAAGCATCCGGCGAGACGGGAGCATTTCCTGAATTCATATTTGAAAATTCAATGAATGCGTTTTTAAAATCATCATATAGAACAGAATTATTCAAAGATGATTTATATCTGTTCAGAATACTCTCCCATACAATGGTGTGATTTTGGGAAGCACCATAATAAGAGTTCAGACATAGATCAACGGCATCAAAAAATGTCTTTCCCGATATTGCCGGATCTTCATCAAAAAGTATTTCCCATAATTTCGAGAAATCTTCAAAATCATTTTCTGAATCATCTCCGCCTGAGAACATTCTCCGTTGATTAAGTTCCACCTTATCAACTAAATCGCGATAATAAGCATCATCCATAATAATTAATGATAGGAAGTAATTACGAAATATTTTAGATTCTGTTATGAATCTTTACTAATAATACCATTAAAGAGCTAAAGGTAAATCTTTTTTTATTTTTTAATGTTACGGAAGACGAGCATGGGTGCGATGGGAGATGTTGATCTGTATTTTTCTATTTTCTCTTTAGTTGCTTCCGGAATATGCGTCACACCGTCAGGAGAGCGATAGAAGGCATAACTATTTCCTCCCGTAAGGTAAACAGCATCCGTGAATCCGTATTCCCTGAGCGCATCGGCGAAGTCGTACATTGTCTCCTTATTGCGAGTTGTAACGTAGTAAATATTTCCATCATACATTCTCCCTAATGCTGCACGTTCCACTTTGCCGTGGAGGGCAAAGGTGGAGGGTAGTTCTCCGTCGCCAAGAAGCACATACTGGCGAAAGAATGATCCTCCATTTTCCTTCAGATAATC
Organism: uncultured Porphyromonadaceae bacterium; assembly: GCA_947176915.1. Lineage (GTDB taxonomy): Bacteria > Bacteroidota > Bacteroidia > Bacteroidales > Muribaculaceae > Lepagella. The sequence continues at coordinate 12,086 of CAMWSM010000053.1, read as the reverse complement.
CGACATTTTGTCGTTGAGGGAAATTCCTATTGCGAGATTGCCGTTTTTGGAGATAGCGACATAGCCGGCTCTCCCTTTCCTATCTTTTGATTCCTTTTCCTCTCCGTTAATTATTAGATTGCCAAGTATAGAGCCATCAGGATGATAATCGGAAGAGCGCATAAATAGAACAAGGGAACCGTCGGAAGTATCCGGCACTTCACGTTCGAGAGAGGCATGGAGACCTTTGAGTGAATACATGTCGAAAGCCACCCCCAACACACTGTCGGAAGTAACAGTACTACCTTTGGAACTGTCGGCGGCAGCGGATTTGAGTGATTCGATATTCTCGTTATCGCTCATGGAGGATTCGACTTCCGGAGTCAATGTGTAGTAACGATAGCCCCACAGTATTGTTGCCAGCAAACCGAGACAGAGCAAAACAATGGTAAAGATCTTGATTCTCCGTCTTACGCGCTTTGTTTCTCTTGTGGTAATGGAATTATAATCTTTTGCTGAATAATCCGAACTGTCGGAGTCTTCCTCAATGGTTATAACAGGAATATCCTGCGGACGGTCATCCTTGCGGATTTCATCATCCACATCAATTATTCTCTGATCTTTCTGCATAATCGTTAACCTCATTTTTTAGTTTCTGGAGGGATTCCCTGCCAAGTTTCGCCATCCTGAGCGCCGGCACCTTAGCGTCGATTGTATGGCCCCCAAAACGGATTAATCTATCCGGAACATTTATCACCCTTATATGTCTTTTATTGACAATAATGCTTCTTCCCACTCTGGAAAAGGGATTATTACTGAGTTTTTCGAAATATTCCTCAAAATAATGAAGCTGGAATGTCATGTTATGGGAAGAACCGTTTGACAACATAAGATCGCAATAATTGCCGTCAGCGAGAATATATACAATCTCGTCGACGGCAATACGCACAATTTCTGTAGATGTAGAGATTTTAAGCCATTCCATATAAATAAGAAACGTAAAGGCTTTGGGTTAATTGCCTGCCGACATTTCAAATATGGAAGTTATGGGCAAGTCAAAGGTAAGTATTCACAAGAGATTTGATAATTTTTCTGGCTTTTGCAACAGTGGTTTTGTAGAGGAGTTTCCCTTTGGGTTGAGAGACAATCCGGAAGGAAGTTGCTTGGAGTGAAATAAGATCGTTGATGCCATAACCTTTAAGATCACTTTCGGAAAACACTTCGCATGAGTCCCCGCTCTTCTTATAGAAGATGGTAACGGTCTGTCCGTTGCTGAGAGTGGCAGTCTGCTCCACAATCATCACATCAGGAATCATGGATAGTAGAGAGGTTGCTGCCGGGTGAGGGACGGTAGTGGATGCGTTGGCGGAGGGAGCGGCGAAGAGAGCCACTGCAGAGATGATTACGGAAATCATCAGGAATGCAATTTTTTTCATTTTGATTTTTGTTTTGGTTTATAATTTCCGTCGTCGATTTTCGATGACAATGCAAAATTACAATGCCAAACTTTGAAAGTCAAGAAAAGAAAGGCGCGATGTATGAACCATCGCGCCTGATGTATGAGGCCGTAAAAATTTATTGCATTCCTGCCGATTCGTATGAGGGCATCTCCATGTCTTCGCCCCCACGGTCGCGCGGCTGCTTGCCCTTCATGTTTCCGAAAGAGTATTTGATTGTGAGGCGAACTGTGGTTCCTCCTCGCCAGCGTTCCGTGTACTGGGTGTAGCCGGGTCCGTTGGTAGTGCTTTTGAATCGGCGCGTATTGAAGACATCGCGACAGTTGAGGGAGAACGACCATGCGCCTACATTCTTGCGCAAACCGAGATTCAATCCCCATCCACCCTGACGGGAACCTTGCGCTGTGAGCATTTTTGAGTTATAGTGGCCTGTGGCTTGCAGGGATAGAGCCCAAGGGAGACGGACACTCGCCATGATGCGGGCATCCCATGCGAAACTGTTCTGTTTGTCGCCGGAGATTGTCTGAGAGAAACCGTCATCACCGATAAAGTTATAGCTCCATGCCGAAATATGGTTGTTGTAGAGGTTAATGGTTGTGGTAAGGTCGAGACGACTTTTGAAAAGAGAGTTTTTCACCACAATCTCGCACCCTGCATTGTTTTGGTCCGCCACATTCGCCCATGTGGAATACATAACTTCACCGTCAAGTGCGCTGACACGGTTCAACATGTTGGATGTCGTGCGCATGTAGGCGGAAACGGAGATTATATGATAGGTCCATGATTTGAGATAGTTCAGCTCGTATGAGTTTGAATACTGAGGCTGTAATTCCGGATTACCGTAGGAGACGTTCGTAGGGTCGGAATAGTCGCGGAAAGAGTTGAGCTGTCCACCCCATGGACGACGCAGACGGCGTGTATAGTTTATCTGGAGCTCATTGTCGTGAGGGAGCGACCATGAAACGAACGCCGAAGGGAAGAGTGCGAAATTATTCTTCTTATATTCGGGAACGTCTTCTTTTGTCTCAAATTCGGGCACTCCGTTTTCAATTCCGAGGCAGGATAGAGATCGGGTGCGAACCTGCCATTGCTCGGCACGCAATCCGGCAGAGAAGCTGAAATTCTTCACCTTCCCTCCGAGAGTGGCATAAAATGCATTTATATTGTTGCTATATATGAAACGATTGTAACGCGCGGGATTGAAAGTCATGTCCGAGGTAGACGTTCCCGTGAAATAATCAATAGGGGAGTTCTCATGTCCGAAAGAACCGTTGTAGCCGGCTTCGATCTTGAGGTTGTCGTTGAACTGGTTTGTATAGTCTACTTTGGCTTCCCAAGAATTATTCCTGACTTTCATATTCCTCTCCTGGTAATCTTTCTCCTCGGGGAGAACGGAAGAAGTGGCATAGAGAATATCCTGAAGGTAGGAAGTCCAGTCATCATTTCCCCAATAGTTGTAAGATCCCGTTATGTCAAGAGAATGGTTGTCGCGCCATTTATGTACGTAGCTCATTTCGCCATGAGCCATACGCATATCTCCGTTTGAACGGGAGATATTGAGGTTGGAAGTCCAGTTTCCCGGCACATTGGAGGTATATTGAGTGGAGGAGTGGCCCCAGTTATGACCGAACATACCAAAACCGTTAGCTGAAAGATCGTCCTTATCCGTCAGATGCCAAGTAGCCCCGAGGCGGAAGAATATGCCGTTGCCGTGATGCGGACTTTCCCCATCGGAATTAGTGAAGTAGCCGGTATCGAAACTACGACGCATCAATGAACCGCCCGTGTTGTGGCGCATACGGAATCCAACACCGGCAAAGGCATCGACTTTGCCGCTATTATAGTTGACATTCACGCTTGCATTTCCTCCTCCGCGGGTATTTGCACTAATTTCAGCGCTTCCGTAATAGCCTGCCTTGCGATCTTTTTTCAACACGATATTGATGATGCCGGCAGTACCTTCCGGACTGTATTTGGCAGAAGGATTTGTTATCACCTCGATTTTATCAATGGTTTCAGCAGGAATCTGCTCCAAAATCTGCGCTCGATTGTCGGCTGTCAGACCGGATTCCTTGCCGTTAATCCAAATCGTTACGGAGGAATTTCCGCGCAAAGAGACTTCTCCATCCTGATCAACCTCTACCGAGGGTATAGATTCAAGGAGTTCGGAAGCTGATTGGCCGGCAGCGGTAACATTGGCATCAACTGAGAAAACCTTCTTGTCGAGCTCAAATTTCATTTGGCTGCGTATTCCCTCTACAACTACTTCCTTAAGGAGTTGGGTGTCGTCGGCAAGACGGAGAATACCGATGTCAATATTTCCGTTTGCCACAACGACAGGGCGTTCCTGAGGAACACTTCCCACATTAGTAACCTTAATAAGATATTTACCATCTTTGACGGAGGGTATTGAGAAATAGCCGTTTTCATCGGTATTGACGCCGATGGGAAGAGGTTTGCCGGTGGAGGCATTCACAAGCTGAACAGTAGCAAACTCAACAGGTTCGCCGCTATCTTTGCTTATCACTTTACCTGTAATATCTCCGATTGCAAAAGCAGAAGCAGGAATAAGAGCTGCGCTTAAAGGCAACATGAATTTTAGTTTCATAATAATTTTCTTCTTACGAAAGATATGTAAGCTTCACGAATGGTTTAATAACGTGATTAAAGGTTTTGTCATAACCACGAATAAGACCAAAGAAAAAAGAAAAAGTTTAAACAAAACTAAAAAAATATGTAAAATGAGTTTATTCCATAATCATAACACGGGCAATACCATCATGAAAATCACTTGCTTCATTGAATTTTGTTTTGAAGGCAGGTTTACCCTCGTGTGTTATATAGTTCCATTTTCCTCGCAGGCTTGAGCGGACGGCAGCCAGACCGTCGCAGAAAGGTTTTGCCTCCGCGAAAGCCGGGTGGATGATAATTTTTCCATTTACATCTGCATAGCCAAACTTATCACCCTCTTTAATGATGGTTAATCCTTCATGGAAAAGGGGAGGGAGAAGCACTTCTTCAAGGCCGGGAAACTCAGGGGAATTTTTAAGTGCATTAATCGAGGAAAAAGTAGGCTGAATGATGAAATTACCTTCCGGTGATATGGTTCCGAATTTTTCATTAAATTTGACTATGGCAAATCCGGAATTAAAGTCTGTTGCAAATTCAAAAGCAGGCTTGATTTGAAAATCACCTTCGCGGTTTATAAATCCGAAGAGACCGTTTTCGACTTGTACCCTTGCCAGACCTTCCCGAAATATCCCGGTGAAATCAAACATACGGTCAGCAAGCAAATGACCGGAAGGGGTGATGAACCCAAACTTTCCTTCCGACTCCACCATTGCTATGCCATTGATGAAATCCGAGGCTTTTGAGAAGGAGAGGGGGATGGCGATTTCCCCGTCAAGGTCAATGAAGCCGTAATGATTATCTTCGCAGACAAAAGCAAGACCTTCGTGAAAGTCTCCTGCTGCTTCAAATTTGGGTTCCACAATATAATTCCCTTTGAGATCGATGAAACCTTGAAGGAATTCCATTTTTACCCTTGCTCTTCCCTCAGAGAATGGAAATGCCTTGTCGAAACGCGGTGGAAAAAGGAAAATGCCTGAGGTATCAATATACCCCCAGCGAGTTTTTTTATCGGAATTGGAGGAAGCCATGTCATTAATGATTTAAGTTATGCTTGTGAAATGAGCTGATTACGTATCAATATTTATTGATGAAAGTAGAACGTGTGTTTAATAAAAAAAGTTGAAAAAGGGTGAAAAAACGGCTTCGGGAGTGATAAAAAATACAGAGGGAATGAACCTGAAGGTGTGGGAAGGCGTTAAGCAAATAAAATAAAAAAATAATTTGTTATGGCAAAGAAGTATGTATGTGAAGTGTGCGATTGGGTATATGATCCTGCAGTAGGTGATCCTGAGAACGGCATTGAGCCGGGAACAGCATTTGAGGATCTTCCTGATGATTTTGTATGCCCCCTTTGTGGAGTAGGCAAAGATGAATTCGCACCGGTAGAAGAATAAAAAATAATTTAACTCGGGGATAAAAACCTGTCTGTGAAATTTTCACGGACAGGTTTTTATGTTTTTTAGAGAAAATACTAACTTTGCATCATTAAAACGAATTGAGATATAATAGATGATGACCGTTTGTATAACCGGAGCAACCGGAGTAATGGGTTTTGAGACAGTAAAGGAGTTTGTTCGTCGCGGAGGATATAAACTGCGGCTTTTGGTGCGTCCGAGCAAGCGAAATCGAAATAAAATGAAACCCTTCGAGAATCATCCTGAGTTAGTGGTTGTCTGGGGGGATCTGATTAATCCGGAGGCTGTGAAGGAGGCAGTGAAAGGCTCGGATATGGTGCTTCATATAGGAGGAATGGTCTCGCCACAGGCAGATTGGTATCCTGAAAAGACTATGAAAGTGAATGTCGGAGCAGCCCGTAATGTTGTTGAGGCTGTTAAGAGTATGCCTAATGCTGATCAAATCGGAGTGGTTTATATAGGAAGCGTGGCAGAGACCTCCAACCGTTCAGAACCATTTCATTGGGGAAGAACAGGCGACCCTATCATGGCATCAAAATATGATTATTACGGAATTTCCAAGATAAAGGCAGAACGTATATTCGCAGAATCGGGATTAAGGAAATGGGTTGTGCTCCGACAGTCGGGAATCCTTCACAAGGGTTTGATCTATAACGGCTCGGATCCGATCTCTTTCCATGTTCCGCTTAACGGAGTATTGGAATGGGCAACTGTGGAAGATTCCGCCCGGCTTATGTATGGCATCTGCTCGGAAAATGTATCCGAAAGTTTCTGGCGCAACTTTTACAACATAGGGAGCGGTAAGGAATTTCGCCTGACGAACTATGAATTTGAGAAACTCCTGCTTAAGGCGTTGGGGTGTCCGCCGCCTGAAAAGGTTTTTGATCCGGGATGGTTTGCCATAAGGAATTTTCATGGCCACTGGTATGTGGATTCCGACCTATTGGAAACGCTCATTCCCTTCAGAGAGAATATTACGGCAGAGGAATATTTTACTCGCATGAAGAAAGATATGCCGTGGTGGATGAGCCTTACTCCCCTTGCTCCCGCCTTCCTTATCAAATGGGGAATGAAGCAAGTGGCAAAAACTAAGGATTATGGCACTCTTGACTGGCTCAGGCGCGATGACTGCGAAGAAAAAATAGAGGCATATTTCGGGAGCAGGGAAGCTCAGTCAAAAATAAGAAGTTGGGAGGATGCGGATATTCATCGGCCATCTGAGGAAGTTATCCTTCTATCGCATGGATATGATGAATCAAAATCGGAGAAGGAACTTGACATTGAGGATATGCGAGAGGCAGCGCGGTTCAGAGGGGGAGAATGTCTTTCTGAAACCATGAGAAAAGGGGATCTTGACACTCCGCTGAAATGGAGATGTGCCTTTAACCATCAGTTTGAGGCAACCCCCCGTCTGGTGTTGAAAGGCGGGCATTGGTGTCCTGAATGTCTCCCCGCTCCTTGGCGCTATGATGAGGAAGCCCGAGTGAATCCGTTCTTAGCCCAGGTATGGAAGCAGGAATGAAGGTTACTTCACAATAGGCAGAAATTTAGCGTAGGTGAGCATCCTCCAAATCCATTCGAGAGGACCGAAGCGAAAAAATGATAGCCAGAACTTGCTGAAAAGTATCTGAAATGAGAAAACTCCGATAGCGATAAGTTCTGTCGAGCCAAGTCCAAAGTACGCTCCCAGACCTAACCCAATGCCGTAAAAAAGGAAAATGCCTATGAGGGATTGTGAAATATAATTTGTCAAAGCCATTCTTCCCGGAAAGGCAAACCATTTCCAGATGATGGCGTCAGGATGTTGAGTGCATATTAAGGCTAAAAGAGAAGCATAGCAAAATCCGAGAGGATAAACACTTATAAGGTAAAGTAAGGAATGTATTGTGGTGCCTGAGGGATGTTCTTCCATTCCGTCAATGGCGTAAAGCATGGAGAATGGAAGTCCGATTATGGCACCCCATACTGCTACTTTCCTGAAGAAATGGAAATGCTTATCGAGATGAGCATATATATTTTTTCTTCCCAATACGAAACCTATTAAAAATAATCCCAATACTTTGAAATATCGGTTGCCATCGACAAATTCATACATTCTTTCCCATGCACCCTGTAAGAGAAAATGGTTTATTCCTTGATAGGAGGAAGAATCACGTAGCCATGTTCCAAAATTATCTTCCGAAATTCCGAAAAAGTGAGCAGTTTCCCACCATTTTCTATATGGATACTGGGCAAGAAATGTTCCTGTGGCTTCACAAATGCCATCCACAATAACAGGTAAAATAAGAAGGGAGATGGCTGTGATGAGAATATTTCTATTCGAAACGTTTTGGAATAAAGGGAGAATCATTCCTAAAATAGCATAGAGTAGAAGAATATCTCCGCTCCATAGCAGCATAAGATGGGTGCAGCCTATAAAGGCAAGAATGACCATTCTTCTATAAAAATTTTTAAAACCGTCTCTTCCGCGTTCTGCTGCATTAGAAATAATAATTGAAAAACCTATTCCGAAAAGTAATGAGAATAGCGTATAGAATTTTCCATCTATGAAAATGAGCATAAGAAATCTCACAATTTTATCCAGAGAGGCGGAGGGCATATTTTCAACTACACTTTCAGGTTGGAAAGTGTAGAGCGAAAATTCAGGGTAGTTGGCCATACAGACTCCAAGGAGAGCAAATCCACGTAGAGCGTCAAGAAATATGTGGCGTTTTTTTGATTCTACCGGATTTAAAGACATTGATTTCATATAGATTTGGAATAGGGCTGACTCCATTATTTGGAATCAGCCCGTCGTCTTGCGTCAAAGCACAGATTTTTATTTAGCAGGTAGGTAATTTCCGTAGCGTAGCTGGCGGTAGTAGTTTAGGTTGGTTACATACATGTACGGAGTGAGGAAGAAATATCCGATGCCACATGTGAGCAGGCAGAGGAGCGCCCAGCCTATAAAGCGAAGCTGGAGAAGAAACCAGTCTGTTTTATGACCATTCATCATATTCCAGCTCATTTTCAGCGCATCGATGCCGGAAATCTCAGCATCGTCAACCATAATGAAGAAAGCCTGAGCCAGCCCGCAAGCAGCGATAATGCCAGGCACTATCAGAAGCATAAAGCCGATGCCAACGATAACAGTGTATAGGAGTCCGGCGACAAGTGTTTCAACGAATCTGTTGAAACCTCGGAAAAGGAGTTCAAAATTAGAAACTTTCGTGTCAGCCAGACAAGCGATGAAGAGTATAAAGCCGAATGTAAGGGGACCATATAGAATCAGCGACCCAATATATGTAAAGGAAGCTGCCCCTGAAATGACACCATAGATGAGAGCTCCGACCGCGGCGTTTAGCCAATTGTTGGCAAGCATCTGTTTGGCTTGCCGCATCATCATGACATGATCGTTCATTTGGAATATTATTTAGTTAGAAAGTAATTATTTAGGTGCAAAATTACAAATAAATTTTCAAATAATTATAAAAATTGCTAAATTCGCCCACGAATAGCTATTCCTTAAGAAGGAAATCACTACCGACAATAACAACAACCAAACCCATACATTCATGAAAGAAACAGAAGAGAATCTGACTACGGGCACAGGTCTTCCGGAAAATGCATTCCGTGAACTTGGCGCAGACGAGCAGTACACGCCGGTGATGCATCCGGCGCACGATCAGGCGGAGGTCACCCCTTATTCCGTCATTACAGGTATTGTCATGGCAATAATTTTCTCGGCAGCTGCCGCTTACCTTGGACTAAAGGTTGGACAGGTGTTTGAGGCAGCCATACCTATTGCCATAATTGCAGTTGGCCTCAGCAATGCATTAGGTAAGAAGAGTCCGTTGGGTCAGAATGTAATCATTCAGAGTATCGGCGCATGCTCAGGTGTGATTGTAGCGGGAGCTATCTTTACCCTTCCTGCCTTGTTTATTCTTCAGGCAACGTATCCTGACATCACGGTGAAATTCTATCAGATTTTCTTATCCTCTTTGTTGGGCGGTATATTGGGCATTCTATTCTTTATCCCTTTCCGCCGCTATTTCGTGAAGGATATGCACGGGAAGTATCCTTTCCCCGAGGCAACTGCCACTACACAGGTGCTTATCTCCGGAGAGGCTAAGGGTTCTTCCGAGGGAGGACAGGCAAAAACTCTTATCGTGGCTTCATTAATCGGCGGTATCTACGACTACATTGTCGCCACTTTCGGCTGGTGGGCAGAGAGTGTAACATCTACAGCATCGAGCTGGGGACAGGTTATAGCAGAGAAGACAAAAGTAGTGCTCAGCTGCAACACGGGAGCCGCCCTTTTGGGTCTGGGTTATATTGTTGGACTTAAATATGCTTTTGTCATATTCGCCGGTTCAATATTTGTATGGTGGATAGTAATTCCCTTGATGGGCACGTATGGCAGCGAAGAATTGGTTGCGATGTCTCCTGATGGAATCTTCCGTGATTATGCGAGAATGATAGGTATCGGAGGTATTGCTATGGCAGGCGTAATCGGCATCATCAAATCCTGGGGCATCATCCGTCAGGCAGTAGGTCTTGCAGGACGTGAGCTCAAGGGTAAGGCATCAGGTGTAAAGGAAGTCCGTTGGCAGATGGATATTTCAATGAAGCATATTGTATTTTTCATTGTTATCGCACTGGCAGCGGTATTGCTGTTTTTCTGGTTTGGAGTAATTCATACATTCTGGCAGGCAATCGTAGCATGGGCAGTGGTTACTATCATAGCTTTCCTGTTCACTACCGTTGCTGCGAATGCGATCGCTATTGTAGGCTCTAATCCTGTATCAGGCATGACGCTAATGACTCTAATCATAGCCTCTGCAATTTTTGTGGCTATAGGATTAAATGGCACATCCGGTATCGTAGCCTCAATGGTGATCGGCGGAGTGGTATGTACGGCACTGTCAATGGCAGGTGGCTTTGTAACTGATTTAAAGATCGGCTACTGGTTGGGCTCTACACCTAAGAAGCAGGAAAGCTGGAAATTCCTTGGCACACTCGTATCGGCAGCTACTGTCGGTGGAGTTATAATGATATTAAATCAGGTTTATGGTTTTACAGGAGATGACGCGCTTGTAGCGCCTCAGGCTAATGCTATGGCAAAGGTTATCGAGCCTTTGATGATGGGTGGGGATACTCCCTGGATTCTCTATATGGTGGGTGCGATTCTTGCCTGCATACTCAACTGGCTCGGTGTTCCGGCACTTGCATTCTGTCTGGGTATGTTTATTCCCTTGTCGCTCAATACGCCAATGCTTGTAGGAGGCGCGATTGCTTATTTCGTAAGCAATTCTTCTAATGACCAGAAGGTGAATGACGCACGACGCGACCGCGGTACACTTCTTTCTTCCGGACTTATAGCTGGCGGCGCATTGTTCGGAGTGTTTGCAGCAATCACCCGTTTTGCCGGATTTGAATATGTTAATCCTCTTTCTGATGGTCTGACCCAGATTCTCGGCTGTGTAGCATATCTGCTCCTCATCTGCTATCTAATCTGGGACAGCAAGAGAGCGAAATAAGAATTCAAGAATTTAAGATAATAAGAAAGAGGGAGGTCGATTGACTTCCCTCTTTCTGTATTAGATACCTAACCAGGCTTTGATTGTTGCTTCGTTAACGCCATTGGCTCTAAGTCTTTCAGCAGCTTCCAACAGACCTTCCGCTCTGCCTTCCGCTCTGCCTTCTGCTCTACCTTTCGCTCGTCCTTCCGCTCTACCTGCTGCCAATGCTTTTTCCTTGGCAGTTTCTAACACTGCATTATAATCTCTGGCTCTCATCAGACAAGCTTCATAGATATCTCTTTCTGCAGGAGGAAGGGTTGCCACATCACTTACACTCTCGAGATAGGCGAAAATATCGTTGTCTGTTTTAAAAGATACTCGTTGCATATTTCCCATATTTTTGATATTATAAATCCATTGATCGAATCCGGAAGAACAATCTTCCTCTTTCTTTTTAAAATAAGGTAATTGAATGAAAGCATACCTTTGGGAATTACCGATGGGTTCTCCCGTTTCATCATCTCTAAGTCGAGCTGTGGTAAGAGATTTCTTTTGGAGTCCTTCGACATGAAAATTGCAGAAGAAAACACCTACCACCGGAAGAAGAGAAAAGTTCCATGCTTTCTGTTTTTCATTCCTGCCCTTATAGCCCTGTTCCGCTATTCCACGGCTAACATAATAACCACAACGCTCGATAAAATGTTTTTGCTCACCTTTTTGCATTTCAACGATAAAATGATGGTTGGATTGGGTTACGCATTTTATATCATATCGTATTCCTTTTCCATCAACATACTCATTTGGTCTCTCTGTATTGACAAAAGTAACAGAAGTGATGTTTCCGAAAATAGGATCTCCGGAAAAGATACTGTTAAGAAGATTTATGAGAAGAGGTTCTGAGACATTTTCACGACCGAAAATAAGTTTAAACCCCTCATCATATATCGGGTCAATCACTATTGCACGGGAGTCATTCATAATTGATAGGGAATTGAGTTATTACTTAATGCAAAAATAGAAAAAAAAATTGACTATTACAAATTGTCATTCAGATTTGATGGGAAATTAATAATGTAATTCAATGAAAAATTGAAATATATATC
>CAMWSM010000052.1 GCA_947176915.1 uncultured Porphyromonadaceae bacterium | reverse complement strand
TCTCGTCAATGTCTGGGCATATCTCGTAGCCGTCGAGGAAACTGTAGACCTTGTATTCTATCTCACCCGAAGCATCAACGTACTGGTACAAGCCTGCGTCGCACGTCTGATTGCAGGATAAATACACTTCCATAAGAGCCATGTCGAGACCGACTGAATCCTTGTAGGAATTGAGGGTATCAAATCTTCTGTGCGCGTCCTCGGATTTGTCAAGTTGTTCATTGTTAATTGTGAATCCGTCTCCAGCACCATGGGCAGACTTGGTATAGGCGAAACGTTTCTGTAATCCCCACCGGGCAGTCTCCAGATCATCCCATCCGGTAACGACCCACTCCTTGACCTTATCCTTGACGATATTTCCACTCTCGTCTATACGCTCCACTTCCACCTCCTGCACTTCCTGAATAGGGCGGGTGGACTGATAGCGTCCGTTGATGTCGTGAGCCGAAGCCTGGATTTCCTTCATGAAGTCAGTCTGCGTGAGGTTTTGATACCTTGCCTCTCCGTCGTTGTCAGGAGCGTAGTAATGTTCCGCGTTGCTCGGTGGTCTGACTTCCGCATCGTCGGCTACCATGCGCCGCCAGAACTTCTTGCGGTGGTGTTGGGATATGTTTACAGGGATTTTCATATTATTTGCGGTATATGTTTTTGCGTTATGCGATTTACTGTCCGTGCGAGATGGTTGGGGAACTGTCTTCCCATAGGATGCCGACGTGGATATGGTGATCTGTTTTGACCTTTATAAAGACCGTCGTAGGCGTTGTCGGAAACTTTCGGTTTGGGTTGCTTGCGCTCCCTCGTATCAAGCTCAAAGACCGCCCTCAGCGCGATTGTGGTCATTATGTCGGGAGAGAAGTGATACTTCGCCTTGAACTCTTCGGTGGAGCGGTAATAGGTCTTGTTGTTCTTGCGGAGTGTGGCGAATAGGGCTATTTCGTCAAACATTATGTCGATGATACGCCGCACCTCATTCTTGTGTCCGTAGGGAATCTGCTTCTCCTTTGGGATTGCGAATGACATGAGACCCGATTTCAGCATCACCTCCGTCTTGCCGAGTAGCTGAGAGCGGAGATTGTAGTAATCGTCTGTGCTTACCGGGTTGCCGTTTGCATCGTATTCCTGCATCACTCGCTTGTTCCATGTGATAGGAATACCCGAAGTGAACGCCTGAACCCAATAGCCATGACCCGTAGCATCAAAGGCGAAATTGCTGACCGGTACGCCGTATTTGTCGAGCCTTGACTGAATCCATCCCGCAAGTTCCTCGGGTTTCCCGCTGAACAGTTCCAAAGCGATACCCTGCAATCCGCGCCATATTATCATAGGACATTTGTCGTTTTCAGCCTTGCCGGAGGAAATATCCATCGTGGCATACACGTTTTCATCGTCGTTGACCGGGTTTTCCCAGAGTTGGTGGATCATCTGGCGGTTGACGTTGATCTCCTCCTTGTCTACCGGACCGAAGTATGCCTCACCCACAATCGAACGCTGTGTGCCGCCGACCGCATGAAGGTTAGCTACCGACTGACCTCCGGTAGCGTTCACGAGCTCGCGGTTGTCTGCCGCCGTTCCGGTAAATACGGTGAAAGACTTGATAAGGTCAGTCTCTGTCAATCCTGCCTCGATGTCTTCCGGCTGGAGTCGCGGTTGTGCGCGTTCTACCACTTCCTCCCGTGTATCGCCCCATATAATCTCGCTCGGCGTGTCGCCCTTGACGTAGAAGTAGCGCACCTTGCCGATCATATCCTTCTTCAGATACCAGTCCTCGCCGAGATACCCCGCATCCTTCAGCATCTGTGTGGTCCAATGCTCATGGAGGGGGTTGAAGGAGAGTATCATCTGCGGAATCATACCGGAATCGTCACGGTTACGCATAAACCAGAAGGAGAACATGCCGAAGTGGTTCATTTCGGTAGCCTCGTCCATCATTATGAGTGATGCCTGATTCTTCTTCGCGTAGTCCTCGAAGCGTTTCTTATCCTCCGGATTGGCGTAGTTGAAGTTTGAATGGATAAGCTGGAGGTTACTATTCCAATATGCCCATACAAACGACGGAATATCGGAAGAACTCGCCTCACAGTTGGCGAACCCTCCGCATACCTTGATGCCGTCTGAATAGATTGACGAACCCTTCTTTGAGTCAAGACCGCGCACCGATATGAGTCGCGCCTTGAAGTCTTGTTTGTCAATACCCGAAAGAGCTTTCAGGTACATTGAGAAGGTGTTATGCGTGACTATGAAATCATCGGTAATATATAGATGATCGTCATTGGACACCAATATGCACCTACACTGCTTCCTTCCGCTCTTTTCCACTTTTATCAGTCTGCGCCTAAGAAGTGCAGTTCCATGCCTAAATCCATCAAACAGACGTTCCTTTTTGCGTGGAAGCTGGGAAAGTTCAGTATTTTTCGGCGTGTAAAGGCTTAGGACATAGCATACCTGCCCTTGTTTCTTAACTCCTTTGTCGGTGTAAAAGGGATGCTTTATTGAAATCGAACATCTTCCACCCAAAGAGCGTACAAGCCATTGGACATCCTTTGCCAATTGATTGCTGACGGTATAAAAGGCGACATGCCCCATTTTGTCTACGGTCCCATCTGTATCAATCAAACCTTGCAGCAGTTGTTTCCTTGAATCCAAGGGTGCCAAAAGATACTGTCTTGGTATGAATTTATCGTTGGAATGAGTTCCGGTTAGCCCCAATTCCATTAGAGCCTGATTGAACCCATTTCCGCTGATATTATAATCATAGTTATGTCCAAATCTTTTTGATACCCTTAACCCTGCCTCTCTGAAAGCATTCACACATTCTTCATCCGCAGAGGTGAATATAGACATATTCTTGCGTATATGTCCATCTCCCAGCATCAGTCCTAATAAATATGGGGATATAGGGAGATGTTTATCTGAAAACTCGACAGGTGCGGTCATAGGAATTGCAAACCGGACGTTGCTGTTATTCTCCATATCAGCAATCATATCGTACAGTTGCATTATCTTGGGTGAAGAAAAGGCGTTTTTCGATGTTTTCCGATATACTTTCCATAAATGTTCACCACAACATTCAGTTGTCGCGCCATCATCGAAAGTAAGTCTGAAAATATCCTTCTCCCCTTGCTCAAAGATTTTCAATACCTTTTGTGACTTTCCGTCAACACCACAAATTATATCTCCAACTTTTAACACCCCCATATCCACAAAGCCATCAGGAGTCAGCACTTTTGCATCATAAGGCTGAGCCTTCCCGCTGGTACCCTGACCGCACATGAAGATAAGGTTGCACTCCGAGGCACATACACTCTCCTGCAATCCCACCTGCGGGATATAGTCTATCTTATGGCGCAGCTCAAACCCTCCCACTATGGTCTTGCTCTTCTTCTTGACCGTAGCGAGAGTGCGCGTCACCTTCGGGTAAGGTGCTGGAAACTGTATGTTCTTATTAAGAAGTCTTATCCCCATATGTGGTGTGAAAAAGTAAATGAGCCGACAATCACGTGCAGTCACGCGATTTATCGGCTCTCGGCTCTATTCGTCTGCAAAGATAATAAAATTAAAGCAATATTGGCGATTTTATTGCACAATATATTTTAAATTAGTATTTTTGCACTATGAAAGATATTAAAAGTGATTTGATACGCACGGCTCACGCCAAAGGGATATGCGCGGACGGTTACAGGCAGATGCTTGAATCCGCTGATATTGACGCGCTGATTGACTATTACATAGCCAATCCTGATTGGTGTATGGAGCGGAACTTCCCCGATTTAGAGACGCTTCGGGAGCATTTTGCCGATGCCGGGAACAAGGGTGTATTTATAGACCGGACTTTCAACGGCGAACTGCTTAACGATTTGCAGGCGTATGTCTTTCATAATTGTAAGGGAACTATTAAGGTCGCTCTCAATGTCGAAAAGAGTATCATACCGATGCTTTATTTTGCCAACGGATGTAATATCACGGTGAGTTGCGATGTGTCTTACAAAAAGCCGATAAGAGTGCCATTATATGTGACAGACGAGTGGGCTAATTGCATTAACCACACGGTGGGAGATAACTGCATATTCACGCGACACACCATTAAACTTATCGACACATGATAAACTCCCGCATACAGATAGAGGATGGCGCGATAGAGGACTTCTACACGAAGTGGGGTTTTATCTACATGAGCGGAGACCGACGTTTTGCCCCGCCGGAAAAGAAGCGCGACAAGTCTTCCTATATAGAGGAGGCGGGAGTGCATGAAGATCCGCGCACCGTTGACGATGAGTTTGACTACACAGCCCGCTTCCTTATTGAGACTCCCAATAAAAACCTCGTGAACGCAAACTCCAAGATTCACGCTTGGAACGAGGCAGTGAGGGAGCGCATTGCCGGGAGTGACATCAAGCGTTGCAAGACCGTGACTTTTTACGACGACTTCAAGCGGTGTAAGATTGTCGGGATTCCTGAGATAATTCAAGAGGCAGACGAAAAAGATTACTACCGCCGTGCAAATGGGGATGCGCTTGATTGTGTTGTGATCCCACTGACAATCCACGTCAGTAATCCCAACCTTTGTTATTTTGACCAAAGTTTATAACCCTTAGAGCCGAGAGCCTTATGCGATACATAAGTGATTAAGGACATACAGGAGCTGAATTTCCCGAGCTACGCAACGATGTGCGCGGCTACCTGTCCGCAACCGGACATGGGGGAATGGACTATCACCTCACAGATAAGGATTGACGGGCAGATTGCGCCCGACTTCTCTTATGACTGGGAGGTGCTGTTTCAGGGTCATAAGTATATACAGCCACTCCGCAAACCGCAGGGGAGCAAGGATAACGAGAAATTCCCTTCCGTCATAAACCTCACTTTCCAGCATTGGGCTATCTGGCAGCTCAAACGCTGGTCTTTTGTCACGATGCAACCGATTGACAGCGGAACGGCAGTGGCAGATGAGGAAGTTGCGGACGTTAGCCTTAACCTTAAGGACTTCTGCGGTCTCTTCGCGCAGGTGCTTGCATACTACTACGGCGACAAGATAACCCTCTCGCTCAATCCCGAATGGCAGTATAAGGAAGAAGCCGAAGTCATATCTATAAGCCACACAAAGGTATGGAATGTGCTGGCGCAGGTATTCTATGAGAAATTCGGTGTGCGCTGGGATATAAAGCCTAACGGCTCTCCTGACAAGTATGTAATCCGCATCGGCTACCCGACAACCGAGCAGAGCCATATTTTTGAGTATGGCTTTGAGGGTGGTTTGATGAAAGTGGAGCGACAGACGCAGAGCGAAGAAATCACCAATATGCTCAAAGGGCGCGGCGGTGAGAAGAATCTGCCGTTCCGTTACTTCAAGAACACAGACCCTAACAATCCCGATTTCGCCCCCGATCCGGATTGGATTGAGGAACTTGCCAATATTCCCTTCACACGGCTCATGCCCGCCACATTCCGCTCATACGTGCAAGGGTGGAAGGCGGCTCATATCAGCAAATATCCCGGCTATCCTCCCGTAGGTGAAGCTAACGCATATTCCCCGTGGGCTTATCGAAAGGGTTACACCGACACGAAGTTTCATCCGGTGGAGTTTGTCGCCGACGAGATTACGGTCAATCCCGTTGTAGGAGACCGTCAGATGGAGATACTGCCGGGATATTCGCCCTTTGTGAAGAAAGGCTCTTCGCTTGACAAATACGGTCCACTTCTCAACTCGCTTGACGATAATGACGAGATATTCCCGACAATTCAGGGAGTGATTGTCAACCCCTATGGACGCATAGACCAGACGGTGGCCGTAGAGCCTATCACTTCAGACGATATAGCCGACTCGGCTGAGAGTGATGCGCAGATAACGACATTCAGACAGCCGTGGCCGGAGAAGACGGAGAAGGTGGCGAAAAACTCCCGAAAGACAATCGAGTTGACCGGGACATGGTTTTCCGTGCCGACAGGTAAGACCGCCAACTTTGATGAAGGCAACAAGGTTGTCAAGATAACTAAAGATAACTTGCGGGTTTTCTATGATTTTAAGAACAGGAAATGGCTTATTGGCAATCAGGAGGTAGCAGTTGATTACGACAACGTTGTCATTAAGGAAACTTCCGTTGTGCTTGAAAACACGATCGGACAGGTCGTATCAGCATCCGGTATTCCGTCGGGCACTTACCGCTACAAAGTAACCTGCAAGGTTCACAACACCGCGACAGAGGACTACAATATTACGGTATCTCTTGAGAATCCGAAATTAACAGACGCGACGCTTGATGACAAGTGGAGCAACGTTTGGCATATATGGGTTAAGAACATCTGGCAGACCTCAAAGAAGCAGGGCGAAACCGACAAGCAGTATGCGGAGCGCGTATGGCGACCAATACTCGGCAACCGAGAGGGTAACGAGGCAAAAGTAATGTTTACCTCCGGCGCGTTGGCTATCAGTGACGATTACGAGTTCACGATTGTCAGCACCCCTGAATACGACACAAGCAAGACGCTTGACGGAGTGCAGAGTCATTGGAAGATAACGCTTGCCAAGAGTGACGCGGATTTGGAATCGCTCGGCGTGTATCTGCCATCCACAATGCGACAGGCAATAGCCGGAGATTATTTTGTCTTCCTCGGCATAGACCCTCAGTATTACTACACTGATTGGGCAGAGAGAAGGCTTGACGATTGGAAGAAGGACAATCTCCGTGACAAGAGCGACATAAAGCCGACCTGGGTGGTGCAGACCGACCGGGTTAGGCTCAACGGCTACGGCAAGGAGGACGCGCTTATCCGCCAACTGCATCCCGGCGACACATTGCGCCTTGCCGACAAACGCTTCATCGAGGGGGCGTATGAGACGCTATATCTCTCATCACTGACTTACACTTACCGCGAGCCGACAAGCGAGGATGCGGCGCTGAATCCTGATGTGGAGATTGTGCTGAGCGACCGCTATGAGGTGTCGGCAAACATCGTGTCAACATTGCAGGGTGAAGTGTCGGCACTCGCCAAGCAGGTAGGTTCTATCAGCAACGTAGAACAGATTGTGCGGATGGTGGGCGACAAACTCTATCTCCGCAAGGACGGTCTGCCCGACCGCTCGCTGTCTCCGACTGAGTTTGCATCGTTGCTTACCTCTCTCGGCTTCCGTAGCGGAATGGTAGGTGGTGCAGGCTGGGGTATCTACAAGGATGCCAACGGCAATTGGGTGATTGAGGCCGACCGCTTCATGGCTCGTCAGGACTTGGAGGTGAACAACCTTATCATCAATCAGGTACTCGGCAAGGGTGGCACGGAAGTTGATTGCGCCGCCTTCATGGAAATTACCCGTGTGGAAGAACTTGACAACGGCTACAAGTGCTATTTTGACCAACATGAGGGTACCGTTGCCAATCTCTTCCACGTTGACGATGTGGCGTGGAACAACCGCTATACACCTGAGAATGCCGATTTGAAATTCTACCGCCGAAGAGTGACTGAGGTGGGGGCTGACTATGTTGTGCTGACAAAACCGCTCAATGGTTCGACACGTCCTTCGGAATGGCCCGACAGCGGTGTTAACGGGGTAGGCATTCCTGCCGAGGGCGACGTGATTGTGCATCGCGGCAACTATACCGACAAACAACGTCAATATATCAAGGTGCGCGATGTTGTAGGCGGTGGCTATGAAAGATATATAGAGGGTCTTGATTCTGTCAATGCCGAAGGAACGGGGTATTACTTTGTCGGACGGCAAGCCGGGGTCTACAACGGCAGACCGCGCTTCTATCTCGGAGACGAGAACGGCTACATCGAATGGGTCAACGGAGTGTTGAACATCAAGGGCAAGATTGTGGCGACTTCCACCATCGACGGCAAGACGCTCAATCAGTATTTCACAGACCTCATACCCGAAATCTCTCAGGAGGACATCGAAGGCTACGTCAACGCCATTACGAAGGATAAGTTTGAGAATCTGCAATCGCAGATTGACGGGTCTATAATGACCTACTTTCAGCATGGAGTGCCGACCCTTTCCAACTATCCTGCTAACGAATGGGGAGACAATCAGGAGAAAGACAAGCACCTCGGAGACCTGTACTATGACAAGAACACGGGGTTCGGCTATCGCTTTGAGGCAAAGGACGGAGGCGGCTATGAATGGGCGTTGCTAAAAGACACCGACATTGCCAAGGCTCTCGCTGCTGCTGCTCAGGCGCAGGACACGGCAGACGGCAAGAGGCGCACGTTTACACCTACCGCACAACATCCTACGCCATATCCACCCTACGACGAGGGCGACATGTGGGTGAACGCTACCTACGGCAATCAGTACAAGAACGATATTTTACGGTGTATCACTCCCAAGGCTGAGGGGCAATCCTTTGCAATAGGTGATTGGACTCTTGCATCAAAGTACACTGACGACTCCGCGCTCAACGACTTTATCAAGAGTTATGAGAAGACCATAGAGGAAGTCAAGACGCAGTTAGACGGCAAGTCTGAAACGTGGTATCAAGCGGAAGACCCGTCAAAGAACACACGGAAAAGTGGCAAAGGATGGATGCCTGAGGCGGACTCGGAGCATGTCGGCGACTTGTGGTATTGCACGGTTGACATTGCCGGCACGAATTTCAAGAAAGGCACCAAGTGGTATTGGGACGGCACTCAATGGAAGGAGGAGAACATCCCCGATTCCGTCTTTGACAAGATTGATGGCAAGGCAGACATATTCGTAGCGAAGCCGACATCATACCACGCCAATGACCTTTGGTTCTTGGAGTCAAACTACACCCTTTCGGACGGTGCGCACAAGGCAGGTACGCTTGCAGTCGCAATCAAGGACATGGGTGCCGACGGTTGGAAAGCGAGTGATTGGGCGAAGAAAGACCGCTACACGGATGATACTCTCGCGCAGTCAGCAAAGGATGAGATTGCAGGGTATGCCTATATCAAGGAAGCCTTAAAGGGCAACACCGTTATCAACGGAGGTTTGGTACTGTCAAGCCTCATAAAGTTAGGTATTTGGACGGGCGAAGGAGAAAAAGCCACGCTCAGCAAGGTCTACGCAGGCATTAACGGTGTCCGCAAGACCGACAAATCCCCTTTCCTTTGGGGAGGCGGTGATATGGTTGACAAATACTATGACGCTAACGGCAATGCGCGGACAACGGCATTGGAGAGCGGTTTTGCAGCCTCTCTTTTGCGCATGGACGGTTCGGCTTACTTCGCCAAAGGCAACATCGGTTTCAACGCAGACGGAAGCGGTTGGCTCGGAGGTGAGGACAAGATAAAGTTCGGTGCGGACGGCTCAATGGTGTTCGGTTCAGGCATCAAAATTAACCTAAATACGGGAGAGAAAGGGTTAAAGGAGACGATTGAATCCTTTGCCAACATCCTGACCTATTTCATTCCCGAGGATTCTACGGGCAAGACTGTGGCGTGGGGAGGCAACGTTGCGAGGATAAGGGTTACGAAAGGCTTCTATTCGGACTCTTTCATATCAGCAAGAGGCGCGAATCCCGACGGAGGGGCAAGCGGAGGAGCCACGCAGTTGCGTATGCTTGATGATGTGCTTCTCGGCACTAACCTCGCAAGCGGTCAGGCGTTGGTCTACAACGGCACCAAGTGGGTCAATCAGGCTATTCAGCAAGGTCTCAATACCACTGAACTTGCAAACTACCTCACGACCAATAACTACGCCAAGAAGAGCGATATACCAAGCCTTTCGCCATATCTGAAATCGGCGGACGCGGCTACGCTCTATCAACCCGTCGGCAACTACCTGACGAGCCATCAGGCAATCCACGCTCTGACATTGCAATCAGGGACGTTCTCTGCAAAGACCTACACACCAAACTCAGCGGCTCAGACGGTCAACATCCCCACGACCACCTCCCACATCACGGAGGGGACGCGGCTCTATTTCACTGACGCAAGGGCGCAGTCAGCACTTGCATCTACCGTTTCGGGTATAAACACCGCGATTGACGGCAAGGTGTCTAAGGCAGGCGATACAATGAGCGGAGCGTTACAGTCTACGGCATTGATAAACATCGCATCGGGCATCCCAGCGCAGGGTTTATTCCGAAACGGCTTCGGCATGAAATATTCGGTCGGCAATGACGGTGCGTGGCTTCGGTTTGATGAAGCAACCACTAATTCAGGATGGCTTGAAATCGCTACGGGCGATGATGGCTCTGAACCGATATACGTTCGTCAATACAACACATCTAATGCTATTGTGCGCACGGCAACTTTGCTTGACGCTTCGGGCAATACTTCTTTCCCGGGACAGGTAACTGCGCAATCCTGGAAGATAGGCGATTGCGAGATAACGTGGGACTCTGCAAACGGAGGTTTGAAATTCTCTAAGGGGATTTACTCGGAGAGTTATGTTTCAGCAAGGGGCGCAAATTCTTCGGGCGGTTCTTCCTCAGGCGGTGGTGTGTCTTACAACCGATTGGATAATTGGGCTGACTATGCCACGTCAAAAGACGGGTATGTTCTGTCAGCGAAGTTGGGATATGACCTTTATTCCAACAAGGCGGATAAATCATGGGTAGAGAATAAAGGATATTTGACAAGTCAGTCATTAGACTTTATCAATATCAAGGATATAAGAGGAACCGAACCTAAACCTAATAATATGGCATCAAAAAAGGTAATGGCTTGGTTTAACAACACAGACAAACCGTCCGCCACACAAACTTGGTACAGTGGAATTACGGTGTATGGATGGAACTCGCATGAAAATTACACTGTATGGCAACTTGGGGCAAATGCTGACAGTACGACTGCTGACAAAAACCTTTACTTTCGGCTTGGGCGTGGTGAAACTTGGGAATCTTGGCAAACAGTTGTTACATCAGACAACATTTCTTCGTATCTTGCGAGCTATGCCAAACTTCAGTCTCCAAACAATCTCATACACGCAGGAAATGAATTTACAATAATCCCCAACGGATTCTCGTATGAGCGGATATGGTTCAACTACCGTGCTGGGGACGGCACTACCAACGCCACTCAGCTCAAGGAATATATATTCGGTAACGGCACGAAGGGAGGTTTCGCGAAAGTGATTGCCGCCGGCTTCAAAATCTCAGGCGGCACCGCCTCACAGGTGCTGATGGCTGACGGCTCAACGAAGACGGTACACTGCCCTACAACGACCTCTCACCTCGGATGGGCAGGCACAAAGGGGCAGTTGACCACGATAGACACCATAGCGTTTTGGAACGGAAGATATAACGATGCCACAAGTAACCTGCAATACTGCGACCGCGGACGTTTCGGGACTATGGCGGTAGCCAATGCCTCGGATTACCTTCCTCTGACGGGAGGGACGTTGACGGGGCAACTTTTTATCAAAAGTGGCAATGACACAAAGTTGATATTGAATAATACTGATACCGAAGACAAATATCAGTTTATATCATTCCAACAGAATGGTACGACATACGGATATTTAGGCACTTCTGGCAGTGATGTTTTAAAATGGAACGCTAACACTATATGGCACTCCGGCAACGACGGCGCAGGGAGTGGCTTGGATGCGGATTTGCTGGACGGGGTGCATAATGGAAACCTTACATCTGCCTACACACATAATGGCTCAATAAAATGTTACAGGACATTCACAAAAAATGACAACTCAGGATGGCCTACATATTTGATTTTGGCAGATGTTACAGCCACTTATAACGCTTCTGCAAACGGTGCGCATTATGGCTTTGTCGGCACGATATATCACGAAAGGCACGGTGGATATTCTATTGGCGAAGTTGTGCAAATTGCTGCAAAGATTGGCTATAACAGTAGCTCCATGCAATTGAGTTCATCTGCAACAAGCATTCAGCCTTGCATTCTACAGAACGGAAGCAACTACTATCTTGCCCTAAGAATTGTCGGAAGCGGCCACGAATATTATATGCACGGCTATGAGATAAATCTTCCGTCTTCTTTCACGCAGATAAATTGCACGAACTCATCGGGTACTTTGCCAAGCGGATATTCAGTGAAACATTCCGGGTCCGGCTCAGAGGTATGGGGCAACGCTTCCTCCGCCACGAAGCTCGCCACAGCCCGTAGCATTTGGGGACAGAACTTCAACGGAGAGGGGAATGTGTCGGGAGCATTGTCAGGTGTGACATCCATATCAATGACTAACAACATCAATGCCGCAAGGACAAATAAAGATGTGGACTTAGGTCTTTTTGTATCAAGCGATGGACGCACGACGGCTTTTATAAATGGAACTTCCGGACGTAGGGGAATATTTGATACAACAAATTCAAGATGGGCATTTTCTATTGAAACAAATGGAAATACTTCATTGATGGGCGGCAACGTCGGCATAAATACTTCCAATCCGACACAGAAACTTGAGGTGAACGGCAATGCGAAAGTCAGCTATCTGTATGCCAGCGGGATATTCTTGCAGAATCCGACGGCTCAGAAAGGATTCTATTTTGACATATCCAATACGGGGATAATGTGGATAGGCAAGCATGACAACTACGGGAGCCTTGCCCTGATGATGCAGTTCAACCCTAACAATAAGATTTGTGATATTGTCGGCACCCTCCATACATCGGTCGGTATGTACTCTGACGGGTATGTGTCGGCAAGAGGACAGAATACGTCTGACATTAGGCTTAAGACCGACATCCGCGACTTCAACGCAACCGACATCATCAAGGCTCTCCAACCAAAGGCATTCAGGTGGAACTCATACGCCAAGAGCAGGTTTGAGGTTTTCCGCACAGACGAAGTTCAATACGGCTTGATTGCGCAGGAGGCGGACAAGGTAGCACCGTGGCTCGTTGACCGCAATATGTTCAATGACGGATTGTGGGGCGTGCATTATGAGAGGTTGATACCTGTGCTCACGCAAGGAGTCAAGGAGGTGGCTTTCACGGTGGATGACCTGCTTGTGAGAGTCAGGAAATTGGAGAGAGAGAACAGAGAACTTAAACGTAAGATTGAAATTTTGGAAAGGAGGTAAGATTTGGGAAACGCAAACGGAAGGATTTATGCGCCTGTCAACACCGACGATGTAAGCACGGTGCTCGGGGTGAATAGTGATCTTATAAATTATCTGTGCAGCAATCTGCATGGAAAGATTAATATGTGGGCGAAATATAAGCCTGAGTCGCATAATACGCCTGAATCCATCAACCTCATAATGCGTCAGACAAACAACTTCGGACTGGAGCCTACCGCAGAGTATTTCTCCATATACGCCTTTCGGGAAGCCGTCAGGAAGAACGAGTTCAACGGTGGATGGAGATACATCGCACCGAGTGGAAATGACTTTATGCGTCTTGATGATTTTGTCAGTGAAGACGGCAACGCGGGATATGACCACAACGCGACAAGTCCCTTTGGAGATTTGCAGCCGATAAAAATCACACTCTACGACACCACGACGCATAACACGATTGTTCCCGCAGACGCGCCCGGCGGAGGCGAGCATAGCATCGGGATTGATGAGTTCAAGGGAGGTGGTTATCACGATTTTGCCAATTGGTACTTCGGGATTCTTCTTTTCTACTCACCAACAAGATACTTCATCGCCACCACCGCCTCAAAAATGAATGAAAAAGGGGATTGGCAGGTAAACTTCGGGTGGATTAGTCCCACCTATGCGGGAACATACACAGGCGTTCCGTTCCTCTGCAATCAACGGCTTACGGTCGATGGAAACGAACCGGGGGGATTGAGGATTGTCGGGATAGGAAACAGTGGAGTGGATATTGAATTGGTGAAGGAGACAAGCCTTTACTATATGCTACTCACTTGTGTATTCGAGGACAGATACACTATCCACTATATGTTGGATGCCTATAACAAGACAAATACGTCAAAGACATTCTCGAATATTTCCATATATGTGGGACACATGGACTATAAGACGGGAGATGTCGTTGATGTCGTGCGTATCGGAGGGAATCACGCAAAAGAGGTAACAGTGGCAGCCAATAGTCATGTAAATGTTGTTGATGATACTGAAACCGTTGGTTATGGTCCGGGAGTCGAAGCCTCAGAGTATTATGACATGTGCGGAGTGCAATACAACAATAAGGCAACCGTATGGTTCCCGATAGACGTAGGTGATATAGGGGAAGATGACGCTGATACGGACGCGAGATAAGAAAACAAGTAAACAACCAAATAAACCTTAACGACAATGAAAGAGAAGAAAGAGAATAAGACCCCGAAGGGGAAAGTGGCAATCAAGGCTGACAAGATTATCCGAGCCTACAGGCTGCTCAACATGGAGAGAACTGAGAAAAAGGAAGGATTCAAGCTGTCCGCGCTTGAGGCTAACGACCTCTATATCGTAATCCGCGCCTTGGATGCGCTGAAGCCTGTCGTGGTGAAGTTTGAGGATTTCGTCAAGGACGCCCAGAAGAAACTGAAACCTGATGGTTGGGACGAGAAGGTACAGAAGTACCAGGAGGCCTCAGACGAGGAAAAGGCTGAGATTGACAGGGAGGCGATGGAATACACCAACAGGGTCAACGAATGCGTCTCCACCGAACTTGAAAAGGATAAGGAGATTGAGGCATACGAGCGTCTTGGCAAGGAGGCGTTCGGGAAACTTGTTCAGGCAAACGGGCATATCCTTGAAACCCCGACAATCATACTCCTTCATGAGATACTCGCTTAATCATAAACAATAAAATACAGAGATATGAAACTTGTAAAGACAAACGAAAGATGGGACCGTCCGTTTGAGAATGGACAGGAGGGTTCAAGCAAGCTGGAGAGCGTACAGTTCAACGTCAAGGATGATGAGGGCAACATCATAGGCTCTGCCAATGTCAGTAAGTGGAACGGCAACGCCAACATCAATTTCCCTGACGGAGGCAGCGCACGTGTTGAAGTCAACAGCTACTCCACAATCGAGAAGGGGGTGGAAATACTGAAATCTGTGATGGGTATCTCCGAGTAATCAAACAGTAGCGGAATGGATATAACAGAGATAACGACCATGTTAGGCACCATCGTCGGCCTCCTTACCCCGATATTGGGCGCAGGCGCATGGAAATACCGCAAGCAGAACAAGAAGCTGAAGGATACGGAAGTCGCCCTCTCCGAAGCCAACGTGAGTAAGGCACGCATTGAAGGGAAGTCTGACGAGTGGCACATCTGGAAAGAGCAGTGTGAGAGCCTTTCGCAACTCAACCACACTCTGACCGAGCGCAACGAGAAGCTTGTGCAGATGAACGCGGAGAAAGAGGACAGGCACCAGCAGGACATCAAGGATTGGGAGGAGCGTTTCACCAATCAGACTACCTATCTGAGAGGCGTGCAGCGCGACCTCATAGCAGCCAACGACCGGGAGAAAAACCATATAAGACGTGAGAGTCTGCTTGAAAGGCGCATAGCCTACCTGTTGACGTGGATATGCAAGGATTCCAACTGCGACCACGGACAACCACCGAGGGAGCGCCTGAAAGGGCACGTCTTTGACGAGAGTCAGGTTGCGGAAGTGGAGATAGAGAACAACACTACAATCAACTTAATAAAGGCTTGAATTATGGCAGACATAAATATACTTGCTCCCTTCATACTGTCGTTCGAGGGTGGTTTCTCCAATCACCCTCTCGACAAGGGAGGAGCAACAAACAAAGGCGTTACAATCGCTACATGGAGGCGCGTTGGCTATGACAAGGATGGGGACGGCGATATAGACGTTGACGATCTCCGACTACTCACAGATAAGGACGTGATAGAGCGAGTGATGAAGCCTCACTATTGGGATAGGTGGAAGGCTGACCGGATAAAGTCTCAGGGCATCGCAAATCTTCTCGTGGATTGGGTGTGGGCATCGGGTGCTCATGGCATAAAGATTCCGCAGCGTGTCCTCGGGGTAAAGGTAGACGGTATTGTCGGAGATAAGACGTTGGCAGCTCTGAATAACTCTGATCCTCATGCGCTCTTTGACCGATTGAAGAATGAGCGGATCGCCTTCATTGACCGGATCATCGCTGCCGACAGGAGTCAGGAGGTGTTCCGCAAAGGCTGGCTCCGGAGGCTCAACGCAATCGGGTATGGGTCATTGCTTCATAACGGTGAGAAGCTACCGAGATGGTTCAAGGCATAAGAAAAGCCCGAAATCCTCACGGACATCAGGCCTCGGTGTTTTTTGTCTTAAAATCTTTTGCAAAGATAATAAAAATTATCAATATGGAAGCAAAAGATTTATCAATTCTTCAAGAGAATCCTTGTAAGACGGATCAGCAGTCTCTTTCAGATGATGAAAGAGCGAGTGAATATCTGCGTCAATTGGAATCTCATTCACGTGAGGGACAATCTTCCATAGATTGGGATTCTTCAGAAAGAGATTTTGAGCGCATGATGCTATTGCAAATGAGCAGAGAGCGAGATTCAATCCTTCCTCAGGAAAAGGAAGAAATTCTCGGATGCCTCTGCCGCATTGGAGTGATTTCGCAACAAGATTTGCAACAGGGCTATCGCGAGCGATTTGAGATGGGAATTGTGTGATTCGGGCAAGGGAGTTTTTATTGTCTCTCATCCAATGCAATTCAGAGGTTTTACTGAAGAACAGGTCATAAAAGAGATCATTGGCGACACATACAGAACTTATATTGCACAGTGTCTCATCAAACCACACAAGGGGATGAGGATCCGAGTTCTTTTCCTTTCTATCTATGGCATGGTGCATATATTCGTGTGCAAATACCTGAATCCATTGTAGGGTCCTTGTGTGGGCGTCAGGATGGTCAATACTCATTTCAATCACATAATATCTGCCATTGCAACCATTGAGACCTGGTAGCCAATGGCATCTTGACACTGCATTTTTAGACGGAATGATTACGATTTGCTCCACATCCGGAATACACGTTTTCTCGTCAATATTTTTTGTAATAAAACGAGTAAGGGGAATAAAAATCTCCGGTGTTATATTCTGAAATAGATCTGGGTCAGTGATTATATTCCTATAGATATTTTGTAACATACTTAGATTTTAAGACAAATTGGCATTATTCTGTGCTACAAAATTAATAAAAATATAAGCTTATGACAAATTTTATTAAGTGCCTATTAGTCGATTGGAGGAAGATATTCGCTTTGGCAGTGATCATCTTTCTCCCGTTTATGTTTATGTGCTTTCTTTGCGGATGCAAGACAGTCAAGTATGTCCCGGTGGAGACGGTCAGGACGGAATATATAGAAGCCGACACCACCGCAATCTATAACCGTCTGCTTACTCTTTTTAAATCAAAGCGTGAAAATTCGTCACGGATTGATTCCCTTATTGACCGCGAGAAAGAGACTGTTGTGCTGAATGTGCAGGGCGATACTGTAAAGTTGACGCGGACACATTATATTTATGTTTCCTCAAATCGGGAGAAGGAATTGGAGATTGAGAATAATACGCTCCGAGATTCTGTTTCAACCTTAAATACACGGTTGGAGTCAGTAAAGAACGATTCAATTCCGGTTCCCTATCCCGTAGAACGCGAATTAAGCAGGTGGGAGAGGACTAAGATGGACTTCGGAGGGATTGCTTTCGGGGGAGTGGGGGCTTCGGTAGTGATAATTGCCTTGCTCGCTTGGTTGGCGATGAAAAGGAGAAAATAAAAGGAGGTCTAACCGATCTCCTTTTATTGTACGTATTAGAAAGGTAAATCCTCATCCTGCGGAGTCTGTTGCGCATACTGCCCCTGCTATTTGCGACATAACCAAATTTTTAGGTCAATTATTTACACGACCGTCAAGTATGTCTAAGAGTTTTATATCGTTGTGGCTATCAATCTCCTTAATCACCTCCTCCGGCAAGTCAAGCACCGTGCAGGGGTCATACACAAACCCATGCTCCTCCGCAAACCCACGAGCCTTGCAGTAGTCGCAATCGTCTATCAAATCCCCCTCCATTTTAGCGGTCTCCACGAACTTCCGATAACGGCATTCCTTCTTACAGAGAGCCGGAAGAATCCTCACGGGTGCAACAATCCGCTCCCCATCCTCCTTCAACCAGCCTATCTTTTTCAGAATCTCCGTAACGACCTTCAATGTGTCAGGGTCAAGCTCCTCGTCTTTATTCAGAAGTTTCAAGATGTTGTTAAAGTAAGACTGCAAAGCCTTATCCTTCCTGCCATCGTCAATAGCCAACTCCTCTCCGCTATCCGATCTTCCCCCTCCGCTCTTCGCCAACGTCTCCCTATACGCATCCATATACTCCCGATGCTTCGCGTAAGCGAAAAACTGAGCGCACTGCGTCTTCCCGGTCTTCGTCAGTCGCCCGTTCTCCCCGATAAACTCCGGATGGAACATCGCATACACCTTCTCGTTGGGCCAACCGAAAGTAACACTTACGGAAAGACAATCCTTATCCCCAGCCCTAATCCCGGCAAACTGACTGTCCTTAGCCGGTCTCCTCGCAATCAAACCTTCACTCGCCATATCGCTTATCTTTATCAATCTTAGATTTAATTACAATCAATAATGGCAAAAATAATTGCGTCCTATCCACAATCTCCCCACGGAATCCCGCTTTTGATAAACGATTGAGAATGTCTGCAATCCTTTGAAAACCATAAATCTCTTTATCTCTTTTCTCGTGAATTATCTTTGTCGCAAGTTCAGTCTGCTCCGGAGTAAGATTTCTTGCCTCAAAATCAACCTCTACATCCCACGTTCCTATTTTCTTTTCGGGATGATATGTATATTCAAATATGCCTTTGCTCATACCCATAACTTGCGATCGCCAAAGCGTCAGCCGCCCAAAGCGTAACCTTTTGTTTAGGGAAACGCTGTTGCGCCCACGCCTTAATGCGGTTCTTATGCGAAGTCTTACTCTCATCCTTTTTGCCGGATAGGTTGAAATGCTTCTGCCACTTAGCCGGAGAAATGAGTGTAGTGGAAATCCCCTTAGCGAGCAACGCCATTGTCAGCTCTCCATAGCCTTTGCCGAAAGTGAAAGACGAAGCCGCACCTTGACCGGGTATGCCTCCCACTTTCTCCATAAAGCACACGACGCTCTCACAGTCATAACTACCCAATGCCGTCAGCACATCTTCGGGCGTACTCGGCATTTTGATGCACTCCAACAGCGAGCCGTCCTCGTCAAGCCACGCGAGGCCGCCATTTGAACCGGGGTCAATACCTAAGTATATCTTGCTCATATTTCAATAATTATCAATTTCCTTAACCTCTATCAACAAGGCCCACTCCTTATCAATCCCATTCCTGCCTATCCCCTCAGTTATAGCCCAATCCTCCCACTGCCTGATAAGGCTATCCACCCTCGTGTATCGCCCATAGACACTCTGCGCCATAAAAGCGAAGTATGAAGACCGAATCTGCACCTTGCACTTCCGCACAAGCACCCTCTTCTCGTGCCTCCACCCCTGCCAAAACTCCAGCACCGCCCCAGCCTTAGCCTCCTGCAACTTCTGATTACAGTACATCCCGATCGGCAGAATAGCATACGGCAGTTTCCCCGGCACCGGATGTGCCAAATTTATCACCTTTCCCATATTTCACTCAGTTATCTTTCTTATTGTGCCGAGGCGGAAGCCGTAGGAATATCTACCTTAGGATGCTCCTCAATATGCTTCCTCACTCTCTCCACCGCCCTATCAAAGTATTCCTCATTAATCTCAATGCCGAGATAAGGATGCCCGGTCTCATACGCGGCGATCGCGCTGCTTCCGCTCCCCATGTGGGTATCAAGCACACTCCCACCCTCCGGCAAAAGCAAATCATACGTCCACATATAGAGTTGCACCGGTTTCTGACACACATGAATCCTCTTCCCCTTTCCCGACACACCCTTAGGATTCCGGGCAGACGAAAACACCCGGGCGTTCCGGTCAAAACTCGTCCAAGCATACTCGCAGTCCGCGAAATTCTTCGGTCCGTCAGTCTTGCGCCACACAAGGAAACACCTTGTCGGGGGCAGGAAGTCGAAGTAATTACCACCCCATATCACTTGATTGCGGCTTACCTTACGGAGTGTATCAAACCAATCCGCGCCCGGCTTCCCACCCAAATTATTTACGAAACCCTTATACCGCGCCATGTAGTTGCCACCCGACAAACATTTCCCTATGCCGTAGTCAGGGTCACAGACAGCAATATCAAACGACCCTTCTCCGAGACCGCCCATTACCTCCATGCAGTCCGCGCACACCAGCGTCAGATTCCCAATTGCTTCCACTCTCATCACTTCGCCACAATAGAAATAGAAAACGCCTGCATGAATATCTCGTAATGACACCTCTTCAAAGGGTCTTCCCCACCCTCGTCTATCCTATCCATACGCCTCGCGCACACATCCTGCACATAGTCGCGGATTTTGAACGGCGAAATAGTGTTGTTTGTACTCTTCCCCCACCAATTCAAAGGCTTGTCATTGTATAGCGTCAGTTCCTCAGCACCGGGATTCCTGAGATAGTCCT
>CAMWSM010000051.1 GCA_947176915.1 uncultured Porphyromonadaceae bacterium | reverse complement strand
CGCCACCCTCTCACGGTGGAGACTCGGGTTCGAGTCCCGGATCGGCTACTATTCTATCTAACCGAACCATCATAAGGATTGCCTCAAGGGTAATCCTTTTTTATTTAAACATCTTTACCCTGTCAAGCGTTATAGTGAAAAGATCCTTTTGGCTCTTTAATATTTTAATATTTCATTATCCCGGTTAGGTCCTACCGGTCTATTATTTTAATCTTTTTATACGGGTTTTATTATGAAAACACTTTCCATTATCTGTTACATTATCGGCTCTATCTTGCTGATTGTATCTTGCTTTACTACAAGCATTACTGTTACATGGTGGCTCGGAGGAATCGCTGTCTTCTTCCTTATCGTCGGATGTGTCTGTCAATTTTATTCAAACAGAGACTCCCAGATATTTAGCAGACAGCATTTCCATCACAATTAACACTGATTATTATAAATTGCGTTAGCCTGCGACAAAGTCGCGGGCTTTCCTATATCTATGAGCTTGAGATTATCCTGCAAATGCCCTTTTATCTTGGCTCTATTCCTCCCATCAAGAAGAAATTCAATTATTGAAAATTTATCACCCGTTTCCAATCTTTTCATCTCCTCCAAAAGTCCGGCTCCTACCACATGAATCCCGCTGAAAGCATATTCCTCTTCTCCTTCTGAAGGAGAATATCCTCCCGGCTTGTAAACGCCATCCCTTATATTATGCCAACCACGAAGAAACATATCCTCATCAAAGATCAGCTTTCGTGATGAATCTCGCCGGCTTACAAGAAGTGTGGAATCCGCGCCACTCTCCAAATGTGCCTGCATAAGTCTTTGCAAATCCGCATCGCTCAATATATCAACGTTATGAACCAAAACCGGACCGGATTCTAAAGTCAGAAAATTCTCAGCGTGGAGTATGGCTCCTCCTGTGTCAAGGAGTTTTCCTCGTTCATCACTTATTACCACGCTTACTCCAAAATCCTTGCTTTTTACAAAGTCGATTATCTGCTCCCCGAAATGATGAATATTCACCACTAACTCCTTAAAACCATTCTCTCTCAGTCTCCCTATCACGCGCTCAAGCATAGGGACACCATCTACAGGAACAAGAGCCTTTGGATGTTCAAGGGTCCAGGGACGAAGTCGTGTCCCCAAACCGGCTGCCAATATCATTGCCTTCATAACCCTCTTTTAAAATCTCTTTTCAATACCTTGCTCTCGGTGGCATATTTCCACGGCAGCCTCCGGAAATAATCTCTTTATCTCCTTAGAGAACCTTTCCGCACAATAGACAGATCTATGTCTGCCCCCGGTACATCCGAACCCTACTTGAAGGCTTGTGAACCCTCGCTTAAGATACCTATCAATGGAAGGAGACACGATTCCAATGGCTTTGGAAATAAAGTCTTTTACTTCTCCCTTCTCTTCCAAAAAAGATATTACAGGGGCATCCAGTCCTGTCAAGGGTTTATATTCTTCATACCTTCCGGGATTATGCATTCCTCGGCAATCAAACATAAATCCACCCCCATTCCCACTATAATCTTCCGGATAACCTTTCTTATAGGAAAAACTGAAGACCTTTATTATCAGCCCTCCATTCTCAGACTTCTGTGCGAAACGGCTGCCGATGCTCATCTCCGCCACTTCCCTTAGTTCAGGATATGATGACAAAACTCCACTCTCCAGAATGGCTGACAGATTGGAAAGTGCTCCCGGAATACTCTCAATAAAATGCGCCTTTTTTTCAACCAAACCACGAAAGCCATACGCACCCAACACCTGAAGAGTACGTAATAATATCATCATGTTGACATCATGATTTATTAAGAAACTGTTTATACGGGTTACTTTCGACAGTTGCTCTATATAAACATCTATGAGTATATTGCGCTCCTCATTATTAAAATTGGCTTTGGCTTGCCAGATAAATGAGACCGCATCATACAGTACAGGACCCCGCCTGCCACCCTGATAGTCAATAAACCAGGGTTGGCCATCTTTTATCATTACATTGCGGCTTTGGAAATCCCGATACATGAAACCCATTAGATTTTCATCTGTACCGACAACCGAAGATGCAAATTTTTCGAAGTCATTTTCCAGTTTCTCCTCATCGAAAGCAATTCCCGCAGGCTTTAGGAAATCATACTTGAAATAGTTAAGATCCCACATAATCATCCTTTTGGAGAAAGGGCGATTAATCACCCTCTTTTTCCATGCCGACTCCGGCGTAGATTGCATCTTTACCAGGTTTCTCAACGCCTCCTTTGCAAGCCCAAGCCCCTCGCTTCTCCTATCTTTAAGGTATGATAAAAGATCAAGCTTCCCTAAATCGCTCTGAAGATATATCCTGTTTTCTAAATCCTCCGCATATATTTCAGGCACGTTGACTCCACTTTTCAGAAACACCTTTGAAAGATTAATAAAGCATTC
Source organism: uncultured Porphyromonadaceae bacterium (assembly GCA_947176915.1). GTDB lineage: Bacteria > Bacteroidota > Bacteroidia > Bacteroidales > Muribaculaceae > Lepagella. Next base: position 18,026 of record CAMWSM010000051.1, on the reverse strand, counting down.
ATCCTCCTTTCTGTCGCTTCCGAATGTGCCGATAACTGTCGGGGTCTCCACACCGTGTAATCTATAATATTTGCGGTCTGACCCTGCCCCCGGCAGTTTCTCGATTGTCGGCTCTCCACCGTATTTTTTCATATATAATTGAGAAAGATTTTCTTGAATTACTTTCTCATCGGTTTCCATAATCATTACTTTTAAGACTTAAAGCTTGCTAATTATAAAAGATTGCCCGTCTCCCCCTCTAACCCTCATAGAAGACGTGTTAAATTGAAGGAAGAAAATCTCCCCCTTCAACCCCGAATCCAATCAGCCACTGCAAATTTACATATTTTTTCAATTTATAACTCTTTGTTAGTATAATTTCTTTGATGTTTTACTAAAATTCACTATCTTTGCGTCTGCGTTCCTGCTCCTCAAACGTTATATCTATTGTCATGCAATCTGTCTGGCGTCCATCCTTGAACCGATGCGACGAGAGAGTTTGCCCTCAAAGAAAATTTTTAATTTCATTAATATATATCACCCAATGGCAAAAATAGATGATTATAACTTCGCCGGTAAAAAGGCGATAGTCAGAGTGGACTTCAATGTGCCCCTCGATGAAAACGGTAATGTAACAGACGATACACGTATCCGTGGCGCCCTTCCCACTCTCAAAAAAATACTTGCCGACGGCGGCTCCCTTATCCTTATGTCTCACATGGGTAAGCCAAAAGGCAAAGTAAATGAAAAATTCAGCCTTGCTCAAATCCGTGAGGATGTTGCTAAAGCTCTCGGCACAGATGTGAAGTTCGCTCCTGACTGTGCCAATGCTGATGAAGCTGTCAAAGATCTCAAGCCCGGAGAAGTGCTTCTTCTTGAAAACCTTCGTTTCTATCCCGAAGAAGAGGGCAAGCCCGTAGGCATCGACAAAAACGATCCTGCATACGATGAAGCTAAAAAGGCAATGAAAGAAAGCCAGAAGAAATTTGCGGAGAAACTTGCAAGCTATGCGGATGTATATGTAAACGACGCTTTCGGCACAGCACACCGCAAACATGCTTCTACAGCAGTAGTGGCTGACTCCTTTAAGCCCGAAGACAAGATGCTTGGCTATCTTATGGAAAAAGAGGTACAGGCTGTTGACAACATCCTTAAGGATATCAAGCGTCCTTTCACAGCCATTATGGGTGGCTCGAAAGTGTCAACCAAGATCGGCATTATCGAGAATCTTATGGATAAAGTCGATAATCTGATCCTTTGTGGCGGAATGACATATACTTTCGCAAAAGCCCAGGGCGGAAAGATCGGCAACTCCATTTGCGAGGACGACAAGCTCCAGCTTGCTCTCGACATCATCGCTAAAGCAAAGGAAAAGGGAGTAAATCTTATCCTCGGCACAGATTGCGTAGCCGCAGATGCTTTCAGCAATGATGCAAACACAATGGTTTGCCCCGCCAATGACATACCTGACGGTTGGGAAGGTCTTGATGCCGGTCCGGAAACTCAAAAGGCATTCGCTGAGGCAATCATCCCCTCCAAGACTATCCTTTGGAACGGTCCTGCAGGCGTTTTCGAGTTTGACAATTTCACAGCCGGCTCAAGGGCAATCGCAGATGCTATCGTAAAAGCTACTGATAATGGCGCATTCTCTCTCGTAGGCGGCGGTGACTCTGTGGCATGTGTAAACAAATTCGGCGTGGCTGACAGCGTTTCTTACGTTTCAACAGGTGGCGGCGCACTTCTTGAGGCTATCGAAGGCAAAGTGCTTCCGGGTGTGGCAGCTGTAAAATAATATATGTCATTATAATTCAAAATAATCAATAGATTTTTAAAGGTGTCGGTAAAAAATATGCCGACACCTTTTTTTCTTATAATCAATAAATTTGATTTAATAGAATGATGCAAAAAACTTTGACTTTAAGGAAAGATGTAAGATATTAAGAATTTTTTCGGAGTCAAACATTTGTTATTTTCAAATTTAATTGTAATTTTGCATTGTCGAACGTGAAAAGGCAAGAAAAACTCTGAATGGACATGAAAAACCCACAGAAGCATTGACTGAAAAAGCCATAACCGGTGCGACATTTCTAAAAGAAACAGATTAACTTTAATAAATAATTTTCTAACACACAATTTCAACATTATGGAATCTCAGAAACCAGCGGCTCCCGCTTCAGTGGCAGCCAGAGTGAAAAAGGAAGAGAAAATCAGCAATGTTCGCGGCATCCGCAACGCCTTCCTTGTGATCATCGCATGTGCAATCGTTGCAGTCTGCATCTTCCTCTTTGGTCTTGGTGCTCCCGGCAACTTCGAGGGTAACGACAATGCAGGCCACCCCATCAATCTTGCAGGTACAGTTTACAAAGGTGGTTTCATCGTGCCTATCCTTATGACTCTTCTTCTCACAGTAATTGTTCTTTCCGTAGAACGCTGGATCGCTCTCAGCTCAGCTGCAGGTAAAGGCAACACTACAAAATTCGTTCAGGACATCAAGGCTGACCTTGCAAAGAATGACATCGACGGTGCTATGCAGCGTTGCAAAAAACAGAAAGGTTCTGTTGCATCTGTTATCTACAACACACTCGTTAAATACAAAGAGATGGACGCTAACACCGTTCTCAGCAAAGAGCAGAAACTCACCACTCTCCGCAGCGCGGTAGAAGAGGCTACAGCTCTTGAGATGCCTTCTCTTTCTCAGAACCTCCCCATCGTAGCAACACTTACAACTCTCGGTACTCTCGTCGGTCTTCTCGGAACCGTTATGGGTATGATCAAATCATTCCAGGCTCTTGCTGCTTCAGGTTCTCCTGACTCTACTGAGCTTTCTACAGGTATTTCTGAGGCACTTGTGAACACTGCTTTCGGTATCGCAACCGGTGCTTTCGCTGTTATCTCCTATAACTTCTTCACCAATAAGATCGACAACCTTTCTTACGCTATCGACGAAATCGGTTTCTCTATCGTAGCTACTTTCGCCGCTACTCACAAATAATTTGTGATTGCAGACGATTAGATTCAACATTCTTAAACCGAATAAGTAAATAGCTAATATGGGAAGAGTAAAAATAGCAAAGAAAAGTACATTCATCGATATGACCGCGATGAGTGACGTGACTGTGCTGCTCCTTACCTTCTTCATGTTGACTTCGACCTTCCTCTCTAAAGAGCCTACGACAGTTATTACTCCTCCTTCAGTTTCTACTGAAAAAGTTCAGGAGACTAACTTCGTGCAAGTGCTCGTAAGCCCGGAAGGAAAGGTTTGGCTCACAATGAACAACGATACCTCATCGGCATGGTCAAACGAAAAGATGAGAATGGCGCTGCTCGACAAAGTGAGCGAGATCTACAACGAATCACATAAGAATCAGGTAAAGTTTACCCCGGCGCAGAAACAAACTTTCGCAAAACTCGGTTCTTTCGGTGTGCCTTTGGCTCAGATGGGAGAATTTCTTGATCTCGCCGACCAGCAGGAAGGACAGACAAAGATGGATAAATGGCTCTCGGGAGAAGACGAGAATCCGAACCACGTAACAGGAATTCCAATCAACTGGAATAGTGATGAAGCTAAACCGAACGAGTTCCAGATGTGGATGAAGGCTCTCCGTCAGACAGAGAACGATAATCTTGCACAAGCAATTAAGGACGGTACAGGTGTAGCTATCAAGGGCGACCAGAACACTTCGTTCGACATCATCCACATGGTGATGGATAACCTTCAGACCATCCACATGAATAAGTTTACGTTTTTGACCGCACTAAAAGCAGAGGAATAACGACCATGGCAGAAATTCAAGAAAAATCTGGTGGCAAGCAAAAGAAAGGCGCCCAGAAGAAAATGCATATCCGCGTGGATTTCACGCCGATGGTCGATATGAACATGTTGCTCATTACTTTCTTCATGCTTTGTACGACCATGATTAAATCACAGACCCTTACCATCGCTCTCCCCTCTAACGAGAAGGTAGAGAATCAGGAAAACATGTCGCAGGCTTCTGCTGATGATGCCGTTACAATCATCATCGACGCAAAACGTAAGGCAGGTTCTTTCGATGTTGACTCCGTAAACGGTAAGGTCGTGAATGAGGTTTATTACTATTTTGGTAAGCCCGGTGGTGATGCCGGTATGTTTGGTGCCGGTGGAACTATTATCACTGAAAACAACAACCTCAAGAAGTCTTCTTTCGATCTTAATGATAAGGAGGGTATCCGCAAAATCATTCAGGATCGCAACAAAGAGGTTCTGACTGAGATTAATGCTCTTAAGAAAAAATATCAGGACGGCGGGTTCGGCTCACTCGAAACTAAGGACGGTCGCGAAAAAGCTCAGGAAGCTTATAACGCAGCCGCAGCAGAAATTCGCAAGAATGAAAATCTTAAGAAGCCTGTTGTCATAATCAAGTCAACTCCTCAGGCTTCCTTCGGCAGCCTTGTGGAAGTGCTTGATGAAATGCAAATAAATTCAATTTCTAAATATCAGATTGACAACATGACCCGTGCGGACTCTGTGATGCTCATTGACTTCCAGAATGCCCACCACGGCAATTGATGTAAGATTTATTAACCCTTAAACCAGAAAAGAAATGGCTAAAAGAAATGTAGATCTTACGTCGAAGGAATGGCGCGACATGGTTTTCGAAGGAAAACAGAAAGAGTTTGGCGCCTACGAATTGCGTAAGAAAAGCGACCGCCGTCATAATTTGGCAGTCTTATATACTCTTATCGGTCTTGTTGTAGTAGTTATCGGTTTGATCGCCTGGTCAAAATATTCAGACTATCGCGCTGAACAGGCTGCAATCGCTCTTGCTCAGGAACGTGAAAAAATGGCAGCCGCCGAGCTCCTTCAAGATGATAAGAATGATGAACCCGAGCCGGAACCGGAAGTTGAGGAACAGAAGTTCGAGCAGGAAATTCCTGAGGTTCCTCAGGAGGTGCTTGCAACAGTACAGGTTACTCAGATCGCCATCGTTGATGCCGATAAGGTAAAGAACGAGGTGATGGATATGGAAACCCAGAAAGAGGACAACACTGCCCGTGGTGTTGTTAATCAGGAGGGTTCAGACGATGCCGATAAGTTCAAGGCAGTGCAGGAACAGGTTATCGTTAAGGAACCGGAACCTGAAGTGAAACCAAAAGAGGAAGAGATCTTCGTAGCTGTAGAACAGCCCGCAGAATTCCCCGGCGGTCAAGCTGCAATGTACAAATGGCTCTCTAACAACATGCGTTATCCTGAGGCCGCTCAGCAGAACGATATTCAGGGAACAGTCCATGTTAAGTTCGTCGTTGAAAAAGATGGGTCAATCGGCACAGTTACCCTTCTTAAGGGTGTTGACAAGGATCTTGACCGTGAGGCTCTCCGCGTTGTGAAGAAGATGCCGAAATGGCAGCCCGGTAAGAACAACGGTGTCGCCGTACGAAGCTACTTCACACTCCCTGTTAAGTTCCGTCTCCAGCAGCAGTAATGATTTTGAAGGTTAGGGAACTATCTATATTCCCAACCCCGGAATAAGTAAAAAATAGGCATCCGTTCGGGTGCCTATTTTTTTAGCATATCATAAAAAATTAACAATTCTCTTGAACTTACATTTCGCTCATTTGTTAAAATTATAAAAACAATTTAAATATCAAGTGTTATGGCTTCTAATAATGGACTCGACAATATGCCTAAAGGCGGGCGTCTTGTTTTTGGTATCTTCATGGTGATAGTATATGTGGCAGTAGGTCTGCTTTTCATATTTGATGTCTTCAACATCGACAATGTTGCCGTCAGTGCAGTTGTTGGCGGACTCCTTTGCCTTTACGGTGTCTGGCGTGGATATCGCCTTTTCAAAGGAATGAACTAATCGCTCTCCGGCTGTTCCCTTTTAAAGCATGATAATATGAAAATCAAAAATTTTCTCACCATAACTTCATCCGCTCTTCTCCTTGGAGCAGCGATGGTCGCAACAGGGTGCACCCCTATCAAAAAAGGGGAATACGCGAATGGTGCCGCCACAATATTCTGTGACGATGGCTTCAAGAATGTGCTTGACGAAGAGATTGAGGTGTTTGAATATTCCTATCCTAACGCTTCAATTCTTCCAATCTATGTGAGTGAAGGAGCAGCAATCGACACGCTGCTTGCCGACGGCACACAGGCGGTGATTGCAACTCAGGAATTGACGAAAGAACAAATTGACTTCATGAAATCTAAGTATAAGAGAGTAGTTCGTCAAAAATGTATTGCAGTTGATGCCGTAGCGCTCATTGCGAACAAGAACAATCCTGTGCAGGCTCTCTCAATGGAGGAAATCAAGGATATCCTTAACGGTAAGATCACCCGCTGGAGTCAGCTTGCCGGCAATGATACAACCAAAATCAAACTTGTCTTTGATAATGCGGAATCCTCTACTGTCAACTATCTGAAAACAAAATTCCTCCCTGCAGACGCAAAATTATCGGAAACTACGAATTCCTTTGCTCAGAAAAATAACGCTCAGGTATTTGATGTAGTGAAAACTGATCCCAACGCACTCGGTATAATAAGCGTTAGCTGGCTCGGCGACGACCTCAGCGAAGCGAAAAAAGTGCCTATGGATAAGAGAATGGAAGACTACAAGAATGAGGCGGACACTGTTGCCACTACCCTCACCTCTGAAGTCAATATTATCAAAGTAAGCAATCCTACTGAGGCTAACGATTTCAGTCCGGTGGCGTATAAACCTTATCAGGCATATATCTATTCGGGAGATTATCCTCTTGTCAGGAAAGTTTACATGATTTCTACGGGTAGCAACTCAACAGTGCTTCACAGCTTCTATACTTTCGTAACAGGTTTTGTCGGCCAGAAGATTATTACCAAAACCGGCATTATGCCTTACGAATACCACGCGCGTGTAGTCGAAGTGAAATAGCCGCTTAAAAATTAGTGAACTGACATTTATAAAAAACGGTCTTCGAAGGCAACCTCTTCGAAGACCTTAATTACATTATAAGGCAGATTTCCAATTTGGTTAATTTATTCAAAAAAATTAATCATTTATCTCCCTTTTCTTGGAATGCTCTAAAAATTTTTATTAATTTTGCATTCAGAGAAAGTATTTAATTTAGTCTGACATTAAACGTTGAGACTTTGCAATTATCTAAGGATTATAACTCAGAAATAAAATAATAATTCAAATAAACGATGAAATTTAAATTCCTTTTAGCCGCTGCACTTTTTGCAAGTGCAAGTCTTTCCTCTTTTGCGCAGACCCACGTAGAGGGTGAGGAGTATTATAAGGCAGATCAGTTAAATAATGCCAAGGAACTTCTCCTCCGCAATATGAATAACGCCGGCACAAATAAAGCCTTGTCCAATTTCTATCTTGGCCTTATCTCCCTTCAGGAGAACAAACAGGATGACGCACTCAAATATTTCAATGAGGGTATTAAAAATAATCCTGACTATGCCTATAATTATATAGGACTCGGCATTATCGACCTTAAGAAAGGGGATAAAAAAGCGGCTGAGACTCAGTTTAAATTAGCCGAAAGCAAAGAGAAGAAAAGTCCGGAACTCCAGATAAATATCGCCAGAGCATATTATAATGCTGATCCGGTTGCTTACGCAAAAGAAATTGAGAAAAGAATTAACAACGCCCGCAAATACAATATGCAGGATGAAAATATCTACCTCTTTGAGGGTGATATGAAAAAAGATGCTAAGGATTTCGGTGGCGCTGCTTCCAAATATGAAATGGCTGCCAACTACAATCCGGATGCAACTCCTGCCTACGTAAAGTATGCCAATCTTTTCACTCAGGTGAATCCGGAGTATGCTATCAAGATGCTCAACAGTCTTCTGGAAAAGAATCCTAACTCCGCACTCGGTCAGCGTGAACTTGCAAACGCTTACTATAATGCAGGAAAATATAAAGAGGCTGCTGCTGAATATAGCAAGTATGTGAAGAATCCTAACCACTTCAAACAGGATGAAAATCGTTATGCGTTCCTTCTCTTCTATGGCGGCGACTATCAGAAAGGTTATGATTTCTCTTCCGACCTCCTGAAGAAAGATTCAAAGGATTTTACCGCTCAGCGTTACCAATTTATGAACGCTGCACAGATCAAGGAACTTCAGAATCAACTCCTTCCCATGGCAGAGGCGCTCGTAGCTTCTCATAAAGCGGATCCTGCCAACAACAAGTTTGCTCCGATCGACTACATCCTGATTGCTTCCGAACTTAACACCGCCAAGCGTCCTCAGGAGGCACAGGCACTGCTTGAAGAGGCAATTAAGGACAATCCTACCAACCGTGAGTTCTACAAGCAGCTTGCAATGACATTCGTGGAAGAGAACAAGCTTTCAAAGGCTGTTGACGCATACGAAGGCTATCTCGCAAACTCAGAGAAACCCGGTTATAACGACTTCATCCAGCAGGCAACTTTTGCTTTCTATGCAGGCGTTGAGAACAAGGATAATCCGGCAGAGGCTGACAAATATTATGCCATCTGCCAGAATTATGCTGACAAGGCTGCCGAAATTCTTCCCGAGAATTATAAGCCTAAAAAATTCGTCGGCGACATTGCACGTCAGAAAGCCACTGAGGCCCAGGCTCCTTTTGCTGCCGTTCCGGCATACACCGAAGCCCTCGCCCTTCTTGAAGCAAGTGAGAATCCCCAGAGATATGCAACTGATGCCAAGGAGATGTATAACTACATGGGCAACTCTTATCTTGAAAAGAAAGACGTCGCAAAGGCTAAAGAATATTTCAACAAATATCTTAACTTTGACCCCAATAACGAGGCATACCGCAAGTTTGTTGAAAGCCTGAAATAAAGATGTATCTTAACGTCTTTCGTGAAGCGGTCTGAATTTACGAGACTATTAATTACGAATTAAATACAATTACGGAAAAATTTCCACATTGCCCTGCGCAATGTGGAAATTTTTTTTTGCATTAATAAAGTTAATTTGTAATTTTGCAAAAGAAATTAACAATCAAACAGCAACCTTCCATTATTTTTCAGGAATAAGTAAAGTTGCAATTACCTTATTTATATCTTATGGCTGAAAAAATACGTATAAAGAAGGGCTTCAACATCCCGTTGGCAGGGGCACCCTCTTCTATCGTGACAGACGACAGACTCACTTCTGTTTTCGCCATCTCTCCTGACGATTTCCCGGGTCCGGTATGGAAAGCAGTCGTTAAAACCGATGACAAGGTTAACGCCGGCGACCCTCTGCTCATTGATAAGGCTTCGGGCAAGATCTGTCTTGTGTCGCCCGTCTCCGGTAAAGTCATTGATGTGCACCGCGGGGAACGCAGACACATTGAGTATATCAGTGTGGCTAAAGATAGCGAAAACGGAGCCGTCATCATCTCTTCCGAGGATTCAAAGAATGTAAAGGATCAAATACTACGCAGCGGTCTATGGGCAATGATGCGCCAAAGACCTTTTGACGTAGTTCCGGATCCGGGAGTTGCCCCTCGCGACATCTTCGTTACTGCATTCGATTCCGCACCTCTTGCCGGAGAACTTCTTTCAGATGATCTTAAAAAATGGCTTGAGGAGGGTCTGAAAGTGCTCTCTACCCTTACTTCAGGAAAAGTTTATCTCGGAATTAAGCCCGATTCAGGAATCACTTCAAATGTAGCAGAGGTCTATGAATTTGAAGGTCCGCACCCTGCCGGAAATGTCGGCACACAAATCGCAGCCATCAAGCCGGTAAATAAAGGTGAGACAGTCTGGACCATTGACGCTGCCTCAGCTGCCAAGATTGGTAAATTGGTTAAGACAGGAGAAATTGATCTTACTGCCACTGTGGCAATTACAGGTCCGGATGTAAAAGATCCTCATCTTGTCCGCACACTCATAGGAGCCTCGATTGACTCCTTGCTGAAAGACGCACTTGTAAAAGAGGAAGGTGTTAGAATCATTTCAGGAAATGTCTTGACCGGCATTCGGGTTCAGAAAAACGGTTTCCTGCATTATCCCTACCGTCAGATCACGGTAATAGACGAAGGTGAGGACGCTGATGAATTTATGGGCTGGGCATCTGTTAATCCGGGAAAATTCAGTGTAAAGAGAAGTTTTCCCGCCTTCCTTCGCGGATTCTCAAAACCTTTCCATTTCGACGCACGCATAAAAGGGGGCCACAGAGCTATGATTTTAAGCGGAGAGTATGACAAAGTATTCCCGTTTGACATCTATCCGGAATTCCTTCTCAAAGCCATCATGGCCAAAGATATCGACAAAATGGAGAAATTAGGCATTTATGAAGTGGCTCCCGAAGATTTTGCATTGCCCGAATTTGTAGACACATCAAAAATCGAGCTCCAGAAAACCGTGCGTGAGGGTCTTGATTATCTCCGTAAGGAACTTTCATAAGATTTCTCATTTATTCAGAGCATTAATACACACTAACATCTTATTCACAACAGATGAAAGGATTAAAGAAAAAAATCGACAGTGTGAAGCCGCAATTTGAGAAGGGAGGTAAGTTTTCAAAACTTCATTCCGTTTTCGATGGTTTCTACACATTCCTTTTCACACCGAACGAGACGTCGAAGTCAGGAGTTCATATCCACGACAGCAACGACTCGAAACGTACCATGATCATGGTGGTGCTCGCGCTTATTCCCTGCTGTCTTTTCGGCATGTGGAATGTAGGGTTGCAACATGCACTTGCAACCGGCGACCCTGACCACTCTCTGTTCCATCTCTTCTTTTACGGCTTCTGGGCTGTTCTTCCTCAGATTCTCACAGCCTATATAGTTGGTCTCGGCATTGAATTTGTCGTAGCGCAGCTCCGGGGTCATGAAATTCAGGAGGGTTTCCTTGTCTCAGGTATCCTCATACCAATGATATGTCCGGTTTCCACTCCCTGCTGGATGCTTGCAGTAGCAGTTGCCTTTGCCGTTATCTTCGCCAAGGAGGTATTTGGAGGAACAGGCTACAACTTCCTAAACGTAGCCTTGGTAACACGTGCTTTCCTTTTCTTCGCCTATCCTTCACAGATGAGTGGCGACAACGTATTCGTTTCTCTCGGTGGAGCTAATGCTGTGGACGGCTATTCAGGAGCGACTCCTCTCGGTCAGCTCGCAGCATCCACGACAGGCCAGGTAGAGGTGCTTGGAGTTACAGGCGATCCCTTATCCTACGCCGACATGTTCTTCGGTTTTTACCCTGGTTCCTGGGGTGAGACCTCCACATTCTGCATCCTCATAGGACTTGTGATCCTGCTTGCAACAGGCATTGCTTCCTGGCGTATTGTCCTCTCAGGCATTGTCGGAGGTTTCTTCATGTCGTTGCTGGCGCATAACTTCGCCACACCCCTCTATCCCGTAACTTATCTGACGCCCCTCGAACAGCTTTCACTCGGCGGATTCGCTTTCGCAATTGTCTTCATGGCAACAGATCCGGTTACAGCCTGTCGCACCAATATCGGGAAATATATCTACGGCTTCCTCATCGGAGCGGTGGCTATAATCATCCGTTGCTATAACACCGGCTATCCGGAGGGCGCAATGCTCGCAGTGCTTCTTATGAACTGCTTCGCTTCTCTTATCGACTACTGTGTGGTGAATTCCAACATCAACCGTCGTCTAAAACGTGCTATTGTTAAGAATTAATAATCTCCCGCAATCATGAACAGACAAAGCAACACATACACTATTATCTACTCCACTGTGCTGGTATTAGTGGTGGGAGTTGTCCTCTCGGTTGTGTATCAAGCATTGCGTCCCAAACAGCTTGAGAATATCGCCGATGACACAAAAAAACAAATTCTTGCTTCTGCACGTATTGTGCCGGAAGCCGGACAAAATATCTCCGACCTTTACAGTTCATATATAAAATCGAGCTACATCGTCAACAACAAAGGAGAGAAGATTGATCCTTCCCTGAATGCCTTTGATGTCAATGTCTCCCTTGAAGTCAAAAAACCGGCAGATGAGCGCCTGCTCCCTGTCTTTGAATGCTCCACCGACAAGGGGCTTAAGTATATACTCCCCGTCTATGGAGCCGGACTCTGGGGTCCGATCTGGGGCTATATAGCTTTCGACAGCAATGGCGACACCATTTACGGGGCTTACTTCGCTCATGCGGGAGAGACTCCCGGCCTGGGCGCAGAAATTGAGAAACCCGCCTTTCAGGATCAATTCGAAGGGAAGGATATTTTCTCGAAGAATGGCGTATTTCAGTCAGTGGCAGTTGTAAAAGTGGGGAAAGAAACTGCCGACCAAGCTTGGGTGCATGCTGTCAGCGGCGGCACGATTACAAGTCAGGGTGTGCAGAAAATGCTTTTCGACTCTCTTGAGCCCTACTCTGCTTTTCTCAGTTCTTTAAAGTCTGAGACGGCTAATTCGGCTGATGATGAGGTTCCGGTTCCTGACGTTCAAAACAATTAATGATTCTCAGCTATGAAAGTAAATAAATCTTTACTACCTCTCGTCAATCCTCTCTCAAAAGACAATCCGGTTATTGTCCAGGTGCTGGGAATCTGTTCAGCACTTGCTGTAACTGCCAAACTTGAGCCTGCATTGGTAATGACTATCTCCGTTACTGCCGTGCTTGCTCTCGCTAATGTCATAATATCACTTCTTCGCAACACCATTCCGACTTCAATTCGCATCATTGTTCAGCTTGTCGTAGTAGCAGCATTGGTTGTCATTGTGGATCAAGTGCTTAAGGCGTGGAATTATGAGGTTAGCAAAGCTCTTTCAGTCTTCATCGGACTTATAATCACCAACTGTATCATCATGGGCCGTCTTGAGGCTTTCGCAATGAGCAACCGACCCTGGCCTTCATTTCTCGATGGCATAGGCAATGGACTGGGATATGGCATAATACTTGTCATTGTGGCATTCTTCCGCGAACTTCTCGGCAGCGGCACCCTCTTAGGCTATCAGGTTATTCCTCAGTCATGGTATGATGCCGGTTATCAAAATAACGGCATGATGATTCTTCCCCCAATGGCTCTCATCACCGTTGCTTGCATTATATGGGTACACCGTTCTCGTAACAAAGATCTTCAGGAATGATATCGGTTGTAGGTTTTTAAATCTAATCTCTTTATTGAATTATGGAAAATCTTAATCTATTCATACGGTCGATCTTTGTCGACAACATGATTTTCGCCTACTTTCTCGGCATGTGCTCCTATCTGGCAGTGTCGAAGAATGTAAAGACCGCCTTTGGTCTGGGTATAGCCGTCTGCTTTGTTCTGATTATCGCCCTTCCTGTTACATGGTGCATCAATCAGTATATACTTGTTCCGGGCGCGCTATCATGGCTTGGGGAGGAATATGCAGAAACTGACTTGAGCTTTCTCGGACTCATCATGTTCATCTCCGTAATCGCTGCCCTGGTTCAGATTCTTGAAATGGCAATAGAGAAATACCTGCCTGCCCTTTACTCTTCTCTGGGTATATTCCTGCCGCTGATTGCAGTTAACTGCGCCATCCTCGGGGCGGTTCTCTTCATGCAGCAGCGTGAATTTACCAATGCCTGGACTGCTACAGTGTATGGCGCCGGCTCGGGCATAGGCTGGCTCCTTGCCATAACCTGTCTTGCTGCAATTCGTGAGCGTCTCGCATACAGCCAGATTCCGGCGCCTCTGCGTGGAATTGGCATCACTTTCATCATCACCGGCCTTATGGGTATTGCTTTCATGAGCTTCCTCGGCATTAAACTCTGATATTATGTTGTTACTTGATGTAGAATGGAATAAAGTCCTTGTTGCGGCGTTGATATTTTTTGTCATCGTCCTCGTGCTTGTGGTGATTCTGCTGGTTGCCAAGCGTTATCTCGTGGCTTCAGGAGAGGTTACAATCAATATTAATGATGGCAAAAAGACTCTGCATGAATTAAGCGGAAAGTCGCTGCTTGCCACTCTTGCCGACGGAGGGGTGCATCTCTCTTCTGCTTGTGGCGGCAAGGGCAGTTGCGGGCAGTGTAAGGTTCAAGTGCTGGAAGGGGGTGGAGACATGCTCCCCACTGAAGCCGTTCATTTCACTCGCAAACAGATTAAGGATCATTGGCGACTTGGCTGTCAGGTGAAAGTAAAGGGTAACATGGATATTCACCTTGATGAGTCTGCTCTTGATGTTAAGGAATGGGAATGCGAGGTTATCTCCAACAAGAATGTCGCTACCTTCATCAAGGAGTTTATCGTGCAACTGCCTAAGGGTGAGCACATGAACTTCATCCCGGGATCATACGCTCAGATTCGCATCCCCAAATATGAAATGTCCTATGACAAGGATATTGACAAAGCCCTTATCGGTGATGAATATCTTCCCGCATGGGAGAAGTTCGGACTCTTCACTCTTACTGCCAAAAACACAGAGGAGACTGTGCGTGCATATTCTATGGCAAACTACCCTGAAGAGGGCGACCGCTTTATGCTTACTGTGCGTATAGCAACTCCTCCATTTAAACCGAAACCCGAGGTTGGGTTTCAGGATGTGCCGGCAGGCATAGCCTCTTCCTATATATTTTCTCTCAAGCCGGGTGATAAGGTGTTGATGAGCGGACCTTACGGAGATTTCCATCCTATCGTTAACTCTAAAGCGGAGATGATATGGGTTGGAGGAGGCGCAGGCATGGCTCCTCTTCGTGCTCAGATTATGTGGATGACAAAGACTCTTCACACCACGGATCGTGAGATGCACTATTTCTATGGCGCGCGTGCCTTGAACGAAGTGTTCTATCTCAACGATTTCCTGCAACTCGAAAAGGAATTTCCAAACTTCCATTTCCACCTTGCCCTTGACCGTCCGGATCCGGCAGCCGATGCAGCGGGAGTGAAATATACTCCGGGCTTCGTTCATGACGTAATGTATAAGACTTACCTAAAAGACCATGAGGCTCCTGAGGATATAGAGTTCTATATGTGCGGTCCCGGTCCGATGAGTAATGCTGTGAACAATATGCTTTACAATCTGGGTGTAGAACCGGAAGCCATCCACTACGATAATTTCGGAGGATAATATCATTCGGGGAGGGGAAAGACTTCACCTCCCCTTCTTTCATAACACCATAAAAAACACTGACATTATGCAGAGAGACAACAAAATCTTTGACATTATCGACCGCGAGCATCTTCGTCAACGTCGCGGAATCGAGCTTATTGCAAGTGAGAATTTCGTGAGCGACGAAGTCATGCGCGCAATGGGTTCTTGTCTGACAAATAAATATGCCGAAGGCTATCCCGGACATCGCTATTATGGCGGCTGTCAGGTTGTAGACGAGGCTGAAACCATAGCTATAGAGAGAGCGAAAAAACTTTTTGATGCCGAATGGGCAAACGTACAGCCTCATAGCGGCGCTCAGGCTAATATGGCAGTCTTCATGGCTTGTCTTCAGCCCGGAGATAAATTCCTGGGAATGGATCTTGCCCATGGCGGACATCTCAGCCACGGAAGTCCGGTGAATTTCTCCGGTCTGCATTTCCAGCCTATAAGCTATACAGTGGATAAGGAGACAGGTCGCGTAAACTATGAGGAGCTTGAGGAGAAAGCGCGGGCAGAGCGTCCGAAACTCATTATTGCCGGAGGTTCCGCTTATAGCCGTGAATGGGATTATGCCAGAATCCGTAAAATAGCTGACGAGATTGGAGCAATCTTTATGGTAGACATGGCACATCCGGCTGGTCTTATCGCTGCCGGTCTGCTTGAAAATCCAGTGAAACACGCTCATATCGTTACAACCACAACCCACAAGACACTTCGTGGTCCGCGTGGAGGACTGATCCTTATGGGCAAAGATTTTGATAATCCATGGGGAAAGAAAACTCCGAAAGGAGAGATTAAGAAAATGTCTGCTCTCCTTGATTCAGCTGTGTTCCCCGGGGTGCAAGGTGGTCCGCTCGAACATGTAATAGCAGCCAAGGCCGTTGCTTTTGGTGAAGCCCTGCAGCCCGAATGGAAAGAATATGCCGAACAGGTGAAGAAGAACGCAAATGCTCTTGCAGAAGCTCTTATCAAGCGTGGATACAAGGTTATTTCTGACGGTACGGACAACCACTGCATGCTCGTTGACCTGCGTCCGAAATTCCCTGATATGAGTGGCAAGAAAGCTGAACGCGTGCTCGTTGAGGCTGACATCACTGCTAATAAAAACATGGTGCCTTACGACAGCCGCTCCCCGTTCCTCACTTCGGGATTGCGTTTCGGAACAGCAGCCATCACAACCCGTGGAGCCAAGGAGGATTTAATGGAGACAATAGCAGACCTTATCGACCGCGTTCTCTCGAATGCCGATGATGAGAAGGTGATTGCTGAAGTTCGTCGTGAAGTTAATGAAATGATGAACGACTACCCCATGTTTGCTTGGTAAAATTTCCAATTTCATATCTGATGCGCGTCCTCCTCAAAAGGACGCGCATTTAAATTATATTCTTCATGAAAAATATTAATTTTCCTCCTACTCTTTTTATAACAGGAATAGGCACCGATGTGGGCAAAAGCATTGCCACCGGCTGGCTTGCTCGGGAGATGAAAGATGGCGGAATGAATGTCATAACCCAGAAGATGATTCAGACCGGAAACATCGAATGGAGTGAGGATATCAACCGTCATCGCGGGATAATGGGCTGCGGAAAACTCCCCGAAGATATTTCCCGCCTCACCGCACCTCTTATTTTCACGTATCCCGCCTCGCCGCATCTTGCTGCCAGAATTGACAACCGGGAGATAGACCTTACCTCAATCATATCTGCTGCTGAAACTCTCAATTCAAGATATGACTATCTGCTTATGGAGGGAGCGGGCGGACTGATGGTGCCCATTAAGGAGGATTATCTGACAATAGATTTTATTTCAGATCAAAATCTTCCGGTAGCATTAGTCGTTAACGGTGAACTCGGATCGATCAATCATGCATTGTTATCATTATCTGCAATCAGAGCGTATAACTTGCAGTTGTTCGCAATAATATATAATCCTTACTTTGATAAGGATGCCACTATATGCGCCGACACACGTGCATACCTGCGGAATTATCTTTCTCTTCATTTCCCTGACTCACTTTTTCTTGAAATGCCTGTTCTTACGTTATAACGATTCATGCAAATCTGTTAGAAATATCCCGGAAAGGATCTATCCAAAGAATCCTTTCCGGACATTTATTTCTGACGTTAATCCCATCTAATAGTCGCTAAGCCGTAAATATTCGGTTTTTTATCATCTTTTAATGGCAGTTCAGACTTTTTTTCTTAATTTTGCACTATTCTTTCTCTCCGCTCATCCATTAACTCTCGTGTTAAATTAAATCTCATTATGACCGATAAAATCTCACCAGCAGCCATTGTTACTATCCCCAAAGAGAAGCTTTCAGCCCTCCCTGCCGAACAGTATGAAGGTGAGATTTGTGTTATAGATAAAGTTGAGCAAGTGGATGACGCCATTGCCGAGCTCAGGAAATGCAGTGTCATCGGTTTTGATACGGAAACCCGGCCAAGTTTTAAAAAAGGTCATCTGAATAAAGTGGCTTTAGTGCAGCTCTCATCTTCTCGGAAATGCTTTCTTTTCAGAATTAACATTATCGGACTTGTCCAGCCTTTAGTGGACATTATTGAGGACGACTCGATCATAAAGATCGGTCTCTCCACTCATGATGATTTCCACAATCTAAACAAACTACGCCCCATCGAGCCGGCAGGCTTCATCGAACTTCAAAACTATGTCAAGGAGTTTAGGATTGCCGACAACAGCTTGACCCGTATCTATGCAATACTGTTCGGGAAAAGAGTTTCCAAGGGTCAGAGGCTTACCAACTGGGAAGCTGAACAACTAACTCAGGCACAGCAGAATTATGCCTCTCTTGATGCCGAAGCCTGTATTAATATTTATGAATTTTTGAAAGCGGGAAACTTTATACCGGAAAATTCCCAATACCTCACCATTCCTGACCCCATGCAACAAAATCCCTGAATGAAAATCCTAAAATGAAATAAGCGGCATTAGCCGCTTATTTCATTTTTCTGAAAAAATTCAAAAGGGTGATAACCTCACCGGTCGCACCCTTTTAATAAGTTTCTACAGGTAAAAAATCTTAAGGTAAAAAAGATTGTTTTTAGGTTC
>CAMWSM010000050.1 GCA_947176915.1 uncultured Porphyromonadaceae bacterium | reverse complement strand
TAAAGAAATAATCCTAATGCGAAAATAAATAATCCTGCTCATACTGCCAAACATATCAACCAATAACGGATATTTTATTTCTTACTTTCCTATCAACTTAATGTATGTTCTCTGATCTTAAGTCGGGTTCATCATATTATTGACTTAACTTTATTTTGTAAAAACGGATTAATCAAATTAATTTTGTGAAATATTATTCATCATGAAATCTCATTATTAAGATGACAAAACGATTTTTTACATGGATGGCTACTGTCGGCATTTGTTCCATGCTGCAGGCACAGATAAGTCAGCCTGCTGAATTGGCTTACAAAGTGAAAAACGAGGCTTTCAACCAATCTCAAGTAGATAGCATCGCAAGGTTTATGACCGATAATCTTGGTCCGCGTCTTGCTGCTTCAAAAATGAAGTTAAGGGCTGAAGAGAAAGTAGTCGATAAGTTGAAGGCTCTTGGCTTTGATAATGTCAGGGTCGAATTTGCTTCCGATTTCAAGAAAGGGGGATGGGACAACGAGAAAAACTATGTGGCGATGACTGCTCCTTATTATTGCAGTTTCGCTGCTAATCCAAAAGCATGGTCAGGAAGCACTGACGGTCTTGTAAAAGCCCAATGTATCCTTCTGGAAGCCAACGACACCACGGATCTTGCCAAATATAAAGGTAAATTAGGAGGGAAAATTGTCCTCATGCCGCCTACACGAGAATATGAGCTCTCTTTCCGACCTATGGCGAAAAGATATACCGATGAGGAACTTGCTGAGATGTCCAAAGACACCCGTCCCAACAATTCATGGGGTCGCAGAGGTGCCGGTAATCCCGCTGCCAAGGCTCTTCGCAATGCAATCGATAGCCTTATCAAACTTGAGGCTCCCTTGGCTGTCATTGTCGGAGACGGAACATTCAATATTCCCGGTTCCCGTGGCGTGAATTACAAAGTCGGGGATGCTGAACCGGTTCCGGAGATTGTTTTGCCTCTTGAGGATCACGGTCGTATGGTGCGTCTTATAAAGTCAGGCGAGAATGTAGAGATGGAATTGGATGTCCAGAACACTTTCACCGACAATCAGAAAATCAACAATATCATAGCTGAAATTCCGGGCACCGACCCCAAACTCAAAAATGAGGTCGTGCTTATCGGGGCACATCTTGATTCATGGCATGGCGGCACGGGAGGAGCTGATAATGCTTCCGGTTGCATCACTATGATAGAGGCTATGCGAATCCTGAAATCTCTCGGGGTCAAACCGCGACGCACAATCCGCCTTGCCCTCTGGGGAGGGGAGGAACAGGGGCTATATGGTTCTAAGGGATATGCTCGGAATAATCTCTTTAACAGTGATGAGAACAAGAAGTTGCCCGGTTATGATGACTTTGCTCTTTACCTTAACATGGACTTCGGTTCAGGAAAATTCAAGGGTGTCTATCTTGAGGAAAATGATATGGCATATCCCTATTTCGAGGCTTGGAAACAGCCGTTGGTTTCTTTAGGATTCGATACTTTCTCCCCCAGAAAAGTCGGAAGCACTGATCATGTAAGTTTCTCTCGTCTCGGTCTTCCTGCCTATCAATTCATTCAGGATCCTCTCGATTATTTCCGTGCATACCACACCACTATGGATACCTACGAAAGACTTTCTCTAAACGACCTCAAAGTCAACGCAGCTATAGTGGCATGGCTTGCCTATTCCGCTGCTATGGACAACACACATATACCCGTAAAACCCGGCTTCCCGAAAAACCCGGATTAAAAGAATTAACTGATAAAAGAGGGGGGTAAGGACTCCCCTCTTTTTCATTTCATACAGCCTCCTTACCATTTCATACAATCCTATCTCGTTAAATTGGAGTGTATTTGTTTTTTACTCAATTTTGCATCGTCAATCATTTTCATCTTAACCCTACGCCACTTCCCAGCCGCTAAGTTAAGGTGATTTTAAAACTGATGTTCTACCTACAACTTATCTCTAAACAAAATTATTATGCTTAAAAAAATTCTTTCAATCTGCATCGGATTAGCCCTCTGCGCATGCTCTGCGAGTAGTCAAAAAGGTAAGGAAGCAAACGACAGTTCTAATGAGAAGACCTACCGAAATGAGTTTTTCTCTATGAAATATCCCGCGGATTGGATGGTAGAAGAGGACATCAACGATATGTGCGACACTATTCCGGTTATGGAGAAAGGCGTTCGAGCTATGTTCTATGATCCCCAACCCTCGACCCCTTTTCATGTTCTTGCAGTACAGAAATCCGCCCTGTCCAAATTATTTGACACCCCTGAAGAATGGAGAGATTTGTCTATAGCACTAAAGAAATATGACGACCAATACATCGCGATTATCGAGGAGATGACAACAGACTCCATCAAATTCGACAAATATCCGGCAGCCTCAGCGGGATTTGTCGCTGTAAATGAAGGAGGCGACACAATTATACATAAACAATGGGTAGTAATGGTCGATTCCCAACTATATTATCTCAATAATTCTTTTCCCTTAAACGATGACGGCTCATTAGAAAAGAAAGGCGACGATATTCTTTCAACGCTTAAATTCCGTATGCTTTCCTCCGACCTTTAATTATTAACGCTTTCATACCGCCTGACCATCCACTGACACTCTTATCGCGGGGAATTTTATTTCTACAGCTTTTTGTCGTAAATTTGCATTAGAGTTACCCATGAACAAGCGTATCGTTTTCACCACCTCCACGGAAATTGTCCGCGTACCCCCCGACTCGGTAGTATTTTTTGCTGCCGATGGCAACTACTCAGCCATAACAACGGCTGATGGTGAAAACTTTGTCCTTACCCTTCAGTTGGGACAAATCGAGAAACGCCTTGCCGAGACTTTACCCGGCAATGATAATCGTTTCATACGTATAGGCAAAAGTCTGATTGTTAACCGTGATTACATCGCTTTCATAAATCCTCCGCGCCAAAAGATGGTGTTGTCCGATTGTCGAACCTTCCGGCATGAAGTGTCTGCCTCAAAAGAGGCGCTAAGGGCGTTGAAAGAATTATTAGAAAAGGAGATATAATATGAGTGAACGAAAATATGACATAAATGATGACGAAATCCGCGTGATCGCGCCTGAAAGCAATGACAATCCTCTTCCCCAAAAAGTGGGCGCAGGTAAAGGTCGCTTAATATTATTCTCCTCTTTAGGTCTGCTGATTCTGGGTGGATTAATATGGCTTATTATCCTTTTCAACTCTTCTGAGGAATCATCTCCAATCCCCACCCCTCACTCTTCTGAGATTATATATCCCCAAGCAGCGGAATCAAGCAGCGGCTCCACCGAAACTGACGCTTTCTGCTCGGTGATTGACACCACCCTTAACAACATTCAGCTTAAAATATTCATCCCCCGTAATGCAACCCCTTCTCTGGAAATAGGCAAGGATGTGCCCGGCGATTCCTCCATAATCTTGGCTGCGATGGCAGCCGATGTCAGAGGGGATAACGGTGAGATAGCGGGAGCATACGTTTTGAAAGGAAACCTCATCAGCAAGGGAGAGTCAAAAGCAGGTTTTTGCTCTATTATTAACGGAGAAATAACCATCGGTGTGGCTGAGGCAACGCCGATGCTTGAACAAGCTCTGGAAACTGAAGGCTATTTCTTCCGCCAGTATCCTCTCGTCGTGGGTGGACAGCTCGTGGAAAATAAACCGAAAGGGAGGGCTCTTCGCAAAGCTTTGGCTGAATATGAGGGAAAGATATGCATCATTGCCTCTCTCGACCGCCTTACATTTCATGACTTCGCTCAGGTTCTCGTGGAGCTTGGTGTCAAAAATGCAATTTATCTTCTCGGAGGTGATTCCCCGGTAATATATGTGGATAAGTTTGAAAAGAGACATATTTGGGGAAATCTGCGCCCATCGCAATATGAATATATAAATTACATAGTCTGGAAATGAAACTATTTACCTTGATTGCATCTATCCTCTTCCTTACTGCCATATCCTGCTCCAACAAAGCTTCAACTACATCTAATGATCCGGAGGTCTCAGGAAATGCAGTCTACTATTGGAAAACTGTGTTTAATATTGATTCAACCGAGATGAAGTTTCTTCGACACCACGACATAAAGCGTATCTATCTAAGATTGTTTGATGTCGTGGAAGCTCCATACTACTATGGAAGAACTGACCGTACAATACCTAATGCAACCCTCCGTATTCCCGACCGACAATTCCAACTCATCCGGGATTCCCTCTCCGATATAGAGTTTATACCCACCATCTATATTACTCTCAACGCTCTGAGGGAGGTATGGGACGACCAAGGCGCACTTGCCTCAAATATTGTTTCAAGAGTCAACA
Organism: uncultured Porphyromonadaceae bacterium; assembly: GCA_947176915.1. GTDB lineage: Bacteria > Bacteroidota > Bacteroidia > Bacteroidales > Muribaculaceae > Lepagella. Next base: position 16,544 of record CAMWSM010000050.1, on the reverse strand, counting down.
ATATGTGCCAATACAACAAGCTTCCCAACGTCTCCGAACTTCAGCTCGACTGTGATTGGACGGAGACAACTGAAGAATATTTCTTCAATCTATGCGATTCTGTCAAAGCCTGTATTGCCCGCGAGAAACTCCCTTGGAGACTCAGCTCCACAATACGGCTGCATCAACTCGCCGGAAACGTTCCGCCGGTCGACCGAGGGGTGCTCATGGTTTACAATACAGGTGATTATTTCAATCAGGATACATTCAATTCCATAATCGACCCTACAGAAGTTGTAAGGTATCTAAGCCCCTTATACGATTATCCTCTCCATCTTGACGTGGCATATCCCACATATTCATGGCAGCTCCTTTTCCGTGAACGGAAATTCATCGGATTATTGAACGGAGTGAATTTATCCGATCCTTCTCTCTTCTCAAGGAAAGGAAACCTCTATACTGCAAAAAAGGATTTCACTCATAATGACATAAGGATTTTTGAAGGGGATGTCATAAGAGAGGAAGATTCAGATCTTGACGGCATCCTTGATTCCAGAGGAGCCATTGAGCAATATCTCTCTACCTATCCCCATTCCACTATCCTTTATCATCTTGACTCAAATAATCTCTCTAAATATACATCTGATGAAATTAATGCAATTTTTACGGGCATTTAGTCTTCTACTGATCATCTCCCTGAGCATATCCTCATACGCCTGCGGACCTTTCTTCCCAATCATTCCGACTCCCCGTTATTTCTCAATCGACCGCCCTGTGAAATCAATGTCTGAATATGATAAGGAAGAAAACCTATTGCTCTGGCAGCAGCTTACTTCTCCCGATATCCCCTTATCAGATATTGAGGAAGCTGTTTATTCCGATAATCGCGACATATTCATGACCAAAAGCCATACTTCCGGTTCGGACAATCTTTTCTATAATTTCCTCAATGATAAAGAGGGGGAGGAGTTACGTGATTTCCTTTCTACGGCGAAAGAGATGGAGGAGAGATGGAAAGAAATACGTTCCCCATGGTATTATCCCAAAGAACGTGATACGCGAAATACTTCCGGCGAATTTCAGGAGATCATTGACAAATGCAAGGCTTATAGCGGTTCTAAACTCGCCGACAGATATGCCCTGCAGGCTGTAAGAGCTTTATTTGCTTCAAGAAAGTATGAGCAATGTATACAATATGCTGATTCAGTCTTCCGTTCGGTTCTCGCCTCCAACCTTCTCAAACGTATGGCAGAAAGATATGTGGCGGGTTGCTGGAACAGACTTGGCAATAAGCAACGGGCTGATTCCATCTTCGCACGCAACGGTGATCTCCTGTCAATTTCTGAAAAGAATCAGACGGCTTACATGATAGCCCGTAATCCGGATGCGCCCCAACTTATGGACTATATCCGATGCAATGCCAATGACTCGGCTTTTATGGAGATGGTGATGCCTCTTGCCTCTGATCTGCTTAAAAAGGGAAAACCAAAATATGCCGGAGACTGGTATCTTCTCCTCGCTTACGGACAATATCAACAAAAGAATAACCTCTTAAACGCCCGTAAATACGTTAGGAATGCAGTAAACTCAAGTTTCTCTTCTCCGGAATTGCAGAAGCTTGCCCATGCTTTCAAAATGAAGCTGGATGCTGCCCGAGGCGATTCCCATTCACTATTATCCGATCTCAAATGGATGGAGGATGTTATTTTATCCGATACCTCCACAAATGAATGGGGTCGTATGACCCAAAATATCATTTATCAGCATTGGGTGCCTCTCCTTTGGAAAAAGAGAGATTATGCCAAAGCGATTCTATTATGTGCATACGCCGACAAGTTTCCGCAGACTAACGGAGAATTTGACAGTAATGATTATTCCAATCTCTCCTTCCAGATGATGGGTAGTCTTTCTTCCGGGCAATTAGCTTCCGTCTTCAGAACGATTAATCGTTCTACACCACTCAACAACTTTCTCCGCAGAAAAGCACGTACTGACAAGGATTATTATTATGAACTGATAGGCACACTTGCCATCCGTGAAGAAAAATATGATCGGGCAGTCAAGTTCCTATCTCAAGTAAGTCCCCAATATCTTGACTCCTTGACTATCTGTAAAGATGGATATTTATCCCGGGATCCCTTCACTGTCTATCCATCAAGATGGTCATATTATGGCGATGATGATATGTGGGCATCCGAGACGCAGGCGGGAGTGCATAAGAAAACTCCCGCAGCAGACGCAAAATTAAAATTCGCCTCCAAGATGAGGGAGTATAAGAAGGAGATGAAAGAGGGAAAAACTGCTGACAAACGTGGCATGGCTCGGCTTATGTACGTCATCGGAAGATTCAATTCCTTCGAGGAATGTTGGGCGTTGACTCAATACTGGCGGGGAACAATTATCAATCGTTTCTATCCCACCCTGCAATATTGGGATGATGATTACGCAAAATCTTATTTTGACTTTTTATTTGATTACGACCGAACCATCGGACACCGAAAGATGGAATCCTGCTACGATAAAGAAATAACCAAAGCCCTTAATATGCTCTCCTCTGATGAAGCGCGTGCAGAAGCGCAATATATCTTAGGAAATCTGAAAACCATTGTCAAGAAATATCCTGACACCGCAATAAGCAACCATATAAAATCATCCTGCGACAATTGGAAGACATGGCTCTAAGCCACGTCTTCCATAATAGTTTTGCTTGTTAATGTTAATATCATTGATTGGTTATTTGCGGATACTATTTTTTTTTTCTATTTTTGTAATATAAATTCCTCATTTATGGCAAACTCGCATACATACACTACATCAGGTGTTTTTATTGACCCTTCTACAGACCCCGGATTCAAGATTCTTTTCGGTAGGGAAGCTTCTGCCGATATTCTTATTGACTTGCTAAACACTATACTTGATGCTAAAGAGGATCCTATCAAAAAAATAACTTACCTTAATAAAGAGCATACTAAAGAGTCCCCCTCCGAACGAACTATGGCATTTGATATCCATTGCCTGACGGACAACGGTAAACGATTTATCGTTGAGATGCAGAATATCTCTCAAGAATGGTTTATCGAACGATGCTTGATGTATGGTTCACGTGCCATAACAGCTCAATCTAAATCCGGGAAATGGGACTATAATTATATGCCCGTTATAAGTATTGCTTTTACAAACTTCACTATTCCTGTATTTGAAGGTCAAGTGATTGCTGACGGATGTGTTGTTGATAAATATAGCGGTAAACCTATGACTGACAGACTCCGTTTAATATTCATACAGCTTCCTCAATTCAATAAATTGAAGCCGGAAGAGTGTGATAATGCTATTGATGAGTGGCTATTCACAATCAAAAATATGAAAAATATGGAAAACATACCGTTTGCAGCAGAAAAGCCAATCTTCCAAAAAGTGGAAGATTTGGCAAAGATGGAAAATCTTTCTCCTGATGATAGATTTGAGTATGAAAGGCAACTCAAGGCTTATTGGGATTATTACAGCACAATGAAATTTGCCAGAAAAGAAGGGCTCGCTGAAGGGCGTGCCAAAGGGTTGGCTGAAGGGCGTGCTGAAGGGCGTGCTGAAGGGCGTGCTGAAGGAGAGAAAAAAAAGGCACTTGAGATTGCTAAGAATCTAAAGTATGCCACTCAACTGTCCGATCAAGAGATTGCCGATATCTCTCAGCTTCCGTTGGAGCTCGTCAGTCAATTATGATAAGGCATGCCAAATCCTCCCGAGCTTGAGGTGCTTATCGCCTCTTTTGGCAAAGAGGGTCTTGAAAGACTCTCCCGTCTTGCTCCTCCCGAAATTCCGGGAGTCAGATGGCTTGTATCCTCACAGATCCCTGACGGAATCTTCCCTCCTCTTCCTGAAAACCTCCGGCGGAAGGATATCCATGTCAACTTCTCTCCTTCCAAAGGGCTCGCCCACAACCGCAATCTCCTCCTCGACATGGCGAAGGCTCCGCTTTGCCTCATTGGTGACGACGATGTCATCTTCTCCTCCGACGGTCTCCTCAAAATCATTGATACTTTCCAAAAGCATCCTGAAATCTCTATCGCAGCTTTCAAATATAATTCCATCCTTACGAATGACCGAATAAACCCTGATTTGTCACTCCCTGCCGTTTCTGAAAAAACTTACCCTTCCTCCCCCTTTCCTCTTGACCGTCCTGCCAAAGGCTTCTACATCTCTGCTATCGAAATTGCATTCCGACGCCCTGATATAATAAAAAAAGGGATTCGATTCAATGAGAATTTCGGCATAAACGCACCATATCCTTGCGGAGAAGATTCCGTTTTCCTTTCTGATTGTCTCACCGCAGGTCTGAAAGGATCATTTTTCCCTATCCATATCGCAACTCACCTCGGCTCCTCCACCGGCACTCGCGAAATGGCTCATCCTGCCATCCTCCGCACACAAGGTGTCCTTATTCCTATCCAATACCCTTTATCAGCCATGCCACGTCTCGTGCTGAAAGCTTGGCGTTCCTCCAAGGCATCTTCCCGCTCTTTTCCGTTCTGCCTCATGCACATATTGAAAGGATGGATGGATTTCATCCTTTATCGAAAAAAGCTCTTTCCCTCCGTTAAGCAAATAAATAATAATTCTCTTCAATCTATCGTTTATTGTCTGTTATGAGAATTCTTTTTATCGGCGATTATTCCAATCTTCATGCTTGTCTGGCTAAGGAACTGTCCTCACGCGGCCACGACGTGACGGTAGTGTCTGACCGCTGCTCATACATGAACACCCATTCAGACATCTTCCTTGAACGCAAACCCGGATTGATAGGTGGGATAAAATACCTTTACAGACTGTTCTCTCTCCTTCCTCAAATGAAGGATTTTGATGTGGTGCAATTCATAAATCCAAATTTCTTATCTCTACGCCCCGGCAAAATAAAGTATTTCTTCGACCGGCTGAAAACTCAGAACCGTTCCTTATTCCTGACTCTCGCAGGAAATGATTATTTCTTTGTCAAAGCTTGCTGGGATGCTGAAATGTTTGACTTCTCTGAATTCAAGATAGCCAATGACCCTACATCTTTCCATCTTTCCAATCCTGATCATACCTCAGGATGGCTGTCGGATGAAAATAGGGTATGGAACACTTATCTTTACGACAATATTGACGGAGCCATGTCCGTGCTTCCTGAATATGATATGGCAGCAAGACCCGTTCTCGGAAATCGACTGGCTTTTACAAATCTTCCTATCGATCTTTCTTATCTTCCCTATTCTCCATTGGAAATTGATGGTCCGCTCAGAATATTCATAGGGATGCGCAGGGGGATGGAGATACAGAAAGGGACAGCCGACATGCTTGCCATAGCCAAAGAACTGGAGCGGGAAATGCACGACAAGGTAAAGGTGGAAGTCGCAAGGAATCTCTCCTTGAACGAATATTTGGATAAGATGAAGGATTCCCATCTCGTCCTCGACCAACTTTATTCATATTCACCTGCCACCAACGCTCTTCAGGCTATGGCTCTCGGACGGGTGGCAGGGTCTGGCGCCGAACCGGAATATTATGAATATATCGGCAATCCTGAGGAAAGGCCCATATTCCACCTTTCCCCTCTCATTCCCGATCTTAAGGAACGCCTGCGTGCCCTCATACTTGACCCCACCCCTCTCTATGATATGAGCCTACAAGGAAGACGGCTTGTGGAAAAGCATAACGATGTCAGAATCGTAACTGACCGATTCATATCCCACTGGAACCATATCCTGAACAAGCAATAACCTAATTTCGTCTCGTATGACTTCCACTGCCAAAGTTACTTTTATCATACCTGCCTACAATGCTGAAAAATATCTTCCTGAAGCGATAAAGAGTGTACAGGCCCAGACCTGTCCTGACTGGAAAATGATAATAGTTGACGATTCTTCTTCCGATCATACTCTTCAGATCGCTGAGGAATTTGCATCCGACGACGAAAGAATATCGGTTATCCGTATGGAAAGACAATCAGGGGGTGCCTACTTGCCACGTAAAGTTGCAATAAAGAATGCAACTACTCCATTGGTCAGTCCTCTGGATGCAGATGATACAATAAGTCCGGATTATCTTGAAGAGTTGTTAAAAATAATGGATAATGAGGATGCAGATGCTGTATATCCCATGATGTACACACTACGGGAAGGTGAATATGAATACACAGCCACTCCTGACATTTCTCTGATAGGGAAGACATTAACCGGGAAGGAGGCTATGGATGCCACTCTTGATGGATGGCGTATTCATTGCAATGGGGGTATTATAAAAAAAAATGTTTATATAAAGGCTTTTCAACTGATCAATGAAGATGAAATTGAAGTAAAGTCCTATCTGGATGAATATCTTACTCGTATTTTACTTTTCACATGCAGTAAAGTGGCAATCACAAATGAAAAATATATATTCAGAGAAAATTTCAATTCAATCACCCATTCACAGGATATCAAAGCATTCGGATTCATAGGTAATAATATACGCTTACTCTCCTTTGCTAAAGAGAATTTGCCACGTGAATCTGAAACATACCTACGTATACATAAACAAAATTTTCATGGTATAGCCGATGCTATGCGTCTTCTTTACAACACCCGCCTATGCCGTTTGGAGAGAAAAAAGGTGATTGATGCCCTTAAAAATAGCCGGAATGCAATTGATTATAATGTATTGAAAGGGAAAATAAGCATCCGATATAGAGCCCTTATCTCTCTCCCCTTCTCAATTTCAATCCCTCTGATCCGGCTTATCGATTCAATCCGTTCTTAAGGCGTAATCGCAGCGAGAAAAATGAATACATAATAGAGATAATCAGACTTCCGCTCATCAGGGAATATGAGGGGACTTCGCTTAGGAAAGAGGAGATAAATGCCACTCCGCTGAGAAGAACAGACACTGACATTATCTTCCAATTTACGTTAGAATAGGAGAACCCATATCTTTTATGACAAACGATATAATTAATCACAATATCTATTCCTCCTCTGACAACCAGACTGATTCCTAACCCCACGAGCCCATATAGATAATAGAACACTACACTGCAACCTAACCAACAGACATTTGCCCATACGCATTCCATCCATACGTATGCCTTCCGATCCTCGCGAGCCACATAAATATATCCTAAGGGGAAAGCAAGCGCCTGAATAAGCATTCCCAAACCCATCCAGCGCATCAGAGGCACGACAGTAAGAAATTTATCACTCAGGAGCATCCGTATTATCAAAGGGGACGTGAGGATAAGTGCGATAATCAAGGGAGTGGCGACAAGCATGACTATCTCTGTCTGACGGTTGACCACCTCTTTCATCTGCCCTTTTTCCTTACAGCTGGCAGATAGACGCGGAAAATAATCAAGAGCCAAGGCACTCATTATAAGCCCGACATATTGATTGGTTATGGAGTTGGCTCCTTGAAACAGACCGACATCCTCCACTGATCCCGCCATGCGGACGAAGAGATTAATGACATAGTTGATCAGCTGTCCTGAAAGAGTGCCGATAAGAAGGATAAATCCTAAAGAGAGGAGCCGCTTTATCAGACATACGCTACTTTCTGTTTCACTTACCGATGATAGTTTTTTTTTCGGGAAGCGAGACATGGATTTACGATAGGAAATAAAATAAAACAGAAATGTAGCAAGAGAAAGAATTATCATTGCAGGCACTATTCCTCGATCTCCGAAAAAATAATATAACGGAATCCCGAAAAGAAGCCCGGAAAGGCCTCCGACCAAAGATGCTTTTGAGAGCCTTTTTACTTCGCCTAAACCTTGAAGCAGGGCAAGAAAACCTCCTCCGGCTATTGAGAGACCCACGAAGATGGATAACCATAAGTATGCAGAGGTTTCCGAGCCGTCCCCAAACGTCAGCTTACTTAGAAACGGAGCCCCTAAGCAACATACCAATGCTCCTAAAACAACAGTGAGGAGCAAAAGTCTTATGGAAACATGAAGTATGTGTGGCAGACTGGACGGATTATCCTTATTTCCCGCCACCTCTTTCACTACGGCTAAATTTAATCCTAAACTGCATATTTCCTGAAGAGGTGCGGTAGATGAGGAGTACAGGGAGGAAATACCCATTCCGGTCGGTCCCAGAAAAAGGGCAACAAATTTACCGCGAATCAGTCCGATTAGGATATTGAATATCTGCACCCCTCCGAAAGCAGACAGGCGTTTCAATATATTGCTATAACTATTCTCTTCCTTTAATTCGCTCATTAATGAATTAAATCTTGAGTAGTACGAAACCTAATCCTAAAAAATATGATCGATAAACTCACACTCCCCTACCTCTGCAGCGAAGCGGGCAAAACCGGAAGCATACATGTGGCCCGTTCGCATCCTGTAAACTTTTTTTGAACCCATCAGCAGCATCTGGTCAACAAAAGTTTTGAGCCATACGTCATCCTTCTTATCCCGATTAAGGTCGATATGCCCTATCTCCCCATTTACCACATGTATTCTTGGATCCATATCCTTCACAGCGTCAAGGAAACGAATGCTGTCGGTAGTGATGAAGAAGTGAGCGTCTTTTGATTGAATAGATATTATTTTCTCAATTTCATGCTTTACTTTCCCAATAAGCTTATCCCGTTCCTCCTCCGAGAGCACCACATCAAACCAATCTGTAAAATCACCTAAGAGCGTAAGAAAACGTCCCGTAAAACTGATATAATCCTCCCCTAATGCCTCCTGATGTTTTTTTACAGCCTCTTTCAATTGATCAGTAGGCATAAAAAGCTCATTATATAGCTCATGATAAGCCCCACGGGCACTGTCAGCGTTCGTATACAGGTGCAGTTGGGCAGGCCGTTTTTTCAATGCCTTTCTCAGTCGGCGCAGACTTTCCCTGTCTGACATATCATCGATAACTACCGCACGCGAATTCCTTCTCGAACGGCTTATCTCCTCTTTCGATATACGCCAGTCGAATGTCGCGGGAATAAGATAATCAGTAAGATTGAAAGGGTTATCCCAATATATGTAGAACGGTATATTCAGTCGGCGACACTCTCTGTAAACTGTGAGTATTCCTCTTATTCGGTCGGTCAATCCACCGTGATATATGGCTCCGTCAAGCATTACCACCACTCCCGGCTTCTTCACCTCTTCATCCTTGTCATGATATAATTTAGCATCCACCTCCTTATCAAGCGACCATGGAGCTGGCTTACCAAAAGCAACATAGAAAGTGCCAAGCCAGTTTCTGAAATTACATCTCTGTTGCTTGAATTTACGGACACATACATGATAGGCATCTTTCATCTTCAAAAAACGAGCCCCTCCATGCTTGCGCCCCCAAGCACCGATTAATCTTTTCGGGTTAAGTTGCATTGGTTTTGTTATGGCAAATAGATTAAGAGACTGCTTCCTGTTATCTTATCCATTCCAGAGGATTTAATTTCTCACGGTTACGCCACACTTCAAAATGGATAGAACTGTGTCCCCGGTCATCCTCATCAGATGCCAAGGCTCCCAATCTTTGCCCTGCATTAACAGCGTCGCCAACTTTTACCGATGGATTGGCTATATTGCCATACACCGTATAGTAGTTGCCATGATTGACAATTACTACAGTATGATAACCCGGAATCATATATACACCTGACACCTTCCCTTGATAAACAGAAAGTGCGGCTGCCCCGGCTGCAGTCTCTGCATCTATGCCGGGATTGTCATACACTACATCTGGCAAATCCGGCAAGGATTGCCTGCCAAAACGAGATGTTATGCGGAAAGCTCCTGACACGGGTCGAGGAAGGCTGCCCTTCATGCCTGCAAAATTTCCGGCTGCAGCAACAGATCCGCTTGCTTTAGGCGCAGAGGTTGCAGTCTGGTTATTTTTCGTAGAGGGAGTGGGGGCAGGAGTTGTGGAACGCGAATTGCGTCGTCTTGCTTCCGCATAGTCTCCGGAATTTTTTGACGATGCCTTCGGATTATTTTCATTTTTCTCAACAGTCGTTTTTTTCGCTTTTTCACGTTCAGCCTTTGCAAGGCGTGCCTGTTCCTCCTCGGCTGCCTTAGCAGCCGCTTTACTGGCCGCACGTTTTTCTGCCAAAAGGCGTGCCTGTTCCTCCTTGGCTGCCTTCTCTTTTGCTGCTTTCTCCGCAGCTTCACGGGCGGCTTTCTCCTTTGCCAAACGGGCTGCTTCCGCCTTCCGCTCTGCTTCAATTCTTGCCTGCTCCTTTCGACGGCGTTCCTCCTCTGCCTTTCGCTGCTCCTCGGCTATCAAGGCGGCTATCCGGCTTTTTAACTGATTTGCCTCAGCCTGCTTCTTCGACAGATGAGATTTCAACGCCTCGCCATTCTTTCGCAAATCCGCCACTATTGCATCCTGTTTCACGTATTGCTGCTGTAGTGATGACTGCTCTTTCTGTTGCTGACGCAAAGTTAAATCCTGCTCGCTACGTGCTGAAGCCAACGCCGACTGCTGTTTCTTCAATTCAGCAGTCTTTCCCTCTATGGCAGCCGTCTGTCGGTCCTTCCATTCTGAGAACTGGTGAAGATAACGCATCCTGCGCAATGCCTGATTGAAATTCTCTGAAGCGAAAACAAAAGCTAAATTTGATTTCTGCTTTCTGGCTACTCTCATCTTCTTGACAGCCTTCAGATATTCTTCCCTCAGCCGATTTAATTCTTTTTCATTTGTAGATATGGCAGCCTGAAGTGTAGAGATTTCTCCGTTTAATCTCGCAAGTTTTGCTGTGGATGTCTCAATCTTCTGTTTAGAGAGAGAGATGTCCCCCTCCAACCTCCCGAGATCATTAAGACCCTTCTTTATCGAGCGCTCATTATCCTTGATCTGCTGTTCAGTCTGACGTATCTCCTTCTGGGTGGCTTCCTGCTTTTGCTTTACATCAGCCGAAGTCTCCTGTTTCGGCTTTGCCTTTACATTCTTTACAGTTTTTTTACCCCCCTTATTGGCATTCGTTTTCGAAGTAGGGGCTGCCTTCTTTGTATTTTTTTGCTGAGGAGGGGTATATGCACAAAGTGATGATGACGAAAAAAACGCCATCACCATCACTATTAATATCCCTAATGATCGATTGCGAAGCTTCATCTGTCTTTGGTTCAGAAAGATTTCATGAATTGCTTGAATTCCATTCTCCGGAATTTGGAATTTATCTTTACAGGTGAAAAACTTTTTGCACCCCATTCGGGAGAATCAAGTTCGAGAGTGCCGCTTATAGTCTTTTTAGGACTTTGATAAGATGCGGTCAATGTATATCCTTTTTCAGGATAAGAATATGTAAGCCCTACAATTATACCCTCCTTGAAAGTAGGGACAACTGCAAGAGCTGTTGGCCTTAAGCTACCATCAATTAAATATCCGTAATCAAATCCCTCGATGGCTGCATTCTCTCCGGGTAAGAGAGAGTAGCCTGCCGGCTCTTCCTGAAAAAGATCAACAACGTTTCGGTTCTCTGCCGACAGGAGCCCGTTACCCGGAATTACAATTCTTCCGAGAAGCAATTCCTGAAGATCAGATAATGAACCGGGATATGACGCCAATACTTTCCCTATGGATTCCTTTACGTAGGTCTTCTTCATTTTATTCACCACAAGGATAGAGTCTGAGTCTATCTCAGCCCTTCCAACTTCTCCCACCAAAGGAGCACGGAGAGATATGAGAATAAGGCTGTCTCTCTCCATGAATATCTTGAGACTCGGGCTTAGAGGGAGCATATCCATTTTCAACTTTCCGGAAATAGACACTGTCTCCCAGTCATTCCACTGATTTATCACCTTCTCCACTACATTTTTTTTCTCCCTCTTTCCAAGAGGGTTTTGAGAAGAAATGGTAAAGGAAGAAACTGCGATCAACAGCAGAATAACTACCCCTATTATTTTTTTTTGCAAATAATTCACTTCTTATATCAATTATTTCTTCTTACAGAGGAATTTCACTCAAAAAAGAAGGTTTTGTGAGCAACCTTTTTCTTTAAGAGTGCATTTTCGGGTTCAAGTTTAAGGGCCTTCTCCCAATTTTTCAACGCCTCCTCCGGTTCGTGATTCATAAAGAGGATATCACCGAGATGATGATAATATTCGGCAGAGACCTCTTCCTCACTCTTTTCAAGAATTTCAAGTGCCTTTTTCTGATATTCAAGCGCCTTGCCAAATTCCTTACGCTTAAAAAGCACCCAGGCGTATGTGTCGAGGAAAGTAGGATTCTCTCCATCTGCCTGAATAGCCTTGGTGATGTAATTATAAGCCTTATCGAGATCCCCTCCTGTTTCCGTCAGGAAATAGGCATAATTATTCAGAGTCAACGGACTCTCGGGATTGAAGAAAAGGGCATTATCGTAGACCCTGAAGGTGAGATCGGGCTTCTTCATCTGATAGTAAGTGTCTCCCAACATCTGATAAAGGCTATTGAGAGCCATCAGGTTGTCGTATGTGAGGGAAGCAAGGGCTTTCTTATCCGTAATTGAATCCGTAAGAGGAAGTGAGGGCGAGATCTGATGTATCATGTCGGCGTAAGTGTCAATCGCCTTGTCATACTCCTCAGCAGCAGTGGCAGCGGCAGCATAAAGCAACTTCATGCTGTCAGGCAACTCCTTATCTTCCTCGGGTGCGCTTTCTTTCGCTCTGATGAAAGTAGCCAGCGCCTCCTTAGGCTTCTCATCAAGATACTGGAAACGCATCAACATTTCCCAGAATCCCATGTTGGTTGGGTCTTGATCTATCGCATAACTGATATACTGTGAGGCCTCGGCAAATGCACCCTTAGCCGCACTATATCTTGCTGCAAGTTCAAGCATACTCGATTCATGAGGATACTGCTCCATGAGCACATTGAAGAGATAATCCCCCCTCTGTTTGTCATTTTTCTCCGTAAAAAGGGTCTGGAGATATTCCCCCATTATTGAAAGTTTATCCTCCAGCTCGAAATCCTCGGTTAGCAATGCCTCATAAATCTTGTTATCGTATGCCACACTGTCCCCCTGCTCCTTATAGAAATTGGCAAGAGCCATTTTCGCAGCCCCATTCTGAGGACTCATCTCCTCAGCCTGACGATAATAATGGAGAGTTGAGTCATTATTTCCTATCACTTCATACAGATTCCCCTTCAAAATTCTGAATGAGGGTTCTCTCGGATTAGACGCCACCAAATCTGTAACCTCATCTATGGCAGCCACAGTGTCCCCTTTCTGAAGCATCAGTGAGATTTTATGCAGAGACAGTTGGGCAGTCTTTCCATCCTTACCCTCCATTCTGTTGAAAATTCCTATTGCATCATCAAAGCGTCCCAGCTTATCATAACTCTCCGCCAGTTTAAGCAACACTCTTGAATCTCCGGGGAAAAGGGAGTCCAGGCGCTGATAAACTCTCAAGGCCTCTGTCGGAACAGTATCTGTATTTTCAGAAGAAAATCCATAAATAAGAGATTCATTTATATCTCCGGGATAATTCTCTACAAAATTACGCATCATTGAGAGGGATTTCGCTTTCTCAGCTCCTGTCTGCAAGGTCTCTGTGTACATCCAGAACCGTTGCATTCCATAACTGTTTGCCGCTTCGGAATAAGTAGAATCTATAAGATATGCCTTCTTATAATATTCCAAAGCCTCCGCATTGCGTCCCTCGGCAGCCTTTTTCACCCCTTCAAGATAATAGTAGCGCGCCTTTTTCCGGTTAGCATCCTCATCCGGGTTAAAGGCGGCTGCAAGCGTTGCCAGCGACAGAAAGAATAAAATAAATATGAATACTGTGTTTCTTTTCAAGATTTCTTTGATATTTTAATTATAAGGGAAAGCATCCTCACTCAGTTTGTACCCGTGTGTCCAAAAGCACCATCCTCACGCTTTGTTTTATCCAGCTCCTTCACACTCTCCCATTCAACATGAGAATATTGCTTTATTACCATCTGACATATACGTTCCCCGTCATTCACCGTATAATCATTTTCGCCAAGATTAATGAGAATAATTCCTATTTCCCCACGATAGTCGGCATCGACCGTGCCCGGTGAGTTGACAATGCTTATTCCATAGTTGAGGGAAAGTCCTGAGCGTGGACGAATCTGACACTCATAACCCTGGGGCAACTGAATGTATAATCCCGTAGGAATTAAAGCACGCTGCAACGGACGCAATGTTACGGAACCCTCAGGCAGATACGCCCTGACATCCATTCCGGCAGCCTCGAAAGTGCCGTAATCAGGCAGTGGGTGATGACTCTTATTTATGACCTTTACTTTTACTCTATCCATAATTTTTTATAATTAGTCTTCCCCAAAATAACCTTTCCTGAGTGGGATTTGTTTGCAGAAGACAATTTATATTGCACAAAATTACAAAAAAGAAAGTTGCCTCGCAAACACGAAGCAACTTCTTGTTTTTTAATTTGCAATCACTCGGCCGGGAATTAACCCTCTGTGATAGCATCGTTAGGACAAACCTGTGCGCAGCTGCCGCAGCTGATGCAAGTATCAGGATCGATGTGATAGATATCTCCTTCAGAGATTGCGTCTACAGGGCAAACTGACATGCAAGTGCCGCATGCGATACAGTTATCGCCAATTACGTATGCCATAATTCTTTAATTTTTATTAGTTATTCGTTATTTAGAGTTATTTCTAATGCAAATTTAAGTCTTTATAATGTTTCTCGCAACATCATTCTGTCTATTTGGCGTAATTTAAAATCAAAATAAATTACACATGATCTCTTTTTATCCTCCCCATTAGTTTTTCTCTCATTTTTTTTGATTAATTTTGCATATACCCTTTTGCTTCTGTAAATATTTCCCATGGATAAAATGCCTTTAATTTCTATAGTTACTATAACATTCAATGCTCAAGATGTAATCACTCCCACCATGCGTTCTGTATCAGAACAGACATTCAGGGATTTCGAGCACATAATTATTGATGGAGCATCCGTTGATGACACACTTCGGCTTGCCCGGCAACTTGGCGGAGAAAGCCTGCGCATATTGAGTGAACCTGATAAAGGATTGTATGACGCCATGAATAAAGGGCTTGCCATGGCTACCGGGAAATATATCATCTTTCTCAATGCCGGTGATGCTTTTCATTCAGCTGATACATTAGAGCAGTATGCAAAAGCCGCATCAAAGGATCCCGACATTATATATGCAGATACGGTAATAGTAGACAAAGATAGAAATTATATCGCTCCACGTCATCTTTCTGCGCCTGACATACTCACGTTCAAATCTTTCGAGAAAGGGATGCTCGTGTGTCATCAGGCGTTTATGGTAAAGCGGGCGATTGCCCCTCGCTATGACACGGACTATCGATTCTCCGCGGATTTCGACTGGTGTGTGAAATGTATCAAAAAATCCAAACCTGCGAAATGTATCAATCTCCATATAATCGCCATAGACTATCTCAATGACGGGCTCACAGATAAAAATAAAATTCCCTCGCTGAAGGAAAGATTTAAAATTATGAGGAAACATTACGGGCTCGTCTCTACAGTTTCAAATCACTTTTCATTTATCACTCGTGCTCTTAAAAGGAAAAAACTATGACACAACCCTCAGAAAAGTTTGAATTAATAACTTTACGCCAGTTAGCTAATAATGTTAACAACGATAATTTAGATGAGCAGATAGTCGTCTTCGAACACGCTGAAGGTTTCTCTGTCGATGAAGCGTTTCCTCTCAGAATCGATGCGCTTCTTATCGCTCTGTGTACCCAAGGAACGGGGAAAATAGGAATTGATCTTCGAGAATACGACGTACAAAAAAACAGTCTGATAGTAATTCAACCTAAAAACTATATATACCTCTCTGAATTTTCCAGCGACTTTAAATATTCCGTTTTGGCATGCTCTCATAACGTAATTGAGAACGTGCTTCCGAAACTTACAGATCTTCTCCCCTTGCTTATCCACCATCGCACGGAGCCTGTACGACATCTGACAGAAAAGGAGGCGCAGGATATTCTTTATTATCTGGAATTTTTGAAAAAGAAAATCCGTGAGGAAAAAACTCCCTTTCTCCGGCAGAAAGTGCTGTGTCTTTTGCAAGCCGCCCTATATGAAATGATGGAAATTAATCAAAGGAACAGTACGGAGGAAGACACAGCCCGCACCCGAAGAGAGGAGATAATGGCGAAATTCATTCTTGCGGTCAGCGAAGATTTCAGAAATGAACGGCAAGTTTCATATTATGCCGATAAACTGTGTATATCTCCAAAACATTTATCCTCCGTAGTAAAGGAAATTTCAGGAAGAACTGCAGGAGATTGGATTGAAAACTATGTAGTGATGGAAGCCAAAGTCCTTCTAAAAACTACAGATCTTACAATTCAACAAATAGCCGGTAAACTGCATTTTGCAAATCAATCCTTCTTTGGGAAATACTTTAAACACCACACCGGCTACTCCCCCTCCGCCTATCGCAAGAAATTCATCTGACGCGCCTCAATTCAGATAATTCCGATAACTCCGATAATTCCGATAATTCCGAGAGCTCCGATAATTCCGATAATTCCGAGAGCTCCGATAACTCCGAAATCCCCTCAAAAGCAAAAAAGAGCAATCTTTCGATTGCTCTTCCTAAGGGGGCGATTACCTACTCTCCC
>CAMWSM010000049.1 GCA_947176915.1 uncultured Porphyromonadaceae bacterium | reverse complement strand
CTTAAAATCTAATACCATGAAAAACTCACTGCAAAATTACAAATTATTTTTCAAAAACTGTTATATAACATAAAAAATATTTATGTTTTAACATAGATTTAACCTTTCATGGAATATATTCAGATTTATTTCATATTTGTTAACAGGAAGATTGGGTTTATAAGCAAAATCTAATGCAAAATAACTTGATAAATTTGAGTGAGACCCTCCGGTCCTGATTTTTATGAGGTTCACCACGAAAGAA
The DNA here is from genome assembly GCA_947176915.1 of uncultured Porphyromonadaceae bacterium. Taxonomy (GTDB): domain Bacteria; phylum Bacteroidota; class Bacteroidia; order Bacteroidales; family Muribaculaceae; genus Lepagella. The sequence goes on along the minus strand of CAMWSM010000049.1, from coordinate 20,752 downwards.
AAAATTTCTCTGTGGGATAAAATATCTATGTTGGTATTTAAAATATCTTTTTATCATACTTAAGGCGTAAAAAAATTGATTGTCATCACGACAACCAATCATCTGATAACCTTAAAATCTAATACCATGAAAAACTCACTGCAAAATTAATATTTAAATCTGAATATCCATATACAGAGAACAATAATTTAACTATTGTTAACAAAAAAGCGGAATTCTATTAAAGAATCCCGCTTTGAATAATTTATGATAATAAAGTGTGGATAATTTCTATCAACGAATGAAAAGAAGCTCACGATATTTGGGAAGTGGCCAGATCTCATTGTCAACCAGAAGTTCAAGGTGGTCGATATGATAGCGGATCTCTTCAAGAAGAGGAGCAACAGTGTCATGGTATGCGATTGCCTTCTGGCGCTCACTCTCAATTTTGTTGGCAACCTTGCGATTAGAAATCATTTTATCGACAAGCTTCTTTATCTTCGACATGTGGTCTGCCATCTTCTCAATCGACTTTAGGTCTTCACCGGCAATTCTTTGTGCCGTATCAGCGTCAAAGAGTTCCTTTACCTTATAGACATTGTCTACAAGAAGACGCTGATATGAGACTGCTGCCGGAATGATATGATTTACGGCAAGATCTCCAAGCACACGAGCCTCAATCTGGATTTTCTTAGTGTAGAGTTCCCACTTGACCTCATTACGTGCCTCAAGTTCTTTTTCTGTGAAAAGACCAACTTTTTTAAACATCTCTACACTTGAGGGTGAGAGATATGAATCAAACATCAAAGGAGCCGACGACTCTGTGTCAAGTCCACGACGCTTTGCCTCCTCTTTCCATTCATCAGAATAACCGTTGCCGTCAAACTGTATGGCCCGAGATTTTATAATATTTCTGCGTGCCTCATCAAGCAACACTTTATCAAGATTCTCCCCTTTTTCAACTCTCTTTTCAACTCGGTCAGCAAATTCATCCAATTCCGCTGCCACCGCCGCATTGAGAGAAATCAGAGCGGAAGCACAGTTAGCTGATGAACCAACTGCACGATACTCAAAACGGTTTCCAGTAAAGGCAAACGGACTGGTGCGGTTACGGTCGGTATTATCTATAATCAGTTCGGGAATCTGATTCACATCCAGACGCATACCCTCTTTCCCCTGAAGAAGAATAGTATCGGTCTCATTTTTCTCTATACTGTCAAGAATTTCGTTGAGCTGACTTCCCAAGAACATAGAGATAATTGCCGGAGGAGCCTCATTAGCACCAAGACGGTGAGCATTTGTTGCCGTCATGATTGATGCTTTGAGAAGAGCATTATGCTTGAATACTGCAGCCATCACATTGCTGACGAATACAATAAATTCCAGGTTGTCTTTTGGTGTTTTTCCGGGAGCAAAAAGAAGTTTACCGGTATCTGTGCCAAGGCTCCAATTATTATGTTTGCCACTGCCGTTGATGCCTGCGAAAGGCTTTTCATGAAGAAGGACACGGAAATTATGACGCCGTGCTACTTCATTCATTACTGACATCAAAAGAAGATTATGGTCGTTGGCAAGGTTTGCCTCTTCAAAGATGGGTGCTAATTCAAACTGATTGGGGGCAACCTCATTATGGCGAGTCTTTGCAGGAATACCCAGTTTGTGGCATTCAATCTCAAGATCAAGCATAAAAGCCTCAACACGACTCGGGATAGCACCGAAATAATGGTCTTCAAGCTGCTGATTCTTTGCGCTCTCATGTCCCATAAGAGTTCTACCTGTTAGCACAAGGTCAGGACGGGCGGCATAAAGAGCCTCGTCAACAAGAAAATATTCCTGTTCCCATCCAAGATAGCATAGAACATGGTTTACTTTTGGATCAAAGAAGCGAGCCACTCTTGTGGCAGCCTTATCCACAGCATTCAATGCCCTTAGCAAAGGAGTCTTATAATCAAGAGCTTCCCCTGTGTAGGATATGAAAATTGTTGGGATACAAAGCGTATTTCCAACTATGAATGCAGGCGATGAAATATCCCATGCCGAATAACCGCGAGCCTCAAAGGTGTTGCGAATACCTCCATTCGGGAAACTTGAAGCGTCAGGCTCCTGCTGAACGAGGAGTTTCCCAGAGAAAGTTTCGATGACTCCACCTTTGCCGTCATGTTCGATGAATGCATCATGCTTCTCTGCTGTACCTCCCGTCATAGGCTGAAACCAGTGAGTGTAATGGCGAGCACCCTGTTCTACAGCCCAGCGCTTCATTCCGTCGGCAACACTGTCTGCCACTTCACGGCTGAGCGGTTCTTTGTTGTCGATTGCTTTCACCAATGCTTCGTATGTCTTTGCAGGGAGATATTCAAACATCTTCTGACGATTGAACACCTTTTCTGCATAATACTTGTCTACGCGCTCTTTAGGAAGTTCAACTTTCACTGCCTTACGGGAGGAAGCTTCCTCCACGCTTCTGAATCTCAAGTCTGACATATTGTTATTTTTTTTAGCTTTTTATTCTTATTCTGTTAGTTTTCTCATAGCTTTCTCAGTGTTCTCTCTACTGTTGAAACCGGTCAGACGGATATATCCATCGCCCTGACTTCCAAATCCTGAGCCGGGAGTTGTGGAGAAACCGAAGTTATTCAACATCTCCTCAAATACCTTCCATGAATCGGCGCCCTCAGCTCCTTTTGCCCAAACGTAAGGGGAATTTTCTCCACCGAATGCAAGGAAACCTTTCTCCGTCATCGCCTGCCTGATAAGAGCAGCATTTCCAAGATAATAGTCTGTGGCTTTAATTACATCAGCCCTTCCTTCAGGCGTATAGATAGCGGCAGCCCCTTTCTGAGCCACATAGCTCGCTCCGTTGAATTTAGTAGTCTGACGTCTATTCCAAAGAGTATTCAATGCTACTTCCTTTCCATCGGCATAAACACCCTTCAATTGCCGAGGCACTACGGTATAACCACAACGCAAGCCTGTAAATCCGGCTGTTTTCGAAAAACTTCTGATCTCGATTGCTACTTCTTCCGCCCCATCAATCTCATATATTGACCTTACAATGTTCGGCTCCCTGACAAAGGCCTCGTAAGCAGAGTCGAAGATTATGAGAACTCCTTGCTCACGAGCAAAGTCAACCCATTCTTTAAGTTGGGATTTGCTTATACCCACCCCTGTCGGATTATTTGGGAAACAAAGAAATATTACATCCGGTCGAACATCAGGCAACTCAGGGAGAAAGCCGTTGTTTGCATCACATTTGAGATAGATGAGATTACTCCAGATACCGTTTTCCAAAACACCAGCTCTTCCGTCGATGACACTGTCGTCTACATATACCGGGTAGGCAGGGTTCATCACCGCCACCTTACAATTTCTCGAATAAATGTCTCCAAGATTGCCGATATCGCTTTTGGCTCCATCACTCACAAATATATCTGATGGCTCGACATGGATACCCCGACGCTGATAATCATACTCTGCTATTGCTTCTCTGAGAAAAGAGTAACCTTGCTCGGGTCCATATCCATGAAATCGTTCAGCAGAGCCCAGTTCATCAACTGCTTCGTGCATAGCTTTTATGACACTCGGGAAAAGAGGTTTGGTCACATCTCCAATGTCCATCCTAATCACTTCTCTTCCCGGATGTTTCTCCTTGAAAGCCGCAACCTTTCTTCCGACCTCAGAAAATAGGTAAGAAACAGGTAATTGCTCAAAATTATTGTTTACTTCAATCATTTTTAGTTCGTTGAATAAAGGTGTCTTCTGTTTCAGGATTGGTAGTAATAAACTCCTTCCGCAACAAATTCAGCCGGGCCTGTCATAAACACATGACCGGAATCTGTGTCATATTTTATATGAAGGGTTCCTCCTAAAAGTTTAATATCTACTTCAGCATCAGTTAAACCTTTGAGATAAGATGCCACTGCTGAAGCGCAGGCACCGGTTCCGCAGGCGAGTGTCTCTCCCGACCCCCTTTCCCAAACTCTCATCTCAAGATTTTTTTTGTCTTTTACCTTAATAAATTCTATATTTGCTTTCTCGGGCCAAATTTCTAATGTTTCAAGCAGTGGTCCGTAATCAAATACGAGCGAGTCAGTTATCTCCTCAGTAAATATTACGCCATGAGGATTTCCCATACCTATTCCGGTTATGAGGAACTCTTTACCATCAACCTTGACAGGTTCATCAGTCATTCGGGCACACGGATCTCCACCAGCCGGAATACCTCCTCTATCCAGTATGGCAGGACCCATATCGACCGTAACAGAGCGTGTCTCTCCATTTTCAAGATGGAGATGGAGCACCTTTATTCCGGCTTTTGTCTCAAGAGTGATGATGTCTTTGTCAGTAAATCCTTTATCATGAAGATATTTTGCCACACATCGGGTTCCATTTCCACACATCTGAGCCTCCGACCCATCAGCATTGAACATTCGCATACGAAAATCGGCGTTTGCGGAGGGCATGATTGCTATCAAGCCGTCGCCGCCAACGCCGAAATGTCGGTTGCTTATCTTTTTTGCCAAATCCGGTAGACTTATTTCCTCCGGACTGACTGAGGTTGGACTTCCCAGGGTGTCAATGTAAACGTAATCGTTGCCTGCACCCTGCATCTTAGTAAAACATATAGTTTTCTTCTCAGCCATGTTTAATCTTTTTTACCTTATCTCTTCGCGTAATTATTACGCCTATAAATTATGGTGCAAAATTATGTAAAACTTTATTATTTTGCAACTGTTTTTAATAAAAAATTTACATTTTAACATTGAAAAGACTAAAAATATGTAATCTTCTTATTGTATAAGTTTTTTGGAAGCATCCAAATCACATAGCCAATTCCGTGATAACCGAATCTGAAACCATTATGCCCTGTTTTGATAAAGACACGCTTTTCCCGTCCAAACAGATTAGACCTCCATCCATTATTTTTATAGCATTCCCATACAATCTCTTGCATTTCTCTTCTCCAAATCTTTTCCTATATTCTTCAAAATTAATTCCCTCCTTCATTCTCATCCTTGTGAGTATATATTCATCTGAAAGTTCTTCTTCGTTTAGTTTTTCCTCGTCATAAAATACTCCAGCTCTTTCTTTAGAATTATTGTAATAATTGATATAACCCTTTATGTCCGCCGGATTGAATCGTCTGATCCTACCTCCATCGTAAGAATGTGCCGACGGTCCAAGTCCTAAATAAGGAGCCTGCTTCCAATACTTTGAATTATGTTTTGACTCAAAACCGGCTTTGCAATAATTGGAAATTTCATATTGCGAGAAACCATTTTCCACAAGAGTATCTGAGAGAAATTTCCACATCTCCATGTTACAAGCATCATCCGGGAAAGAAAGTCGTCCCTTATCTCTTAATACAGTAAATGGTGTTCCCTCTTCAAACATAAGAGAGTAGGCTGATAAATGTTCGGGAGAGAGTTCCACAGCCCTACCTACTGAATACTGCCAGCTTTCTATAGTTTGGCCCGGCAGGCCGAACATCAAATCTAAGGAAATATTATCAAAAAACTCTCTTAAGATTTCAAAAGCTGCTGTAGCCTTTTCTGAATTATGCTTCCTCCCGATTCCATTCAATTCACTGTCAACAAATGACTGCACCCCCATACTTATCCTTGTTATCCCAGCATTTTTCCATTCCTTGGCGTTAATGAGATTAACATCGTCAGGATTCACCTCCATTGTGATTTCCATATCCGAATCACTAATGAAAGATTTCTCCATAATAGAACCTAAGATATCCCTGAACAAATCCAAAGGAAGTATTGATGGTGTACCTCCTCCTATATATAACGTGTCAGGTGGAGAAAGCAATTCTTGTTGTCGAACGTCAAACTCACTTTTAACTGCAGATGCAAAAGCTCGCCAATCTGCTGCCGCCTCTCCCCCGCTAAAAAAATCGCAATAAAGACATTTTTTTCGGCAAAATGGAACATGAATATAAATTCCACTATTCAACATCTTGATTTATTTACAATTATTATTATTAAACATCAGTATTTTCCATTCCTGTATCCGATAAAATCTTCTGCGAATTTAATAAAAAATAAGTAAATATGTTTTTTAACATATAAAATTTATATTGCATAATCAGATTTTTTTAGTAAATTGCGGCCGCTTTTCAAGATAGATTGGAAAATTAACACTTAAAATCATAATCAATGAAAATTTACAAAACCAACGAAATCAAGAATATTGCCCTCATCGGATCGAAGGGCTCGGGTAAAACCACACTCGCTGAGTCAATGCTTTTCGAGTGTGGTGTCATTAAACGTCGCGGATTTATCGAAGGTGCCAACACAGTCTCCGATTATTTCCCCGTTGAAAAGGAATACGGTTATTCGGTTTTCTCAACAGTTTTCAATGCCGAATTCAATGGCAAAAAACTGAATGTGATAGACTGTCCGGGAGCAGATGATTTCGTGGGTAATTCATATACAGCGCTTGGCGTATGCGATACAGGCGTGATTGTAGTAGATTCTGAATATGGTGTTGAGGTTGGAACACAGAACATTTTCCGCACCACTGCCACCTTGAAGAAACCTGTAATTTTTGCTCTCAATCAGATAGATGGTGAAAAAGCGGATTATGAAAATGTAATGGAACAGCTTCGTGAGCATTTTGGCTCAAAGATTGTGGCTGTTCAATATCCTTTGGAAAGCGGGCCGGGTTTCCACTCAATGATCGATGTTCTTCTTATGAAGAAATATGAATGGGGTCCCAATGGCGGTGTGCCCACTATTTCCGAAATTCCGGAAGACCAAATGGAAAGAGCCAACGAACTCCACAACGCCCTGGTGGAGGCTGCTGCAGAGAATGATGAGACCTTGATGGATAAATATTTTGAGCAGGGTCATCTCACTGAGGATGAAATGCGCGAAGGCATCCGCAAAGGGTTGATTGACAGAAGTATCTATCCTGTCTTCATCGTCAGCGCATTAAAAGATATGGGCGTTCGGCGCATGATGGAATTCCTGGGCAATGTGTGCCCGTTTGTTTCTGACATGCCCGCTCCGGAGACTATTAACGGCACTCCTGTTGCACCCTCTTCAGAAGGTCCGCTGTCAGTATTCTTCTTTAAGACTTCCGTAGAACCTCACATTGGTGAAGTTTCCTACTTCAAAGTGATGAGCGGTACTCTCAAAGCCGGTGATGATCTTGAAAATGTTACCCGTGGTGGTAAGGAGCGTCTGGCACAGATTTTCACCGTTTGCGGTCAGATCCGCACTCCGATAGAGAAACTTGAAGCAGGCGATATAGGAGCAGCAGTAAAACTAAAGGATGTACGCACCGGAAACACCCTGGATGCAAAGGGTTGTGAATATCAGTTTGACTTTATCAAATATCCGGCTCCCAAATATGTAAGAGCAATTCGTCCGCTGAATGAAGCTGATGCTGAGAAACTGATGAGCATTCTCACCAGAATGCACGCTGAGGATCCAACATGGATTGTAGAACAGAGCAAAGAATTGAAGCAGACTCTTGTTAAAGGTCAGGGTGAATTCCACCTTCGCACTCTCAAATGGAGGATCGAGAATAATGAAAAGCTGCCGATAGAATTCTACGACCAAAAAATTCCCTATCGTGAGACCATAACTAAAGCTGCCCGTGCAGACTATCGTCATAAGAAGCAGTCGGGAGGTTCCGGTCAGTTCGGCGAGGTACACCTTATCATCGAACCATATACAGAGGGAATGCCTGAACCGGATACTTATAAATTCGGAAATCAGGAATATAAACTCAATGTCCGTGACAAACAGGAAATTCCTCTTGATTGGGGAGGTAAACTCGTTGTTTACAACTGTATTGTCGGAGGTGCGATAGATGCTCGATTTATCCCTGCTATCGTGAAAGGCCTCATGGACCGTATGGAGCAAGGTCCATTGACCGGTTCTTATGCACGAGATGTCCGAGTGATGATCTACGACGGTAAGATGCATCCGGTAGATTCAAATGAAATTTCATTCCGACTTGCCGGACGAAATGCTTTTTCAGAAGCATTCCGCAATGCCAATCCGAAAATTCTTGAACCGGTCTATGATGTAGAAGTCCTCACAACGGGGGATACTATGGGCGATGTGATGAGCGATCTTACAAGCCGTCGAGGAATAATAATGGGTCAGGACTCAGAAAATGGTATTTATAAGCTCTCTGCAAAAGTCCCTCTAAAGGAAATGAGCAGTTATAGCACCTCCTTGAGCTCTATAACCGGAGGAAGAAGCAGTTTCTCTATGGAGTTTAGTAATTATGAACTCGTACCGGGCGATGTTCAGGAAAAGCTCCTTAAAGAGTATGCGGCAACTCAGGAAGAAGATTAACAATATAGATCTTTCATATCTTCTTAGTCACCCTAACTTAACCACTGATGGTGACTTGGGGCAGTCTTTACAGGCTGCCCCTTAATTATTACAATAAAACAATTGAAAATAAATAGAAAGGACAAACCGTTGCGGTTTGTCCTTTCTATTTATTTTCAATATTTCTCTATCAGAACCAACGAGTATAAGCGAAGTCCTGACGATGAGGAAGAGCAGGATTGACAGGATACATGCGAAGTGCGTAACGGAACGTACCGGCACTGCCCAACTTAGTTTTGATCTCGTATGTAAGCACGTTACCCTCTTCTTTGACAACCTTGAGATTTTCAGTGCCTACAAAGTGGCTTTCTCCATCAATGTCGCGATATTTAACAATTTCAACGCCAATAGATTTGCCGAGACCCTTTGTGTCTATCACACACTTGATATCTAAGGGTTTCTCATCACGATTGCTTGCACTGCCCGCATAGCCATCTTTGATGTCTACATTGAGAATTTCAATCTCATTCCATTTGGATGCCACTTCCTCTTTCCAGTTGACGATTTCACGTGCTTCAGCAAAATTATTTTTCATAAGCTTAGCAGCACGCTTAGCCTCAGGAATATAGAGCCAGTTGATATAATCATCAAGTTGACGCTTCATTGTGAAGTGAGGAGCGATATGACCGATTGAACGTTTGATTTTATCAATCCACTCGGGGCTGTAGCCTTTGTAGTTCTTCTTGAAGTAGAGAGGAACGATTTCATTCTCCAGCATTGAATAGATAGTAGCCGCATCGAGGCGATCTTGCTGTGCCTGATCAGTGTAGGTACGCTTTTCAGTAAGCGCCCAACCGCCCTGTTCGTCAAACTTGTAGCCTTCATACCACCAACCGTCGAGAACGGAGAAGTTGAGTACACCATTCATCTCTGCCTTTTCACCGGAAGTGCCTGAAGCCTCAAGAGGACGTGTCGGAGTATTCAACCAGATATCCACACCTGAAACGAGACGTTTAGCGACAATCATATTATAGTCCTCCAGGAAGATAATCTTACCAAGGAACTGAGGCATCTTTGAAATCTCGACAATTCTCTTGATTAGACCCTGGCCTGCGCCATCAGCGGGGTGAGCCTTTCCTGAGAATACAAACTGAACGGGATATTGCTCGTTGTTTACAATCTTTGCAAGACGATCAAGATCGGTGAAAAGAAGATGTGCACGCTTATATGTTGCGAAACGACGTGCGAAACCAATAATGAGTGCATTCGGATTGATCTTCTCAAGAATATTTACTACTGCACCCGGATCTCCTTGGTTTTTAAGCCATTTCTCCTTGAAATCCTTACGAACGAAATCAATGAATTTGTTCTTCATGGTCATTCGCATGTTCCAGATCTCCTCGTCAGGCACACTAAAGATACCTTTCCATGCCTCCGGGTTGCTCTGATCCTCGAATACCTTCTCTCCAAGATGCTCGCCATAGAATGACTTCCATTCAGAAGCAGCCCAAGTCGGCATGTGAACACCGTTAGTTACATATTTCACATGGCTTTCCTCAGCACTGTAACCTTTCCAGATGCCGGCAAACATCTTTTTAGAAACTTCACCGTGAAGCCAGCTTACGCCGTTTGCTTCCTGACATGTATTAAGAGCGAATACACTCATTGAGAATCTTTCATGTGTATCCGGATTCTCACGACCCATATTCATAAGATCCTGCCAAGAAATTCCAAGCTTTGCAGGGTATGAACCAAGATATTTGCCTGCAAGACTCTCTTCAAAGTAGTCATGACCTGCAGGAACCGGAGTATGAACGGTATAGAGCGAACTTGCACGAACAACTTCAAGTGCTACGTTAAAAGGAAGGTTATCCTTCTGAACATAGTCTACAAGACGCTGCAGGTTAAGAAGAGCAGCATGACCCTCATTGGCATGATAGATATCAGTATGGATTCCCAATTTGTTGAGCATCATCATACCGCCAATACCAAGAAGATACTCCTGCTTCATACGGTTCTCCCAGTCGCCGCCATAAAGCTTATGAGTGATCGGACGATCAAACTCAGAGTTCATGTCGAAATCTGTGTCAAGGAGATAGAGGTTCATGCGTCCAACGTTAACACGCCATACATGACAATAAATGGTGTAGCCGGGGAACGGAACTTCAAGAATCATAGGCTGCCCATCTTCACCCAAAACAGGATCAATAGGAAGCTGATCAAAGTTCTGGGGCTCGTAATTGGCAATCTGTTGACCGTCCATTGAAAGAGACTGGCTGAAGTAGCCATAACGGTAAAGAAAACCAACAGCAGTCATGCGTACACGACTGTCGGAAGCTTGCTTGATATAGTCGCCGGCAAGTACGCCAAGACCGCCGGAGTAAATTTTAAGACAGTTGCAAAGACCATACTCCATAGAAAAATATGCTACAGAGGGAAGGTCTTGCCGCATAGGCTCACTCATATAAGCCTTAAATTCTGCGTATGCACCATTGATGCGCTCCATAAGGCGCTCATCATTGATGATTTCCTGAAGACGGTCTGCGCTGATTTGCTGGAGAAGCATCACAGGATTCTCTCCAACCTTTCTCCAAAGATTATGGTCAAGGTCACGGAAAAGATTCTTACCTGAACTGTTCCAAACCCACCATATATTCTTGGAAAGTTCTTCCAGTGGCTTAAGAGCTTCGGGAAGCTCTGTGCTCACTGTTGCATTACGCCATACAGGCTCATTTGTGTTACTAACTTGAAGTTTCATATTAAACTTTATGTTTGGTAATTTAGTTTTCTATTTATTTCTGACGTTCGTCACGTCGTTTTGCCGCTACCTGGAATGCATCATAATAAGCTGAAATAAAGAATTTCCAATCAGCTTTCTCAGATGTTGCCGCTGCAGCTTCCCGAGCCTCTTTTTTCTCAGTCGGGGTTTGCACTGAATAGCGAGCAATCTGATTTGCAATCTCATCCGCAGCTTCTGAATAGTTGGAATCACTTCTTCCAACAACCTTCACTCCACAGGCGGACAAGGCATTGACAAAATGAGAAAGTATCCATTGTCCGAATCCGCTCTTATCGCTTGTAATTGTCGGAACTCCGAATGCAACACTTTCAAGCGGAGTGTAGCCCCAAGGCTCATAATATGAGGCGAAGACTGTCATATCAAGAGCAGGCAGAAGATCATAATAGCTGATATTTACAATTCCATCATTTCCGTCAAGATAGCAAGGAACATAGACAACCGAAACATTGTCTTTTAATTTTCCCTCCCCCTCTAATGAATTGATTCTGCAAGTAACAGAATCGTAACTTTCATTATTAAGACGGTGAGTAAGGAAATCCGGAGCTTCTTTCACCTCAATATTATTTGACAGGGCGGAAAGTAATTCAGCGGAGGTCTCCTTAACCCACGCAGGAACAAGGATGAGAGCCAACACATCCTTAACACCTTTTTTTTCAAGACGCACGAGCGAATCAAGGAACAAATCAAGACCTTTATTGCGATACTCATTGCGTCCGGATGTGGCAACAATCAGTGTATCTTCAGAAAATTTCTTCCCTTTGAGAGCAGAGGAGATTTCGAGCAAATGCTTTCTTGCATGCTTTCTGAGTTTGGCATATTTGGCTGAATCAGGAACGAAATCAGGCTCAAAACCATTTGGAGTAACAACCTGAGGTCGGATATCAAGAAGCTGCTCGCATTCGCGTGCTGTGATTTCACTCACTGCTGTAAAGCAATCCGCCTGATGAGCAGCAGTCTTCTCAAGAGAATGCTTTGCCTCCATATTGAGTTCCCATGCCATCTGATCGCCGTTATAACCCGTGAAATAATCATAAAGTGGTTTCCCGTTTCCACAAATACTTCTTCCTATGCTTGTAGCGTGAGTAGTGAAGAGAGTAGCAGCTTCGGGATGTATCATCTTTAGATACAAGAGACCCATTGCGGTCGTCCACTCATTGAAATGGGCAGTAACACCCTCAGGAGAAACTTTCAGGAAATCAGCAAGTGCGTTCATAACGATTGCCGAAGCTACGGCAAATGCACAGCCCTCATGATAATCCCCATAAGCATTCATTGAGTTAACTCCATATAATTCCCACATCTTTCCGAAAATTTCGTTAAGATGCTCATAGACTCCATCAAACTTCACAAGTATAACCTGAGGAGAACCGGGAATATTCCATCTTCCCACGCGGATAGTAATGCCGTATGGAAGCTTAAGTTTTGAGCCACAGCTTTTGAGGAGTGTCTTTCTTTCTACAAAATATGGGGAGGGATTAGACTCAGTCCAGACATCCGGCCCGATAAAAACAAGCTTTTCTCCGAATTTTTCCTGGAGCACCCTTGCTTTAGTGGAAAGAACGGTGTAAATGCCGCCAATCTTATTGCAAACTTCCCAGCTGGTCTCCATAAGGAGTTCTATGTTGTCGCGACTCTGTCGCCTGACATTCTGCATATTATACTATTTATTTAACCTTGTTCAAAGGTTGACTAATATACTAAGATTACTTTAAGCAAAGAAGAGTAAATTCCTATCGGGCGCAAAATTACAAAATAATTGGGTAATATGCAAAATTCATTAATAAAATTTAGGATTCAGAACTCTTTATTTGAAATATTATAAGCAATTTAGGGAAAAACCGTCTTTCTTTGCTTGAAGCAAAGAAAGACGGTTCGCATTTTTGTTAATATTTCAGAAAGGAAGATCCTCCGAATCATTAGGCGCTTGCGTGAATGTTGGAGCTGCCGGCTGCTGCGGGAAAGGAGACGAGGATCCCACTGAATATGGGGAAGCAGGTTCTCCAACCGGCGGAGGCGGGAAACCTTCCGGACCCGGAGTTTGCGTCTGATACGGACGTGCAGCGTATGCCCGGATATCAGTGTACCATCTTCCGTTAAATTCTCTGCTTTCAATATCTACCGATACGGTATAATCCCTTCCAGCCTCTATCTGAAGGGTATCTATTCTGTCTCCAAATGCACCAAACATTATTTTTTTGGGATAGGCTCCGAAAGTTTCCAATACCCACTCCTTTTTTTTCCAGGGATTTCCTGCCTTGGACGTACCTTGCTGCAAGGGAAGATCAAGGATTATTCTTCCTTCTATTTCCATATATTAATGATGTTAATAATTTCTGATTATTTCTGCGAAGTTACGATTTTAATGCTGAAAAAGCAAATAATTCATTATTTTTAATATTGCCTCTCTAAATTATTATCAGTAATTTTGCAAAAAGAAAGTCATGTTGAAAAAATTTCCAACTTCCCTCATATTATTATGATAGACAATATAAAAAAATATTTTCCTCACCTCTCCCCGGCTCAGATTAGTCAATTAGAACAATTGACTCTGCTTTATCCGGAATGGAATGAAAAAATTAATGTTATTTCACGAAAGGATATTGAGAACATAGAGGTGAATCATATCCTCCACTCTCTTGCAATAGCCAAATTCTTGCATTTTAAGCCTGGAAGTAATATTCTTGACTTCGGATGCGGCGGAGGACTCCCGGGAATACCCCTCGCAATTATATTCCCGGATGTGCATTTTCATCTCATTGACAGAGTAGGAAAGAAAATAAAAGTCGCACAAGAGATTGCAGCAGCAATCGGACTGACAAATGTCAGTTTTCAGCATGGAGATTCAGGAGAATGTCATGAGAAATTTGATTTCGTGGTCAGCAGAGCGGTAATGCCACAACCGGATTTGCTTAAACTTTCACGTAAAAATATTTCTAATCAACAAAAAAACGCTCTTCCAAATGGAATAATTTCTCTCAAAGGAGGAAATCTGAATGAAGAGTTAAAGCCCGTAAAAAAGACCACAGAAGTTGTTGAGATCAAAAATTTCTTCTCGGAACCATTCTTTGACACCAAGAAAATTGTTTATACAACAGTATAGAACCTTATCTTAAACCTTAACTTAGTTTTATGAAAGTAGCAATTTTTCAATTCAAACTCTTTGGTATCAATACTTACGTTGTATTCGACCCTTCTACCGGGGAATGTGCGGTTATTGATCCCGGAATGATGGACAGCGACGAGCAACAGGCGATGGATAATTTTATTGTTAAAAATAATCTAAAAATTACATCTGTCATAAACACCCATCTCCATCTTGATCATGCTGTCGGCAACTATTATATCAAGAACCGATACGGAGTCCCTGTCAACGCATCTCTTAAAGATAAACCTCTCGGCGAAAGAATGAAGCAGCAGGCATTGATGTTCGGCATTAACAATGACTTTAGAGATGTGGCAATTGATCATTATCTCACTAATGGAGACATAATAAAAATTGGCACAGGAGAACTGAGAGTTATTGAAGTGCCGGGACATTCCCAAGGAAGCATAGCATTATACGATAGCAAGGATAATTTCGTCATTGTCGGTGATGCCTTATTTAAAGGGAGCATCGGTCGAACCGACCTACCGGGAGGAGATTTCAATCAGCTTACGGATAGCATAAGAAAGCAACTTTTCACTCTACCGGATAATACCATAGTCTATCCCGGACACGGCGAACCTACAACAATCGGAGTAGAAAAAAAGACTAATCCCTTTCTCAAATAAAGAGACATTTAAAGAAGCGATCTCTTGATCAGAAATCGCTTCTTTATATCCTTAGGGATGGATATTCTATCCTGGTATATAATAACATTTCACCTGACCCACCGGAAGATTTCCTATCACAAGGAGAGGGATGTGGGAGGCATCAGCTGAAATCCATGTGTCGATATCATCACTTGATTTTGTCTTTCCCTCTGTGGTGAAATTAAATTTTATATGGTAGGCCTCACGCTTCGTTTTATTACGCAATTTGATATTTTCCTTACCCACACACCGTATTGTAAGAAGTTCAGCTTTGGAGCCTGAAAAAACAGTTGCCCTGACATTCTTGCCTTTCGCAAGATTAGCGTAATCTATGCTCCTTAGAAAATAAAAGACACTCAACATATCAAAAACTTTTCCACTTCCGGTAAGTTTTTTTTCATTAACGCTGATCTTTCCATCTTTCCCTACCCTCGTCCTTTTGACATTTCCACCAACTGTAGTTCCGGAATAAATATACTTAATGTCATCACGGCTATATTTACCTTTTTCATGGGCTATTTTAGAGTATGATAATGGCTTAAAACCCTCTTTTTGGACAGAACCGAGCAAAGTATCCCTGACCTGATAGAAACTGTCTGCCCAGGGTTTGGTCTTTGCAGTTAGAATCAAACTATATTTATTTCCACTGTTTTTCAATGACAAAACTGCCTCGCCGGCATCCTTATGAATTAATCCCCACTTATAGGATATAACATACTTAAGGCGCTCGTTTGTAAAATCATTTCCGAATGCGTTTAAGCTCATCGTCATAAGAACTCCTACTATCACTGACAGCAGTGTGCACGATGCAATATTGCTTTTGAAACTTATTATTTTCATATTATTATCTCTTTCTTAAATTGACAATTAGGAATTTGAATGGTTTAACCCCTCCCAAAAAAAGAGGATGTATCCGTAAACGGATACATCCTCTTTAGTAAGAGTTTATTCTGTCTCTTCTCTGAGTTTTCAAGCGAATTGATTGATAAGCTGTTCAAGTTTCGGAAGCTGCTGTAAGCCGGATTCTCTCCACTCAACTTTCCCATTCTTGAAAATCATCAATGTAGGCACTGACCTTACATTATAAAGAGCTGCCAACGATTCATTCTTATCTATATCAATAGTTATGATTCTGGCTTTATCTCCTATCTTTTCATGAAGTTCCTCAAGAATAGGATGCTGCATTTTACACGGACCACACCAAGTGGCAAAAAAATCTACCAGTACAGGTTTCTCAGAATTGATAATCTCTTCAAATTTTTCCATAGTATATTTCACTTATTCTTATATTGTCTCTGTTCCCAAAAATCATGCTTGACAAAATGATTCGGAAACTCTTTTGTTAATATAACCATTTAATAATCCAATAGTTCAAAAAGTATAAGTTTAGCATGATTTTTCACCTTAATAAATTTGGGAATTTGATAATAAAATTGTACTTTTGCTACGGAAACAATTCCGACTCATTTAATTATCACACATTATTCTTTCAATGTGTCATCCAAACCTGTAGATTTATTTAACATTATAATCGCAGTTTATAACCTTTGAAAATACCTTGATATGAACACATCCTTGTCTTTAAATCCGAACCTTGTGGTTCAATTCCTTCAGAAGGCACCCTCCCAATTCAGAAAATCTGATATTATTCGATTTGTTAAGGAGAATAATATCAGCATGATTAAATTTATGTACCCGGCTGATGACAACCGTCTGAAAACCCTTAATTTTGTCATCAACTCCGAGGAATATCTTGACTCCATCCTCACATTCGGTGAAAGAGTTGACGGTTCGAGCCTGTTCCCTTTTATTGAGGCGGGCAACAGCGATCTGTATGTTATACCCAGATATTCCACCGCTTTTGTAGATCCATTCGAGGTGATTCCGACCTTATCCCTCCTTGCCACTTTTTTTGACAAGGATGGCAAGCCCCTGGCATCCTCACCTGAATATACCCTTAGAAAAGCATGCGAGGAATTTACCAAAACTACCGGAATGGAATTTTTTGCCATGGGCGAACTTGAATACTATGTCATATCTCAAGATCCCGGATTATTTCATGCCTCCGATCAGAAAGGCTATCATGAATCCGCTCCCTTTGCTAAATTCAATGATTTCCGGGTGAACTGTATGCATCTCATAGCTCAAGCCGGAGGTCAAATTAAATATGGTCATAATGAGGTCGGAAATTTCACACTGGATGGCAGAATATATGAACAAAATGAGATAGAGTTCTTGCCGGTTCCTGCCACAGAAGCTGCCGATCACCTTATGATTGCCAAGTGGATTATACGAACGCTTGCAGCAAAAAATGGTCTTGATGTTACTTTCGCTCCGAAAATCAC
The DNA here is from genome assembly GCA_947176915.1 of uncultured Porphyromonadaceae bacterium. GTDB lineage: Bacteria > Bacteroidota > Bacteroidia > Bacteroidales > Muribaculaceae > Lepagella. Next base: position 3,536 of record CAMWSM010000049.1, on the reverse strand, counting down.
TGTCGGGAAAGCGGGAAGCGGCCTGCATATCCATTTCAAAATTATGAAAGATGGAAAAAATATGATGACAGAACGTGGAATATTAAGCGATACGGCAAAGAAGACAATTGTAGGAATCCTTGAAAATGCTGATGCCATCACTGCTATGGGCAATAAGGTTCCAACAAGCTACTTCCGGCTTGTTCCTCATCAGGAAGCTCCCACCTCTATCTGTTGGGGGGACAGAAACCGTTCCGTCCTCGTCAGAGTTCCCCTCGGATGGACAGGAGAAAATGATATGTGCTCTCAAGCTAATCCTCTTGAAAAAGATGCAGTCTCAGCTCCCCCTCAGAAGCAGACTGTGGAATTAAGAAGTGCAGATTGCTCGGCAGACATTTACCAGCTTTTAGCTGCAATGGTAACTGCTGCAATGACAGGTTTTGAAATGGACAACGCATTGACAAGAGCAAGTGAGCTATATGTTAGTGTCAACATACACAATGATGAAAACTCCGAGAAGCTCGCTCAACTTAAATCTCTCCCCGACTCCTGCGCGGCTTCAGCGGAAGCATTGCGCAGAAAGCGAAATGTCTTTGAGAAAAAAGGTATTTTTGATTCCCAACTTATCGACGGAATTATATCCAAGCTTGAGAAATTTAATGATGCCGAACTTCGTAAAAAGACATTGAATAGCCAGAATGAGATGATGAAGGTCGTACGTAAGTATTGGCATTGCGGATAAACATTCAAGTATTATCCCTTAACACAGAAAGAGCATTCAGCCGAGAACTGAATGCTCTTTCTGCAGGAATAAACTGAAACATATTATTACTCGTTTACTAAATGCACATCCATTTGAGGGAACGGGAATGAGAAACCATGCTGTGGCAGTTCCGTATAGAATCGTCTGTTCATTTCAAAGAAAAGGGGCCAATAATTAGAAGAATGAGTCCACACACGGATGGTGATATTTATACTGCTGTCTGCCAATTCACCCAACTCAACAAAAGGCGGAGCTCCATTTTGTTTAGTAGGCAAACCCTCCTTAATTGCCGTCTGCTCAAGGAGCTTGTCATGAAGGATACGCTGTTTTTCCTCCCGACGCACCTTAAATCTCTTCCACCACCCCGGTTTATTATCTCCCGCTTGGCTGGGATTATTGTCCTGTTTGAGGGAATCTAATTTTTTAAGTTCCTCCTCTTTTTTTAGCTCCTCCTCCTTTTTCAGTTCTCTCCGAAAAGCTTTATCATCATCAATATTGGTTTTCACAACTCTATTGTCCTCATTCAGCATCTGAAGGATAACGGTTTTTGCCGCTGCGAAGTCTGTGCCATAACTGAGACCTATTTTCCAATCGACTCTTCTATACTCCTCTTTGGAATAATTATTTATACTTCCTGTCGAGAGCCCTCCATTAGGAATTATAATCGACTTGTTATCAGGCGTGGTTATTATAGTGCTGAATATCTGCACCTCCTTAACAGTGCCGGCAAATCCTTGCGCCTCTATGTAATCACCAACTTTATAAGGTTTCAGCAAGAGTATAAGCACTCCGCCGGCAAAATTCTGCAATGTCCCGCTCAGTGCCATACCGATTGCCACACCTGCCGAAGCAAACAGAGCAAGGAATGAACTGGTCTCAATCCCAATAATGCCAATAACGGTTATAATCAGGATGAAATATAATACCATTCTTACCAGAGAAAGCACGAAAGTGGTCAAAGATGCATCCACTTTGCGGTTTACCATAATGCCGAAAACAAAGTTATACAGCTTTCTGATAATAAATTTCCCTATGTAAAATACAAGAATAGCGATACACAATCGGAATGAAAACTGCACGATTGCATTGGCTATCGTAGACATTGCATCCTCAAATCCGAGTCCTTTCAGCGACTGCAAAAATCCACTTCCGGTCTCCACATCTGAAACCGTCGGGACATCTATCCCCGGTAACATGTCAGTCTGAATCATCAATATACTCTTTTAAACCAATCAAGGGAACGGTAATAATCAGCAGCCGCCCCGGTCTGGGAGGGATTGTAAAGATGACAGGAAATGCCTGAATACTCCTCTAAGTTGAGAGTTTTTCCCGTAAACTCTTTCTCAGTGGCGTTTTTATAGACAATCAATTTATCTAATAACTCTCTGAAAAGCCTTTCTGCGTTCTCATCATCGCTCTCAGCTATCTTAGCAAGCGTGTACTGCCCGAAATCATAATATTTGTAAGCCACTCTCTGATTGCCGCTATAATAGTCTAAGCCGGCAGCGGAAGGCACAGGCATTCCTTCATAATAAGTCTTACAGAAATCCGCCATTTTTTCAAGCTGCCACATATCTATCACAGCCACAGTTGCCACTCGGAGAAGCTGATAGGGATTATTAGCGTAATACTCGAAAAATTCACGTGCGCAACCTGCTACATCAGCTTTTTCCTTCAATAAATATGGGATAGTGTGATGATAAGGCATGCCGGGAGAGAATACTTCTGTGGGATAGCCTCCGAAATATCTACATTTATCTCTGAATTCGTAGATAGTTTCAATACCGGTCATCATACAGGCATCAAACCAGATAAATTCAAAAACATTTTCTGGTATAGCATCTGCCAATTCATCTATATCTGTCTTATCAGTATATCCCACGGTAGAGTTAGTATCATAGCCGAAAGAATATTGCATAGGAACATTAGCCTTTAATGGCTCTGAAGACTTCGTCTCTGCAGGGTGAGAGTCGCGTTCAGAGAAGAAAGGCGACCATCCCAAACCATGCGACCACATTATTAAACCATAAGTTTTAGAGGGCCTCAATTCCTGCATATCCTTAATGACTTCGGCGACTCTCTCAGGATCTGTAGAATATAGGCTTCGGTCATATTTTTTAACCTCAACATACTCCAGTTCGCCATTATTGAGGCGAGTCAGCTCAAGAAGTCTGGGGGTTTCTCCATTCTCCTTATTATTGGGGATAACCTCATACACCATTATAGAATGCTGACGCAAGTCAAGATCATTATCTTTGACCGCCATAATTATCTCCTGCTTATCATTAATAAGGTTAGAATACAGATTATTGGATGCCACCGCATAAAGAAGAATTGTTTTCTTCATTTTGCCATCGTCACGATCAGGTTCATTTCCTTTATCCTCTTTACACCCGGTCAATCCTACTAACATGACAGTCAGTGCCAATGCACATAATTTTATTAGGTATCTATGTTTCATAAATCAGGCTTATATCTTAAATGAAAAATTTTGACTTCAAAAAATAACTATTACGACTAAGTTAATAACGTCAGGACGGGGGCTTTAATATATTTACAGTCATTTTTATTGTAAAAAAAACGAATATTTAACATTAATTCCGATTTTATTATGTTTCATTCTTCCATTTCCCTTTTTAACATATTGTATTCTGAACGTAATGCCCTAAATCTCGGAGGAATAAACAGCATAATTTATTAAATTTAATTATTTGTGTTAAAAAACTTTTGCCAACTTCTCCAAAATTTAATAACTTATTACGGTTTAATTTTGTAAATGTAATGAAAGAAATTT
>CAMWSM010000048.1 GCA_947176915.1 uncultured Porphyromonadaceae bacterium | reverse complement strand
CATCATATTTGCTGACGTAGCGGGATTGCGGAGCAATCCCCTCCCAAGCATTACTATCCATTTTTTAGCTACACCCTCTTATTACTTTTATTTCAGATAAGAGTGCAGCTCAAATTTTCAATTTTCAATTTTCAATTTTTGAAGATATTGCTTCGCATATCTCTTTCATCTTCTCCGGATCCGGATTATCAATCTTATGCTTGAAATCCATATCCCCCTCCTTCTGAAGAGGTACAAGATGAATGTGGGCATGGGGCACTTCCAAACCGAGAACGGTTACACCGATTTTACGGCATGGTATGGCTTTCTTCATGGCAGTTGCCACTTTTTTTGCAAATACCATCATCTCGCCAAGCTGCTTATCGTCAATATCAAATATATAATCAACCTCCTGCTTGGGCACTACAAGAGTATGCCCCCAGTTCACCGGATTAATATCGAGGAAAGCGTAGAACTTGTCGTTCTCCGCCACCTTATAAGAGGGTATCTCTCCGGCAATTATTTTAGAGAAAATTGTCATGATAAGAGTGCTTTAGGGGATTCGGGATTTATATTTCAATTTTAAGCACCTCAAATTCGAGGATTCCCACAGGGGCCTGCACCTGCACCTTATCGCCAACTTTATGCCCGAGAAGACCCTGGGCGATAGGAGTGGAGGATGCAATCTTCCCTTCACGCAAATTAGCCTCGTTATCCGTTACAATAGTGTAGCGAACCACCATTCCATTCTTTAGATTCTTGATTGTAACGGTATTGAGAAGCTGTATTACATCGGTATTGAGTTTGCTGTCGTCGATTATGCGGGCTGAAGCAATAAGCTCCTTTATTTTTGAAATCTTCATTTCAAGCATGCCTTGAGCTTCCTTAGCGGCATCATATTCCGCATTTTCGGAAAGGTCGCCCTTGTCGCGTGCTTCTGCGATAGCCTGCTTGATTTGAGGACGCTGAGCCTCAAGCTCTGCGAGCTCCTTCATTTTCTTGTCATATCCCTCCTGGGTAAGATAAGTTGCCATAATTATTTAAAAGGTGAGATTAATGTTTTTTCAATTGGTAAATAAACTCAGGTAGAAAACAGGCAAAAGATGACTGACAACGGTTATCAAAGAGATTAAAAAAATAAGGAATCTTTCATGCCGCCTTCGAAATCACCTCCTTAAAGGATTCTCGCAAACGGGTTAAAAGACCCTCTCCGATGCTCTTCTGCATCTTTTGTCATATTTTCGGTGCAAAGGTAATGCTTTTTATAACGGTTCCCAAATTTTATCAGTTAAAAGTTGTTGGCAGGAGAGATTTTTTTACTATCTTTGCGTGCAGATTTTAACAATCGACTCTCTCCGAAAACCATAAAATTTCATAGTTATGACCATAAACGAAACCCAGGACGAAATTATTGAGGAATTTGAGGGACTGACCGATTGGATGGATCGTTATGCCTATATCATAGACCTCGGAAACACTCTCCCTGATTTTCCTGAAAATGAGAAGACTCCGCAAAATCTGATTGAGGGGTGTCAAAGTCGTGTATGGATTACAGCTAATAAAGGAGAAAACAATGAGATCGACTTTCAGGCTGATTCGGATGCTCTTATAGTAAAAGGGATAGTCGCGCTTCTGATGAGAGTGTTAAATAATCACACACCTCAGGAAATTCTGGATGCCGACCTTTATTTCATAGACAAAATCGGCCTTAAGGAACATCTATCTCCTACACGCAGCAACGGATTGGTGGCAATGGTGAAGCAAATCCACAATTATGCCCTTGCCTTCAAAGTGCTTGACGGGAAGAATGATTGACTTCAGCTTCCCTATTTTCTGACAAAATATCCTATCATCATAAACCATTTAATACCAGACAAACATGTTTAAAAACCAACCTAAAGGATTGATTCCCGCTGCGTTGAGCAACATGGGCGAACGTTTCGGCTATTATATTATGAATGCCGTGCTCGTTCTTTTCCTCTGCTCCAAATTCGGACTTTCTGAGGAAACCAGTGCTCTCGTCTATTCTTTCTTCTATGCCGGAATTTACCTCTTCGGCCTTGTAGGAGGCACGATCGCGGACCGCACACAGAACTATAAAGGCACTATTATCAACGGATTGATAATAATGTCATTAGGTTATGTTATTCTCTCAATACCCATTCTCTCAACATCTGACAATATTTCCTGGCTTCTGCCTCTAACGTGTATTGCTCTTTTCCTTATAGCATTCGGCAATGGTTTGTTTAAAGGAAATCTTGCAGCTATTGTCGGTCAGCTGTATGATAATCCTAAATATGCAGATAAAAGGGATTCCGGGTTCCAGATCTTTTATGTTTTCATAAACATAGGTGGCATCTTTGCTCCGCTGATTGCTCCAATGCTGAGAAGCTGGTGGCTCGGTGTACACAACATGACATACAATGCTAAACTCCCTGCACTCGCTCATGAATATTTGAGTCTGACTGATAATGAAAATATGGAGAACATAAACAATCTCTATGAGCTTATCACTGCTACGGGAGGAGATGCGTCAGGAGATATAACAGCCTATTGCACTCAATATCTCGATGTCTTCAATACAGGTATTCATTATTCCTTCATTGCCTCTGTCTGTGCGATGATCATCTCCTTAGCAATTTTCCTTGCCTATAAGAAAGGACTGCCTACACCTGTGGCAAAAGTTAAGGAGCAGGTTGCAAAACTGTCAGAAGAGGAGCGTAAAGCAATGGCTTCAGAAATCAAACAACGTATGTTGGCTCTTTTTGCAGTGCTGGGCATAGTTATATTCTTTTGGTTCTCATTCCATCAGAATGGTACATCCTTATCTCTTTTCGCTCGTGATTTTGTAAAAACCGACTCTATTGCTCCTGAGGTTTGGCAGTCAATAAATCCTTTCTTTGTTGTTATTCTTACTCCTGTAGTGATGTGGGTATTCACCGCGTTAGGAAGGAAAGGAATTGAAATTTCCACACCAAAGAAAATAGGCATCGGTATGGGTATTGCCGGTCTTGCGTTCCTTTTCCTTGCCCTTTTCTCAAGCGCTATGGGCTATCCTTCAGCAGAAGCATTCCGCGCTCTTCCCGTTGCGGAGTCAAGCAGTATGCTTGCAGGTCCGTGGGTGCTTATCCTCCTCTATTTCTTCCTCACAGTAGCAGAACTTTTCATCTCTCCGTTAGGTCTATCCTTTGTATCAAAAGTTGCCCCCAGCCACCTGCAGGGTCTCTGTCAGGGACTTTGGCTTGGCGCAACCGCTCTGGGCAATCTTCTTCTCTGGATCGGTCCTCTTATGTATAACGCATGGCCATTATGGATCTGTTGGACCGTATTCCTCGTTGTTTGCCTCGTCTCAATGGGCGTGATGTTCTCAATGGTGAAATGGCTTGAGAGAGTAACTCAGGCTTGAGGCGTTAGGCATTAGGCATTAGGCATTAGGCGTTAGGCCCAAGGCTCGAACCTCGAGGCTTTAGACTTTAGGTGTCAGGTAGCGGGTATCTCAACCCTACCACCTGACACCTAAAATTTGCCCTAACACCTACCCCAACCCCTCGAGCCTAATGCCTAACCCCTAATGCCTAACCCCTAATGCCTAATGCCTAATACCTAACACCTAAAGCCTAAAGCCTAAAGCCTAAAGCCTAAAAACCTAAATAATATGTTTAAAAACCAACCAAAGGGACTTTATTTTCTCGGTCTCTCGAACATGGGGGAACGCTTCGGCTACTACACGATGCTCTCCATCCTTCTTCTGTTTCTGCAGGCAAAATTCGGATTCAGCACAGCTATTTCCGGACAAATCTACGCCATATTCATGGCAGTGGTCTATTTCCTCCCTATAGTCGGAGGATGGGTTGCTGACCGCTGGAATTTCTCGAAATGTGTCGTAGCAGGAATTTTCATCATGTTTGCCGGTTATTTGGTTATGGCAATCCCCACCCCGGTAAGAGCCGACTCCTCTCTATGGATTCTTTTTGGAGCCTTAGCCCTTATCGCAATAGGAACCGGTCTGTTCAAAGGCAATCTTCAGGTAATCGTCGGGGACCTCTACAATGACCCGCGCTACTCATCCCAGCGTGACGCCGGCTTCTCGATCTTCTACATGGCAATCAACATCGGATCCATGTTCGCTCCCGGCACAGCATCGGCGATGTGCAATTTCGCTTTCGCACATTCCGATCTCAAATACGTGGCGGATCTTCCGGCAGCCTGCAACGCTTATCTTGACGCTGCCGAGAAAGGGAGCGCCAACCTTCCGGAGGCAGCTTCAAGAGTGGCTGATCTGGCAGCGGCAAATGGCATGGATGTAGATTTTTCAGGACTGACCGCATGGTGTTCCGACTATCTCTCCACTCTCACAACCGGCTACAACTACGGATTTGGAGTGGCGTGCATATCCCTTATCATATCATACGCCATCTATATGTTCGGAAAGAGATATTTCGGCAGCTCAATTCCATCAAAGAAAAAGGATGAAGCGGGAAATAATGGAAGCGCTCCTGTTCTTACTCCTCGTCAGACCCGCGACCGAATGGTGGCTCTTCTCCTGGTCTTCGCCGTCGTAATATTCTTCTGGATGGTATTCAACCAGAGCGGAGCTGCTTTAACGGAATTTGCAAAATCATGCATAGGGCCTGAATGCGGAGGCTTTACAAGAATATTCTTTAACGTCTGGGCATTGGTGGCGTTCTGTCTTGCCGTATATGCCATATTCGGCATATTTCAGTCGCGAACGACTTCAGGAAAAACCACTGCGTGCATTCTGCTTGTTTGCATGCTGTCGTTCATCGTTTACTTTTATGCCACTACCCCGAATCCTCTGACAAATATCCAGCCGCAGGACTATCAGCAATTCAATCCCTTCTTTGTGGTTGCCCTCACTCCGGTGTCGCTTGCTCTCTTCGGCTGGCTCGCCTCCAAGGGGAAAGAACCTTCCGCTCCCCGCAAAATCGGCTATGGAATGATTCTGGCAGCCCTCGCCTACGGTCTTATGGCACTCTCCTCCATAGGAATCAGCGGAACCTCGGGAAATGTCAATCCCAACTGGCTCATCTCGACATATCTCATCCTCACTTTCGCAGAGCTTCTGCTCTCTCCGATGGGCATATCTTTCGTCTCAAAGGTGGCTCCTCCGAAATATAAGGGAGCGATGATGGGAGCATGGTTCGGAGCGACCGCGATAGGCAACTATTTGGTAATGGTGCCGATGCTGTTATGGGGAAAGATTTCGCTTGTGGCAATATGGAGCATACTTATAGGACTTTGCCTTATTTCAGCGATATTTATCTTCAGCATCATGCGCAAGCTTGAGAACGTAACGGCGGAGGCTGACGCTGCAGAAAATGTCCTGGCTGAGGAAGCCGCCGCTCAGAAATTGGCATCTGACGTTGAGGCGTGATAATAAACCAATAAGCCAATTGATTGTTATATAGAGTGTGAGACGTTTGGTTCACACTCTATTTTTATTCAGTCGTCCCTCAAAATGTCGGATATTCCACAACTAAAACCTGAAAAATGCTAAAAATCAGAAATTTCATAAAGATATATGAGCAGAGTTTCGCAGAGAACTGGGATCTTCCTGCTCTCTCTGAGTTCGGAAAGAATAACGGTATAACCTACGGCAAGCTTGCGGAGGATATAGCCAAGACTCATCTCCTCTTTGAGTCAATCGGCATAAAGCAAGGAGCAAAGATTGCTCTCTGCGGGAAAGATTCATCGGAATGGGTAAAGGTGTACATGGCAACGGTTACCTACGGGGCAATCATTGTGCCTATCCTCTCGGAATTTAATCCGAGAGACATAGCACATATCGTCAATCATTCCGAGGCAGAGCTTCTTTTCGTCTCTGATCATATATGGGAGCATCTTGAGGCTGACACGCTGCTGAATGTAAAGGGAGTGATGAGCCTGGAGAATAAGGCGGTTCTCCATGAGGCGAACGGTGTGGAGCTTCAGCGCCACATCCGCCTCCTGAAACGTCGCTTCAACAGAAAATTTCCGGAAGGCTATCAGCCTCAGAATGTAATGTATGCCAATCGGGACAACTCTGAAGTGGTGGAAATCAATTACACCTCCGGCACCACAGGCTTCTCAAAAGGAGTAATGCTCACAGGAGAGAATCTTGCAGGAAATGTATGCTTCGGAGTGTCGGCAGAACTGCATTTCCGTAATTCAAGAGTGCTTGCCTTCCTTCCCCTTGCCCATGCCTACGGATGCGCGTTTGACATGCTCACTCCCCTGGCGGAAGGCTCGCATATCACCCTTTTGTGCAAGACTCCCTCCCCGAAAGTGCTTTTGAAAGCATTGGCTGTGGTTCGTCCCAACCTCGTAATCTGCGTGCCCTTGATTCTGGAGAAGATCTATAAAAACCAGATTCTGCCTATGATTTCAAAAGGGACAATGCGCTGGACGCTGGCAGTTCCTTTCCTCGACACACTTATTTATTCCAAGATAAGAAAAAAACTTATTGATGCTTTCGGCGGAGAATTTGAGGAAGTTATTGTTGGAGGGGCTCCTCTCAACCATGAGGTAGAGGAATTTCTTCATAAGATTAAATTCCCCTTCACAGTAGGATATGGCATGACAGAATGCGGCCCCCTTATCTCCTATACTCCCTGGAGAAAGTTCATAGTCGGTTCGTCGGGCAAGACGCTGCCCATCATGGAATCAAAAATCGAGTCTGCCGATCCTGAGAATATTCCGGGTGAGATTTGCGTCAGAGGCACTAATGTGATGAAAGGCTATTATAAGAATCCGGAGGCTACGGCGGCAGTGCTGGATAAAGATGGGTGGCTGCACACAGGAGATATGGGCACGCGGACACCTGACGGCACCCTTTTCCTTCGAGGCCGTTCAAAAACAATGATTCTCTCTGCATCGGGACAGAATATCTATCCGGAGGAGATTGAGGCGAAACTCAACAACATGCCTTTTGTTTCGGAAAGCCTCGTCGTTGAACGCGATGGAAGACTCGTAGCGCTCGTCTATCCTGATTTCGATGCCACCGACAAGTTCGGAATCTCGATAAACGATATGGATTCGGCAATGGAGAATGTCAGAGAGGAATTAAACAAGCTTGTAGCCCCCTACGAGAAAATTTCCAAAATCGTGCTCATGCCGAATGAATTTGAGAAAACTCCCAAAAGGAGCATAAAACGCTTCCTTTACACCAGATAAGGAATCTTCTAATTTCTTATCGTCATTTGCTTGGTGTATTGAAAAAAAAATTGTAGTTTTGCGCACATTTTGTTATGGAATGTTAAATAAACTTACAGAATCGTATTAAAGACTCCGTTATGCATAAGGATGCATATACAGAAAATCAACTGAACAACAGATATTTTCTGACACTTATGGTTGTTTTGATTCTCCTCACGGTCATATCATGCCGTGGGGGAGAAGAGAAACGTGGCATAAATGAAAGTATGCCCGACAAGGAGGAATTTCATGCTGACAATGACATTGCCATGACAATCCGCAGCCTCGCGGATGCAATTAAAGTCGGAGAACCCCTTGACTCTACTGAATACGATTTCCTCGGAGTGCTCACCGATGGTCAGGGCGCCCCACTCTACACCGACGTTCAAGGCTCACCCGGCGTTTGGGTGATAGACGTGATTGATAATAAAAACGTGTCTATCCGAAATCTTTATCTGGGAGATTTACTGCCGGGAGATCTTGAAACGTATATCATCCAGAGCCTCTCGCTCCCGGAGTCATCCCTTTTGGAATTTGAAACTCCCGATGCAGCCGATTATGACGACACCTCCATACGGGTTTATGACTTTGGAGGGGGCTATCTTAGATTTGAGATTCGTTCCGGAATTGCCCCGAACGGTCTTGAAGGTCCGTTGCTGACCATCATCCTCAGCGCGAAAGCCCCCGCAGGCTCGGTCATTTCGTAGACTCATTCTCCTGCATTTAATCTTCCGCTTTTCAATTAATCTTCTTTAGGCAGCGGGCGGAAAACGAAAAGTCTTGACGATTCAAATCGTGGCAAAGCCATGAGTTGCACGTCCGCTCCCCTGTCTTCAAGAGTGTCGTTGGCATTTCCAACTTTCACACCACGCTCCTCCAACGCATCTCTCACAGCTTTTAAAGCTTTTTGCGGCGTATTATTATCCTGCGAAAGATGACAGAGGAAGATATTTTTCAGGCGTGAAGTTATCATCTCTTTAAGGAACGCCGCCGTCGCCACATTGTCAAGATGTCCCCTTTCAGTCTGAATACGAGCCTTCAAATATTCAGGATAACTTCCATTGAGAAGCATCTTCAAGTCATAGTTTGCCTCAATCACGAGATAATTTGCACGGCTCATATAGTAACGCGCACGCTCGGTTACCGCCCCCAGATCGGTGGCAAGGACAAATTGCCTGTCGTCGAAACCTATAGAGAAGCCCATATTGTCAACGCCATCGTGAGGAACATCAAATGCCGTAATCTCAAATTCAGCTATGTTAAACGGAATCTCCTTGAAAATCGGAGTGTGATAATCCTTTATTCTTTTAGAGATGCTATGACGGCGTAAAATCCCGTTCAATACTCTGTTGGTGCAATACAGCCTCATATGGCGGTTGTTCCTGAGCAGGGAATAGACATATCTCACATGGTCGGAATGGTCGTGAGTCAGCAGCACTCCCACCACCTTCTTCATATCCACCCCGTTGGCTGCCAACGTCGACTCTATCATGTCGGCTTTCACTCCTGCGTCAATTATGATTCCCCCCTTTCGTGTGCCTATATAGCATGAATTTCCGCTTGAGCCGGAACCGATAGAGAAATAATAAAGGAGACGGTCTTCAGGTTTGACAGCATTTTTTTTGGGCTGAGGAATCTCGGCAGAGGCATAAACATTTCGTTTCACCGGTGTTTTCACGGGTGTTTCAAGCAACTCCCATTCTTCAAACGGGAGTTTCATCTGTCCTTCAAAAGTTATCCTTTTCTTAGCCATTTATCCATTGCTTTTGTTTCCTGCATAGATAAGAAATATTGCAGGACGCTTGTCATAGTCATATTTTCTTCCTTTCCACTTAGAAGCCGGAAGAGTGATGATAGATTCCTTCTCCGGGTCCGTAATGTCGCAAGCCACACATATCCTTGTAGAGGGCTGCAGTGTGTCAGCCATAACCTTCAGCATTCTGTTGTTGCGGTAGGGCGTTTCTATAAAAATCTGCGTCATATCGCTACGACGGGAAGCCGTTTCCAGTTCTTTCAATTTTCTCTCCCTCTCCTTTCCGTCGATGGGGAGATAGCCATTGAAAGCAAATCCCTGTCCGTTGAATCCGGAAGCCATCAGAGCCATGAGAATGCTTGAGGGTCCTACAAGAGGTATTACCCTAAGTCCCTCCCGCTGGGCAATACTCACGGGAAGGGCTCCGGGGTCGGCTACTGCCGGACATCCTGCCTCGCTCATCACTCCCATAGGCTCACCGTTGCGCAAAGGCTCAAGATATTCTCCGACTGCGGCAAGATCCGTGTGGCGGTTGAGTTCATAAAAGTTAACTGCGGATATGTCAAACCCCGGATCGCAACGTTTAAGGAAACGGCGTGCCGTACGTACATTTTCAACTATCAGGTGATGCAGTCCTCTCAGTATTTCAAGATTTCCGGGGGGCAATGTGTCATTAAGCGGTGCATTGCTTATATTCACCGGAATGAGATAAAGCGCTGTATTGAGTTCCATACATACAAAATTAATAAAAATTTTTTGTATTTTTGCAGAAAAATAGATGATTTATGTCATTACCTCAGGGTTTCATAGATGAAATGCGTCTGCTGCTTGGTGAGGAGACAGATAACTTCCTCATAGCCATGCAGCGTCCGCCGGTGGTGTCTGTGCGTCTTAATCCACGCAAACCGGGGGCATCTTTCCCGGAAGGGACGCCGGTGAAATGGTGTGAGGAGGGACACTATCTCCCGACGCGCCCAGACTTCACTCTGGATCCTCTCCTACATGCCGGAGCCTACTACGTTCAGGATGCCTCCTCAATGATCTATTTTGAGGTTACTCGCCGTCTGCTCTCCCTCATGGGCAATCCGGAAAAAATTTCGGTGCTTGATCTATGTGCCGCACCCGGAGGGAAAACAACTGCGATGATTGACGCCCTTCCGGACGGAAGCAAGGTTACGGCAAATGAATATGTAGCGAAAAGGGTGCATATATTGCGTGAAAACCTCTCACGGTGGGGATATCCGGATGTTGCGGCAGTCAATCGCGACACTTCGGCATTCCCTCGTGAAGGAAATGTTTATGATATCGTGGCAGTCGATGCTCCATGTTCCGGAGAGGGGATGATGCGTAAAGATGCGCAGGCACGAGAGCAATGGTCGGAAGATCTTGTGGAGAAATGTGCAGCGCTCCAGAGAGAGATTCTTGCCAACGCTTCCGCAACGGTGCGCCCGGGAGGATTCCTTATATATTCCACATGCACATTCAATCGAAAGGAGAATGAGGAGAATGTACGCTATGTTGCGGAGGAGCTCGGATTGGAACCCGTTGATTTGAATTTTCCGGAGGATTGGGGAATTGCACGGGGAATCAAAACCCCTTATCCTGTCTATCGGTTCATGCCTCATGTTACCGAGGGGGAGGGTCTCTTTCTCGCTGTATTCAGAAATCCGGGGGAGGAGGAAAGCAACCGACCTGAAACGGTCCGTAAGGCATCAGTGAAATTTCATAAAGATAGAACCAAAGAGAAGGATAAGGATACAGTGCCGGAAATAGATGAGATCTTATCGGTTGATTTCGACCGCTCGCGTTTCCCGATTATAGAGCTTTCACGTGAGGAGGCGCTACAGTATCTACGGCGTGAATCGCTGGTGCTCCCTGAGGGAACTCCTCGCGGGATTGTGATGATGGCTTATAAAGGGCTGTTGCTGGGACCCGCAAAAAACATAGGGAGTCGCGCCAATAATCTTTATCCGAAGAATCGACGGATACTTAAGAGGGAGTAAGGGGGAGTTAAGGGTTAAGGGTTAAGGGTTAAGGGTTAAGGGTTAAGAGTTAAGAGATTAAGGTGTTAAGATGGTAAGATGGTAAGATGGTAAGGAAACGGTGGGATTGGCGCAGTCTAAAGCCTAATGCCTGATGCCTAACGCCTAACGCCTAAGAGCTAAACTAAATAAAATTAAGGTTATGCAATTTTCAACAAATGCCAAGTGTGCTCATTGTCAAAGCACAATTCTGAACGCCATGCGTTCTCGTTTTCCAAATGCAGAATGGAGTCTTGATCTTGAAAATGCCGATAAGGTTCTGACTGTCCATGGCATTCCGGAAGATGCCGACCACGCATCACAAGTGTTGAAGACACTCGAAGAGACGGGCTTCAAGGGAGCCTGGCTGACACAGGGAGATAACAATGATTGAAATTCGCAACGTTTCCAAATCATACGGGAAACTGACCGTATTGCATGATGTTTCCCTTTCCATCACGGAGGGGGAAATCATGGCTATCGTTGGTCCGTCGGGAGCGGGTAAAACCACTCTTCTTCAAATAGCGGGCACCCTCGACCGTCCTGACTCGGGGAGCGTCCTTTTTGACGGGGTTGATGTCCTGAAGCTCAAAGACCGTAAACTCTCGGCTTTCCGCAATCGCAACATAGGCTTCGTTTTTCAATTTCATCAGCTTCTGCCGGAGTTTACCGCACTCGAAAATGTGGCAATGCCGGGGTGGATCGGAGGAATGAAGAAAAGAGAGGCACTTGACGCCGCCCGGCAACTACTTGAGAGTCTCGGCATGGGCGACCGCCTTCTTCATAAGCCTTCGGAACTCTCAGGGGGGGAAAAACAGCGCACGGCAATTGCGCGTGCCCTTATTAACAGTCCGCGTGTGGTTTTCGCTGATGAGCCTACGGGGAGCCTTGATTCCCGCAACCGAGATGAGATACAGGCTGTAATCGCCCGTCTTCGCGACGAACTCCATCAGACTTTCGTGATGGTTACACACGATCCTGCAATGGCATCCATAGCCGACCGAACCGTCATCATGACCGACGGGCGCATTAGTGAAGAGACTGAAGAGAAGATGGAAATGTGAAAATTTATTTGGCAGTCTGCTCTATTTTGTCTATCTTCGCGTTCGTAAATACAAACCAAGAGGCATTTCGCCTCGCAAAAAACAATTAACCAAAAAATGGCAACACCTGAAAACAACAACAAAAATCAACTCCAGATTCAGCTCCGTCCGGAAGTGGCAGACGGTAAATATAGCAACCTCGCAATGATCGGACACGGTCCTAATGAGTTTCTGATCGACTTCATCTTCGCAGCTCCCGGTATGCCCCAGGCACCGGTAGTAAGCCGCGTGATCATGAGCCCCGAGAATGCAAAGCAGCTCATGTTTGCCATCACAGACAATGTGAAGAAATATGAGGCTCAATTTGGCGAAATTCAGCCGCGCACTCCGAAAACACCCGGAATGAACTAACAAAAAATATGCTGACGCTCTACAATTCACTTACTCGCTTCAAGCAGCCATTCAAACCTATCCATGAAGGACACGTCGGGATGTATGTATGCGGTCCTACAGTCTACGGCGACGCACATCTGGGTCACGCGCGTCCGGCGATTACCTTTGATATCCTTTTCCGCTATTTGCGTCATTTAGGCTATAAGGTGCGTTACGTACGCAACATCACTGACGTAGGGCATCTTGAACATGATGCCGACTCAGGCGAGGACAAGATTGCGAAGAAAGCGCGCCTCGAGCAGCTTGAGCCTATGGAGGTGGTGCAGTTCTATCTTAACCGTTACCACCACGACATGGAAGCTCTCAACGTGCTTCCTCCGAGCATAGAACCTCATGCCTCCGGTCATATCATAGAGCAGATCGAATACATCAAGAAGATTCTTGATGCCGGATATGCCTACGAAAGCTGCGGATCTGTCTACTTCGACGTGGAGAAATATAACCGCGACCATAATTATGGCAAGCTCTCGGGACGCAACATCGAGGATATGCTCTCAACCACCCGTGCCCTTGACGGGCAAGAGGAAAAACGCAATCCGCTTGATTTCGCCCTCTGGAAGAAAGCGGCTCCGGAGCATATCATGCACTGGCCCTCTCCCTGGAGTGAAGGCTTCCCCGGATGGCACCTCGAATGCTCCACAATGGGACAGAAATATCTCGGTGAGAAATTCGATATTCACGGAGGAGGACTTGACCTCCTTTTCCCTCATCATGAGTGTGAGATAGCACAAAGCGTGGCTGCCCAAGGACACGAGACAGTGAATTATTGGGTTCATAACAATATGATCACCATCGAGGGGAAGAAGATGGGGAAAAGCTACAACAACTTCATTACCCTCGAACAATTCTTCAACGGCGATCATCCCTTGCTTGAAAAAGCCTATTCGCCGATGGTGATCCGTTTCTTCATCCTGCAAGCTCAATATCGCTCAACTGTGGATTTCTCCAATGCGGCACTCCAGGCTGCGGAGAAAGCGCTTCAGAAGATTACTGACAGCTATCGTCGGCTTCAGAACCTCAAGGCATCCGAGAAATCAAGCATTGAGATGCCCGATTTCGCCGAGGCATGCAAAGAGGCAATGGATGACGATCTCAACACTCCGCAAGTGATTGCACAGTTGTTTGAGGCATGTAAGATCATAAACTCCGCATCCGATGGCTCCGTCAGCCTTTCGGCAGAGGATATCGGGAAACTCAAAGACCTGTTTAAGGTATATCTCTTCGACATATTAGGCATGAAGATTGCAGATGAAGGGGAGAATGCCGGAGCAGCCAAAGCTTTTGAAGGAGCAGTTGATCTTTTGATGGAGATTCGAGGAAATGCGAAAGCGGCAAAAGACTGGACCACCTCCGATCTTATCCGCGACAAACTTGCAGCCCTCGGCTTCAACATAAAGGACACTAAGAATGGCGTTGAATGGAGCGTCAATAAATAAAAAAGGTATTGATAAAAAAGAGAGGATGTATCATGATTGAGATACATCCTCCCAAGCATTATGTCCTTACATTCATCGGATCAGGCGATGGATTAGGATTCTCAGCATAAATTAATTCGAGGAGAGCCGCGATAGCGTCTTCGGAGGGAATGTTCTTTCTTACGAGCGTCTTTCCTTTGTAAAGACTCACTTTTCCGGGTCCGGCACCTACATATCCATAATCGGCATCTGCCATCTCTCCGGGACCGTTGACAATACACCCCATCACGCCAATCTTCAATCCCTTCAACCCGGCGGTTGCCTCCTTCACTTCCCTAAGAGTCTTCTGAAGGTCAAAGAGTGTGCGTCCGCAGCTCGGACAGGCAATATACTCCGTCTTGCTGATGCGAAGACGCACAGCCTGCAGCAAGCCTAATGCAACAGAGTTAATCTCCTCTGCCGTAAACGCCGGAGCATCAATAGATATTCCGGAACCGTAGCCGTTAAGAAGAAGAGGTCCGAAATCTGCACCTGCCTTTATCTGAAAATCCTCCAGATCCGTATCATCATACCTCATGGAGATAAATATCGGATTCTTTCCGCCGAGTGATATAAATCGGTCAATCCAGGAGGCGATCTCACCGGGCCGGTTAGTATTTTCACTCGTAATCACCACAGGCAATTCATCATCATATAGCTGAGGAGAGTCTGCTGCATTCACCCGATGCCATGTTGCGGGAAATCCGGGAAAGTCGAGTCCGGCAACCAAGGGATGCTTCACATCCTCAAAACAGGGCACAGCAACGGCTTTATCTCTTGAGTATCCTTCGGCAATCTCTGTCGGTTCTGCCACCGGGGCATGACCGGCTCGTGAAGTTATGTAATCGCGCAACTTCTTCGCAACAGGAATCTCCTTCTCCGGGTCTTCTGTCAATGAGACTCTGATAGTGTCGCCAAGACCTTCTCCCAAGAGGGTTCCTATCCCTACCGCACTTTTGATGCGTCCATCTTCCCCATCTCCTGCTTCCGTAACGCCTAAATGAAGAGGAAAAGCCATCCCCTCATCGCGCATCTTTTCATCGAGGAGACGCACTGTCTCAACCATCACCACTACATTTGAAGCCTTGATGGAGATCACTACATTATCGAAATTCTCTCTGCGACATACTCTGAGAAACTCCATAACCGACTCAACCATGCCGGCAGGTGTATCTCCGTAGCGGCTCATGATCCTGTCGGACAGTGAACCGTGATTCACCCCAAGACGCACCGCCGTATTATTCCTTTTGCACAGTTGGAGGAAAGGGACAAGAGTTTCATCAATTTTCTTTACCTCTTCGGCATATTCCTCGTCCGTGAAGTCCAGTTTCTTGAATGTGCGGGCTGCATCCACGAAATTACCCGGATTTATGCGTACCTTCTCACATGTCTCGGCAGCTTTAAAGGCGGCATTAGGATTGAAATGCACATCTGCCACAAGCGGCACGTCGCATCCGGCTTCATCAAGACCTTTACGGATGTTTGCCATATTTTCAGCCTCGCGCACACCCTGAGTGGTCAGACGTACAATCTCGCCGCCTGCTTCGGCTATGCGGAGAGCCTGCGCCACACTTCCTTCCGTATCAAGAGTGGAAGTGTTGGTCATTGACTGTATTCTGATAGGATTGGCACCGCCGATTTCCACATTCCCGGCTTTTGCCACTGTGCTCTCTCTTCTGCTGTAATTATATCTCGACATATTTATCCTTCTTAATCATCCAAAATCCCCTAAAGACAAATCCTCAATTATTTTTTTAATAATATTGACATCCACAGAGGAAGATACTTCTTTGCAAGTGCTTTTACCGCTTTTTCAAACCTTGGAGTTGTTCTAACCTCAAATTTCATTCAAAAAATCTTTTGCCAATTTCGAAGGAAGCACCTTATCCTCAATTAACTTAACCTCAATCAAACCATTACATATCCTTTCTGTAAGAGTTTCCTCTACAGAAAAAGCTTTTTCTATATTTTTAGATTTAATCTTATTACGTCGTATTGTAGCACCATCAAATGCTCTTAGAATTTTTTTGAGAATGCGATAATCCGATTCTGAATTTAATGTTAAAGTATACTCAGTCATAATAATTTAATATTTATAATTATTTTTTATGTGAAAAGGATGACGGAGGTGAAGCCAACCAGTAGCCCTGCCATTACTTGCCATACGGTGTGCCTTCCGAGCCACACTCGTGAAGAACCAAGCAGCCCCGCAATGATTATAGAGGCAATAAGCCAGCCGAAAACGGCAGGATGGGGATTGCCATCGCGTGCAATTCTCACCAGAAGGGCAACCACTCCGGCGATACCGGCGGCATGGGCTGAGATTTTCCACCAGAAATTCACTATAAGATTTACACATCCTCCTACAGCACCACCTCCGAAGAACCAAACGAGCCAATGAGGTGCCCCTTTATAGTACATGAACACGGCAGTTCCCGCTAATGCCACAATGGAGATTATGTAAGGGATGAGCCGTTCCTTTCTACCGTTAAGCCCCAGATCGTCTACAATTCCCATTTTCTTCAGCAACAGGACAAGCATCATGGGGACAAGGACATTTATTCCGGCAACGATCAGCGTAAAACCTACTCTTGTGCTCATGGGAGCCAAATCGAGTATGGATAGGGAGAATGCGAGCAGCAGGCCATAGACCGGCATCAGCAGCGGCACGAGCACCCACGAGAGGAAATGGCTTGCGCCGCTCACTACTCTCTCCCATTCCTTGGGAGGAACTTCCGGTTCAGGCCGTGGATTCGTATCCGCCTTTCTCTCTTCCGCAGTCGGAACGGCGCTATCTTCCTCTTTTTTTACCTCTCCGAAAAGGGTTGTCTCACGCCGGTTGAGGGAGAAGCCCTCCTCCCCGCCTGTTTCCGGATAATATGATGATGTGTCAATCTTCATTAAATCTCAATTTTAAGTTCAAAGAATCACTTTTCCTTTTCCCTACTTCACGGCATTCATAAAACGCGACGGCACGGGGAGTTCAAAACGCATGTCCTTGCGTGTTATGGGATGTGCGAAACGTAGTGTGCGTGCATGCAGGCACAGCCGGTTCAGCCGGCTTGTCTTGGCTCCATACTTCCGGTCGCCCATTATAGGATGTCCCATCTCAGAGGCATGCACACGAATCTGATTTTTCCTTCCCGTGTCGAGAGAAAACTCTACGAGAGAAAGTCCGTGAGCACGTTTGAGCACCTTGTATCTTGTCAATGCAAGCTTGCCTTCGTCAGGATTTTCAGTAGAATAAACCACAAACTGGGAGTTCTCCATAAGACGGCTCTTGACATATCCTTCGTCCTCTTTCACATATCCCTCAAGAAGGGCGACATAGAGGCGGTCGAGCACCATATTATTCCAGTTATGGCGCAGATTTTCCTGGGCCTCCTCTGTCTTGGCAAACATCATAAGTCCGGAAGTGTCGCGATCAAGCCGATGCACCACATATAGCTTGTTTGCCGGATCCTGACGTTTTACGTACTCGCGTAAAATATCGTAGGCAGACTCCTCCTTCTTATGGCTTTGCGTTCCTACGGAGAGGAGTCCGTAGCCCTTATTAATTACAATCACGTCGTCATCCTCATATACGAGTTGCAGACGAGGATGTTTCAGAACTACGAAAGGACGGCTCATATTCACCTTCACCTCCATTCCGGGTTCTACGGGAGTGTCGAATGCAGTAGAGACCTTGCCATCCACCATGTAATGACCATAGCGGAGCCATGCCTTCAGATCATTACGGCTTTTATCCTTGAAACGTTCTGAAATGAATGCAAGCAGAGGTTGCGCTGTGTCGGAATTATTTGTAAAGGAGAGGATATTGTCGGGACGCACAATGCGTCGTTGATTCTTCATAAACAATATTGTAAAAAGATTGGGTTATGTAAGTTTTGAAATCAACACTTACTACCTTATTAAACGGATAATTATAGGGTTTGTTTTACATAGTTACCATAATAAAAATGGTCTGTCTCTCTTCTCAGAGCAACAGACCTTAACCTTAATCTTAATTATACTATGAAAAACACTACGCAAAGTTACCTCTATTTTGTATAATACGCCAAATATTTGTTCATCAAATTTGACATTATTAACAATTTTTCATAAATTTGTAGGCAAAAGTTGAATCTTCTCACTCTCAAAATATCCCTGAATTCCCGTGGAGGCTCTTTATCAGTTTCTTTGGCAACACACCATGCTTGGCAGGAGGATAACCGATTCTGACAGCCGGAGCATAGAGATTATTGACCCCGGAATACTCAATACTGATTCCGGTCCGGATTTCTTTAATGCTAAGATAAAGATTGACAACACCGTATGGATAGGCAATATTGAAATTCACATCAAGGCCTCCGATTGGTATCGGCATAACCATCATACCGACAGTTCCTACGACAACATCATCCTGCATGTTGTGGGTATTGATGATGCGCGCATACGCCGTCAGGATGGGTCGCTAATACCTCAGGTAGTTATCCCCCTCCCCCCTGATTTTTGCCACACCTATAATCATCTCTCGATGCATCCTGCGCATCTGCGTTGCGCCTCCTACCTCTCCTCGCTTCCAAAACTGACCGTTACCGACTGGCTCGAATCTCTTGCCATAGAACGTCTGCGGATGAAGTCAGAAAGAGTGATCAACACCCTTCAATCCACAGGGAACGACTGGGAGCAAACTTGCTTCATAACTCTCGCGAGGGCACTTGGATTCGGTCTTAACAGCGATCCGTTTGAGATGCTTGCCCGTTCTCTACCCTTGCGTATCCTCCATCATCATAGCGACAACCCGCTCCAACTTCAGGCTTTACTCTTCGGTCAAGCTGCCATGCTCGACCAAAGCCTTCATATATTCGATGAATTTTATCAACTTCTATGCCGGGAATATTACTTTCTGGCAAGAAAATACGGATTACGGCCTATGCGTCCCGGGCTATGGAAATATGCACGCACTCGTCCGCAGAATTTTCCCCATCGCCGCATAGCCCTTCTTGCCAAGGCATGTGAAGGGGGATTCTCCATGCTCTCCCTCATTATTGACAGGGTTAGGAAAAAAGAGGATGTCAGTAAACTGTTTGATTGGCGACTGGAGGGTTACTGGCACACCCATTCCTCATTTGATGCGGATGCGCGCTCAGGGAGCGATGGTCTGTCGGCAGCGAGCGTTACTCTTCTGATGATAAACACGGTTATACCCCTCATCTACGCCTACGCAGCCACACGCGGAGAAATAGAACTCGGGGAATATGCTCTTGCTCTCTTGGAGACTCTTCCCTCAGAAAACAACAGTATCATCCGGGAATGGAATGGCTATGGTCTTAGAAGTGAGAACGCCATGCGCAGTCAGGCTCTCCTCCAACTGCGGCGCGAATATTGCGAGCCAAGG
The DNA here is from genome assembly GCA_947176915.1 of uncultured Porphyromonadaceae bacterium. GTDB lineage: Bacteria > Bacteroidota > Bacteroidia > Bacteroidales > Muribaculaceae > Lepagella. Next base: position 2,394 of record CAMWSM010000048.1, on the reverse strand, counting down.
AAATGCCTGCGCTGCCGTTTCGGACACCACCTCCTCCGCCGCTCTCTTGCCACCACACCAGGGTCAGTTCCCTGCCCCCTGCTGGGAGTCGGGGCAGTCCCCTGCCCCGACAGGCGCGACTGAACCAAAGCAAAAATCACTTAAAATCATTTCATCGCGCACCAGAGTCGCCCCCGGGGTCAGGGGACTGACCCCTCTCCCAGCGGCTGGAGGAAGTGTACTGACGACTCTCTCAGATAGAAGGCGTATGAAATCATTTTCTTTGAACCTTCAATCTTCATCTTCTTCCGAATAGTTAAATTCCACTTTGCTTTGTAATATTATCTCTTCTAATACCTTAATAAGTAGACCATTCGCTTCTACAGTTTGAAGGTATTCCATTAAAGTAGGGATGTTGATTATTTCCTCTATACAATCTAAGTATTTTCTTACAATCGCTTTAACCGGATAAGTCTTAAAAGCATCGGACTCTAACTTTTCTTTTATTTCCGATATTGATTCAGTAGATTTAATTACAAAAGTAATCGGATATTTTTCTATCTTTTCAATATCTAGGAAATATTTCTTAAAATCTAATGTTTCAGTAACTTGAAAGAATCTGCCTAAGGGTTTCATTACAAAATCAATCCCCCCATCATTAGCATTAGTTCTTCCAGTCTTATAAAGTTTTAGATTTTCGGATTCAATTTTTTCAAGCTCATATCCCCAGTAGATATTGTGTTCGATATAATAGAACTTCAATATTGAATAACTAACTATTTCAAAAAGTCTGGCATCTACATTAGGAGCTAAAAGACTTAGAATAAATGTATTAATCTCTTTTCCATCTTCCCCTTCTATTGTTCTCAACTTTTCACATTGCTTGATAAATCTTACAAAAGAATCCTGCTTTGCTTTGACATATTCATCTATAATAGATATTACCGCTTCAGCTATGTTATAGCTTTTCTTGTTTAAATCAATCCAAAGAAGATTGTCATTAATCCAATATCTACTTGTTTCTTGATTACGGATAATTGGGATAAGGTTTGTTGTTGGAAAGAGCTTCTGAAATTCTGAATTAGTTCTATTATTTAGTGAATGGTTTTGTAACTTTGCGCCAAAAGGGAGTTCTCTCTGCCTCTTAAAGAGATAACTAAATATTACTCCTTCATAGTCTGCATAATTACCTTTCTTAACTTTATGATAATTATGCCTGATATAGTCTTCCACTATCACATAAATAGAATATAAGTTAGCAAAACTACCTCTAGCTTTAGACCCCCTATTTGCTGATTTAGTTTTTTCATTTAGATATTGAACCAGTATACTGCTTTCAAATACAGTATCCGCATTCTCACCAAAAAAAGTAGTCAGGACTTTTCGTATGGTACTGGTAAAACTATGTTCTGTAATCATCTTAATAAGTTGTGTCAAAAATACTGGGTTGGTCTACAATTTGTGTTTTTACACCATTTCGATTTCTAACTTTAATCGTTTTGCATTCTTTTATTAATGGTTCTCCATTAAATTCAGTAGCAAGTCCTAATCTCCTAAGACCTATTTTAATAAATTCTTCCTGAATTTCTATGCTGATACTTTTGCGATGAAGCTGTTTAGCCATAAAACCAGTAGTAAATGAACCAGAAAAAGGATCTAATACTATATCTCCTTCATTAGAACTAGCCTTGATTATACGTTCCAGTAATGCTGTAGGTTTTTGTGTTGGATGATTCTCATACTCATCCATCCTATACCTTACTCTAGCGAAATCCCAAACATTTCCAGGCACTTTCTGTGTATTATACGGTTGTGGTGGATTTTTCCTATAATCGATTAATCCCCTTTTAGAACCTGTTTTGGCTTCAACTAAAATCTCATCAGCATTAAAAGTATAGTCATCCTTATCCTTAACACAATACAGAATAGGTTCATACATTGACCCGAAGTACCTTCTGGCTTGTACACCTGAACTATCATAAGACCACACCAATCTAGACAGAATAGCTAATTTGTCTCTTAAGAAAATATCAAAATAGGGCATAAATTGAGTAGAAGTCATTACATAAAAAGCCCCATTAGGCTTTAGTTTATTTATACATATTTGAAGCCATCTATAACACCACTGTAAATAATCTTCATCTGTAGCCCACTTGTCTTTTAATCCTGCAAAGACTTTACCAATATTATATGGAGGATCGGCAAAGATTAAATCTACTGATCCATCAGGAATGAAAGACAATGCTTCTATTGCATCACCGAAATAAATTCGGTGCTCCTCAGTGCCTAATATTTGAATGTTATCTACTTTCATTTGTATAATTTAGAGTGCAAAGGTATATAAAAAACGGAGATTTTTAACGCCCGGTATATAAGAAAGTCAAGCCCGAGACTATCTTTGTGGGTAAAAAGAGG
>CAMWSM010000047.1 GCA_947176915.1 uncultured Porphyromonadaceae bacterium | reverse complement strand
AAAGATACCGGGGCAAGGTGCTGCCCCGGCTCCCGGTAAATAGACGTCAAATTTATAGTGTCAATATGAGCGATTAGATTCACGCTCTTTTGTATCGCGGTAAACATTGTTTACCTTATTCCCCCCGAACGACCATGATACTCTAAACGTAATAGCATGAGAATGAATGTCGTTTCGAGTGGTTACAATATAATCTTTGTAATAAGCCTTGGTCCTGGTGATATTCCATCCGAAGGGATCATTTACTGCAAGAGCAAGGTTCAGTCGGTTGTTGAGCAATGCATAACGTAGATCACATCCTATCAATGAAATCGAGGAATAATGTATCATCCTGTCTTTCCAAGGGAAATAATGACTCAACCTGACGTTAAGGATAAGCGTCTTCTGTCTGTTGAGCATCCACGATGTGTTCAGTTCAAGTTTTCCGCTCCAGCCGTGGTCATTCCCCTCCTTGAAATCGGGAACCTCTGATTTTGCCATTGAATAAAACACCTCTCCCCCGACATTAAGATTCCACCATGCGAACAATGAACGGTTATAGGAAGCGTAAAGACCGGTTTTATTTGTATTAAGGCAATTCTCAGGAAATGTGTATTGACTTCCATCGGCAGTAAACCTTGTTATATTGCCTATCGCATTATGATTGTATGAATTATACAGAACTGCGTAGATACCCTTGAAACTGTAGTTTATCTCTGCATTATGGGAAATACTCGGGTCAAGATCAGGATTACCGGTGAAATAGTCGCTCACTGTCGTATAGTATCTGAATGGATTGAGGTCCCCGAAGTTAGGACGTGTGATTCCCATCGAATAAGAGATAGAGAATCGTCCGGCGCCGAGGTTGTTCCAACTTACGTTAAGCGACGGAAACAGATAACCATAACTCTTGTTGTGGCGCATGTTGTCAATGTGCTGCGTCCCCTTGACATCAGTGTGCTCATACCTAAGTCCAAGTTTTCCAAAAAAACTATTGGAAAAATTCTTCTCCCCGCTGACATACACTGCTGCAGTTCTTTCATTGTAATTGAATGAGTTGCTTTGGAGGGGATTATTAACCCAATTGCCTTCGAGAAAGTCAGTGATATGTAAATCAGTCCTGTTGTTCACCCCTGTATACGCAGCCCCGGCATCCATTCTGAATGTTGAAAATGGTAGCGCGGCATCCAGTTTCAGCGAATGAATCCTGTATTTGTTATCACCTTCATCGGTAAGCCTTGACACTTCGTTCTCATCTTCCCGGGTGGTTACATCTGAAAACGAACGGGTATGACGGTTAAAGATATTGTATGTCAGGCTCAGCATCTTACCTTTGCCCCCGATAGCCCAGTCTCCGAATGCCGTGAGCGTAATCGCATTGTTCGGGCGAGAGGGAGAATTGTTTTTGGACAATGATAGGGCACTATTGTCAATGGTTTCATCAAGTATATTGCTTTTGAGACGCAGCATGCTGAAATTCACTATTACCCCCGCACTGAGCAGTCTGTTGAATTTATATTTGAAAAGTCCGTTCGCCCCAAAATTTCGGTTAGTAAAACGATTTGTACGATCTGATGTCCGTATATAGTCGGAAAAGGAATAGGTCCTGTCAAGATCGTTGATTCCTTTTGTATCCTGCCAGCTGGCATCAGCTGATAGCTCAACCTTGCGGGTGGTGTGGCTTATGTTGCCTCCGAGAAGATAACTGAAATCTTCACGTAAGGTGCCGTTACCCCAAATGTTTCCTCGTGTTCCATGAGATTCGTTGCGGGTGGTTATACTGATATAGGCAACATTAGTGGCTGCGGCATATTTAGCCGGCGGAGTGGTGAGAAGTTCGATCTTTTCGATACCCGTTGACTGAAGGTTTTTCAATCGAAGTGCTATCGCCTCATCCGGCATTTCAAGAAGATGGCCGTCTATAATATATTTTACCGAGGATTTTCCCGCTACACTGACTTGATCATTTATTACAGATATACGAGGGATGCGGTCAAGCACCTGCACTCCGTTAAGACCCAATGCGTATGGATCGTTCTTTGTCATATACACGATTCCGTCGGGAGCCTGTTTAAGTACGGGACGGTTCGCTACCACCACTACCTCATTAAGTTCAAATTCCTTCTCCCACACCGACAGAATGGAATCGTTGACTTCCTGTGCGAAAAGAGACACAGGGAGTGCTGCCACTCCTGTGAGCAGCATAAATATTTTTCTCATATTTAAGGGGATTTATATGTTTAACTGAAGATTACTTGAACGCTTTCTCCTGCCCCTTTATAAAAAGGGTAGCCGACTTGCCGGATGGAGCTTCCTGAAATCCGATATCAATTGTTTCGCCATTATTTGTCATCTTCACAATTGTCGATTTTCCTCCTTCTCCGGTCTGTTCAAAATATCTGGTCGCTCTTGTCCGGTCCTTTGTTAGTGTTTCAGCGATTTTTTTCACGATAGCCGGGTTATCCTTAACCTGAAGCATACGATAATACGTACCGTTCTCTTTTGAAATAAATGTGCTGACAGTTTTCTCTTTGTTGTAACGTCCGTCAAAAAACTGCTCTACCAATATCTGCGGAGGCTTTGCATTTGCTATATGACACACTGTAGCCAATAGGAATATAATCAAAAATCTTTTCATCGTTAATAATATTAGAGATTGAAAAAATTATCTATCATCTGTTGCTCATGCGCTTCAAGTGCGGACATCTCCTTTATGAAGTCGTCGACTGATTTTTTCTCTGCTTCAACTTGTAATCTTGCCGACTCGCCGCTCAGACGTTTACCCTCCACGTATGCAACATAATATGACTGATCCGAATTTTCCAGTGTTGAATAATTTTGCAGAAAGATCAGGCATATACTGAAAATTACAGCGATTGAAGCTGCCGCACTGAGGGGAAAACGCCATTTTTTGAACAAACCTTTTCCGGGGCTATCAGCTTTAGTAAAAACTTTATCTGAAATATAGGCGTCAACAGCCATGAGCCGGCGTACTTCATCAATCAATGGAGTATGATAATCCACCTGAGTGAGGAAATAACCTAACTCGGTTTCCTCAAATACAGAAAGCTTGCAATCCATGTATAGACGGCAAAGCTCCTCGGTCTCTTGCAGGGTCAGCTTATCTTCTTGCGCTTTCATTTTCAAGTCGTTTATAGTTTTCACGTATCTTTTTTCTTGCCCGGCTCATATTCATTCTGACAGCCTCAACCGACATCTTAAGATATTCGGCAATCGCATCATATTCCATCCCTTTATGACTTACAAGTGAATATATCTGTCTCTGAATGTCAGAGAGTCCGGATGTAAGCAACGTTTCATATCGCTCCATATCCTCAAACTGTATGCTGTCAGCCTCCAGACCCTCCGTATTGATATTGTCTATGCCAAATGTCCGAGGTCTGCGCAGCCTGTCAATGCATACATTCCTCAACACCGCAAACAGTTTATTCCGGGCTTCAGGCTCTGTATCCACTCCGCCGTTCCTCCAAAGATTGAAGAACGTATCCTGCAAAGCATCCTTGGCATCCTCTTCGTTTTTGAGGAATGCAATCGCGCTTCTATGCAGTTTGTCGCGAAGGGCCAGAAATGAGTATGTGAGATTATCTTTTTTCATTGCTTACATAATAGATACGGATAATCCCGAAAAATGTAACAGCGACAATTAAAATTTTATTGATATTTGATAAAACTTTATAAAACTAAAAGCCCCCCTGAAATGTTGGCTTAATACAGATAATTCTAAAAGAATATGCTTAACAAAACAATCAACGATGCTATCAATGCCCAGATCAATCGTGAATTCTGGTCGGGCTATCTTTATCTTTCAGATTCAATCCGGGGTGTCATGTAAGCTTACTTAGTGCGCTCCATATCGGCAAGCGATGGAAGCCTACCGGCTTTCCATGCGAGAATCAGGGCAATTGCAGTGACAACAACGAATGCTATGGCTGTAGAATGGAACATATTGCCCAGACCCACTAATGGAGACACCACAGCAGCAAATGCATATTTCACTACACTAAGGATCGCAGAGGCTGTGCCGGCTTCACTGCGTCCTACTTCCATTGACAGAGTGTTTGCGCTTGAGAATATCATGCCGGAGAATAACAACATCGGCACGGCAAAAATCTCATACCATACGAAAGCTCCCTGCCCCCACATAACAATTGCTTCAGCCACTGCAAATATAAACATACCTATGCAACCCACGACCAATCCCTGCTTCATAACCTTAAAGCGCAATGCCAATGTCGACCCTACACTCATGGCAAGCGCATTCCCTCCGAAAATCAAGCCGAAGGCAAGCGCGCTGAATCCATAGTGGCTCTGGAGAATAAAAGGTGCGGACGCAATATAGGCATACAACAGACCGATTGCAACCGCCTTAATTGTAACATAAATCATGAAGCGTCCATTTGTAAAAAGACTGCGGTAGGCTTTGAGATAATCAGAGAAGCTGTGGACTTGCAAACGGCGCTGAGGCGGAAGGGTTTCCTTATATCTCGTTGTCCAGATGGTCATCACCACTCCGATTATTAGGAGCACAACAAAAATACCCCGCCATCCCATCCAATCGGCCATCACACCGCCCACAACGGGGGCGACGGCAGGCGCAACGCCATTGACAACTCCTATTATAGCCATGAGCTTTGCAAGCTGACGTCCCATATATACATCGGCAGGAATAGATGTTGAAAGCACCATAGCGCCTCCCGCACCTACCCCTTGGAAAAGACGACATATTATGAAAAATATAATACTTGTGGAAAACAGAGATACTACCGTCGACAATACAAAAATAATAAGTGATATAATCAGGGTCGGCTTCCTTCCATAGCGGTCGCTGGCTGAGCCCCAAAGAACAGAGCCCACACCCATGCCTGCCATTGCCATTGATATGCCCATCTGTGTCATGGAGGGAGTCGTATGAAATTCCTTCATCATTGAGGGGATCGTAGGGAGATACATATCATTCACAAATGAGGAGAAAGCCCCTATGATTGCGATGAAAGCAACAAACAGCCCGTAATTACCCGGCGCCGAAGACAGATCAGTGGAAGCCGGTTTGGTAGTGGAAGAAACAGCCATATTTATTTTTATAAACAAATTTTTACTTTCTTTATGTTTCTAACAAACTATCAAAATCAGAGGTTCACCGATACAATGGAATCACTATCCGCGGCTGCTTGATTATTCAAAGACCTATCATTATCAATAAAAATATTTACTTTATATATACGAACGGTATATATGAATAGATGATATCAAACCTATCAAAGATGAATATTAAACAACTCAATTTGTTTCCTTCCATTTCGATAAATAATTTCTTGAAGAGAAAGGATACAATCAAATTTACAGTAATGTTAGCGGGATTGGTTATGATAACCCTCTCACATTCCGCTTGCACTCACAACAAGGTCAGTGACAGTTCAATGTTGATTGAAGCATCAATCCCGTATGAGAAGAAGGAGAAAATCGGGGATTACTGGGAATATACCTGCCCAACTCCCAATGTCCATGCGGGTAAAAATCAAGTTAAGGCAATCGTCCTCCATCACACAGCAACGGAATCCACCCTCTCCTCCCTTAAGATAATGACCGGGCCGAAACCGACAGGTAAAGTCAGTTGTCATGTCGTGATTGCCCCTGACGGAACCAGATACATCCTTGCCCCACCCGAATCAATAACATGGCATGCCGGATGGTCAATGCTGAACGGTCGTAGTAACTGTAACCGGTTCACTGTCGGAATAGAATTCCAAGGCAATACTCTTGAGCATCCCTTGACATCAGATCAGATTCAAAGCGCCATCGACTATTGTCTTCCAATAATGAAAAAATATAACCTTAAAATCTCTGACATAGTAACACACAAACAAATTCGGGAGGAATATCTCAGGAACCATCACGCCAAAAAGGTACCTGCAAAACCAGATATAACAGATGAGGAGCATAATCGTTTCAAAAAAGCCATCAAGGAGCAAATTTCGGCTAATGTTCCAGGATGACCGTATTGAAACAATTTCTACCACGAGCAATTTTCTCCTGATTAACAAAATTTACCAACCAATTTTTACTTTGGATTCATAGCATTTGGAGAGATTATTAATATATCTCCGCCCACATGGAATATAATAGAAAGGCAAGATCATTTTCTTCAGGTAAAAAAATTTCTGATTCGTTTACTTTTTTATTTGCTTGGTATAATAAAATGTATTAACTTTGCAACGTGATTCAGAAATGAACCCGAAAAATATTCATACTTAGGTTTAGAGAAGCCGACATTCTATGTCCGGTCCACTCAAAAATCAATTTTCTCATAACTGACAGCCAATATTGTGCACCTACAGCAATAGTCAGAGAGAAGAGAACATTGACTTTTGGGGCGGACGTCCGGAGGAAGGCCTCCGGAAAATCAATCAACATCGGTTGCAGCCACACTTTGTCCGCAGTGGCATACGCAATCGGTATTTTTTTTCTCTAAACCCTTAAAAAAGTATGAAAACAATTATCAAAAACATCCAGACAATCGATCAGGCAATCTCCTCCATCTTCCGTATTCTCTCTAAGACTGCAGCCGACAACTCGGTAGTAGTACGTGAGAAACCCCTCAAGGTATCTACATTCTGCAAGGGAATGATAAGCATCTTCGATCGCTCCGACCTCCGCCGTCAGGAGGAAGATAAGTCCTTCAAGGCAACCCCGACCGTGAGATATGCCTTCTATCCTGACACATACAATCCCTCCAGACTCGGTTCTATCGCTATATACACCACCAACGCATCGGCTCTATGTGGTGTGATCCGAAAATACAAAACAATTTTTGGATATACAATCATCAGCGCCAACGTAGAAAACGGTCGCCGTCCATTTATAGATGTCAGGCTACGTGCCTGACATCCCTCCCTTTCAACGGATCCACTGTAAATAAGTGTGGAAGATTATACAGTATAAAATGAATTTGTTTACTTTATAACCAGGAAAGGTATATTCCATATATAAGTTTCAAACATGAATATCAAACATCTCAGCAACTTCACCAATAGACTGTCTACTAAGACTATTTCCGGAATGATTCCTATGTCGCTCAATTTCGGAAGTTACCTTCCAATCGTAATGAAAGCGGGAGTGGCATTGAAGAATATGGAAGGGAAACCTGAGACCCTATGGAATCCAAATGAACCTCATCCATTCGATGATCCCGATGAAAAACGCGATATCCTTGACAGAGCCAACTGGCTTTGCGAGCAGGTCATCGTCGAACCGCAGGCTCTAATAGACAAGATGCCGGAAATTATTGGCAGAGAGTATCAAGGGCAATGGGCCTACTATGCTATTTCCATGACTACTGTGGCACTCTCCAATATAGCATATCTATATCCCGAACTTCGACAGCGCTGTCTCGTAAAAATGCCAAAATTGATTGATCTCGCAATGACTCCTACCATTAAGCTCTACGACTCCATGAAATGGAAGGAAGATCCGATCGACTCTTTGAAAGGAAATAAAAGCCACATGACTTATGTCAGCATTCTTGCCTGGATGATCGGTCATTATAAACTTACCGGAGGAGACTCAAGATATGATGATCTTTATCACAGACTATGCGAGGCGTTATATCGCCGGATGATGAAAAGCCGGGACATGAATCTTCCCTCCTTCCCCAACGGAATAGTTTTCTTTCCCGATATGATGTTTACCCCTCTCGCTTTGAGCATCTATGCCAAATTATACGGTGGTAAATATGCTGACACCGTGGATAAATGGGCATCTCTCACACGCTCCAACTGGATTGATCCCAATACAGGATTGATTATTTCGCGCTACTATAAATCAGGAAAGCGAAAAGAACCTTGTGGTTCCTACGCTGCTCTCAATTGTTCCTGTCTTGCCTGCTTTGCAGAAGACTTCGGTCTTGAACAATACGTCAGGACCAAGGATATACTCGGCAGAGTTGACCCTACAGGAAAGTACGCCGCTATTCGTGAATATCTCAACAAGTCTCCTAAGATTGCTTTTGATGTGGATGCCGGAGTGATACTCAACGGCATGAGTCCATCAGGCACCTCTTTCATCCTCGGGGCTGCCACTTATTTCGGCGACTGGAAATTCCGGCGGCAACTGTTGAACACTGCCGATAAAGCCGGAGGCACTAAACGAGAGAATGGCAAACGCCACTACAAACTCGCGGAATTCATGTTGACCGGCGAGGCTATAACTCTTGCGATGCGCACAAACATAAAACGCCAATATTGACCTCCCCGGAGATTACTGATGAAGTGCCAATCCATCTAATGGACAGTAGAATCGGGCAACAAGAGAAAAGCGATTGACAAGTTTATTCTATCACTTGCCAATCGCTTACATTTTAGACCCTTTTCGTATCCCTACTTCTTAATTTCCTGCATCTCCTTCATATATTTGGCAAGACGCACCACATTGGAAGCGGAGAGCTTATCCTTATCTTTCTCCAACTGCAGGCCGAAATAGATCATATATTCGGCCTTCTGCTTTCCTTCCTCAGAACTCAGAGCTTCCTTGAAAGCCTTCTCATCTCCACCGACCGCTTTTTTCTCTCCAGCCATCCAGGTAACTATACTACCAAACTGGTCGATCATACTGTCATAATCCTTCTCAGTCAATTCCTCGTTACTCTTGATTTTCTCTACTAGTGACGAACATTCCTGCTGATTGTAGGAACTTCCATTCGAGCATGCTGCCAGACAAACAAGGCTGAGGATGCAAAAAATTTTTATAAAACGCTTCATATCATTATTATTTAGTGATTTGACGTACTCAATGGTTTCAGATAGTTTATAAATTTTACAAAGATACAATTTTCATCGTTACATATCAATTACGGATTCCCGTAATTATTTCTCTCATCCGTACTACACTTTCTGAGACGGTATCCATCAGTGTAGAAAAATATAGAAATTTCTCCAGTATAATACTCTTTCGTATTGTATTCAGACACCCTGACTCTCAAAATCCCTATATGGACATCAAGGCATCGTTGATATTGTCGAGGTTGATGCGGTGGTTGTTGAGGAATTCAAGATATTCATCTTCAGTATCAAAGCCCTGTTCTTCAAGACGTTGCTTTTTCTTTTTTTTAGATAATTGACCCCATTCTTCCAGATCTTGACGTGCCTCTTTGTAGGCCCATATCCCACCGAAATCTTCAATTGCATTGAGCTCGCTCTTGAATTTCTTGCAAACAGGAAACTTTATTTTTTTGGTTACCAAATCTTTCACTTCAACTACAAAGATCCAATCATCACCAAAATCGTAGACATATTCCAGCTTGTCCCCTTTCTGCTGCAAGAACATTGTGATAGGAGTTTCCTCCGCTTCATGTGTTATATCATCCATGCCGCTGTCAAAGAGATCGGCGTCATCCACAGTATGACCTATTTGTAGCGTAGGGTCGTATGCCTTTACGTTAAATTGCCATAGATGACAGTCTTCAAGCCCTGTAATCTCCTGAATAATCTCATGAAGCTGCATGAAATTATAATCGGCCGGAATCTGCACTTCGCGCCACATCGGCGGCTTAGTAGTATCCTTCATCCGGATCTTCAGCACAAGTGTTCGCTCAGCTGCATCTTCCAACGGTTCATATTCCTTCACCTCACATCTGCTTCTGTCAAAAAGATTTCCTGGAAAAGGGTTAGTGGTATCATCGTCGTCAAAGTCATCCGAAAGACCATCAGCAATCATACCCGATGCTTGGAAAATATGATAAAACTGAGCATATTCCTCAGGCGTGACACCATTTGATGCAAGGGTAAACATCAATAAGAATTCACCTTTCTCTTCATCCGAAAGTTTCCCCATCACCATGTTCGACATCTTCTCCAGAACGTTCATTTCCGGCGCAGCCACATCTGATTTTCTACACTGAAATGCATTAAGGATGTCATCGGTCATTTCCCTTTCCCCTTTTTTCTTTTTAGCCATATCTGATATGTTGATTATTGCCACTAAATTAATCAATTTTTTCAATTAGACAAAATATTATATTCGCCCGGCAAGGCAACCGCCTCAAAATTTGTATTTAGGATCATATCTCGCAACTGATCCAGATCTGAAACAGTCAAACGATCCCTGATGATCAGCAATCCAAATAAGTTGCCGAGTGTCTCAAGAATATCACTGATAGACTGAGAATAATCATTGCCATACCAGTCATCGCCCGAGAAATCCACATCATCAATAGCCATTGTAATACGAGAAAAAGAAAGCCGAAAAGCTTTTGCATCTTGGTAACATTACAGAACGCCAGTCTCAAATCTTGAGTATGTGTATCGAAAATCCCGATATCGTACTTGTTTCCACCGATATTGTCGGTAAATTCGGAGTAACTCCCAACACTGCAAAATCCGACTTGCGAAAACTGACAGAAAAGAGCTACCTGAGTGAAATCAGTTTAAACGGCAGGACAAAAGGCTATGTCCGCTCTGAAAATTTCAACAAGCTGATAGGCAAAATTCATTAGAGTATTATCGTAATTTATCGCAAATTATCGCAAATTGCGATAAATCAAACATCAACTATATAATAAACAGGTTTATAACTTACACTACCTAAAAAATAAGTTATGAAGCAAGAAACTATGGATGAAGTAGGAATATTCCGGAAGATTTTTGTATCGGTATATTTTTATATTGCTGTCGTACGATAAAATTTGTAATTTCGCAACAGGATATAAACACTCCTTTCATAAATAGATGATAGAGATAATGAAGGATAATAACAAAACCGAAGCAGAAGATTTAAATCGCCTGAAAAAGGATGTGGAACTATACATATCACGTGTACTACACTCGCCTGCCGATTATATATATCTAAGCGAGCGACTGCAAAATGAGGGGCATGGATATATCAGCCCGACTACCCTTAAACGTGTGTGGGGGTACATCTCCGACAAGGGGGAAAATTATACCCCAAGTTCTTACACATTGAAAACTCTATGTAAACTTATAGGATTCAACGACATATCGGAATATTGCTCCGAGTCTTCCCGCATACAGTCAAAGGAATATCAAGGGAAATACGTAGACACTCTTTCACTACCCGCAGATACAGAAATCACACTCATGTGGCCGCCAAACCGTAAGGTACGTCTGCGCCATACAGGTCCGGAAAGTTTCAAAGTTGTAGAGAACGAGAACTCACGCCTGAGAATCGGTGATAATGTGCAATGCAGTTCACTGACCCAGCATGCCCCTGCGTTCTTCCGGGTTTGCAGAGATGGCAACAAACCATTCTCATATATAGCCGGATCCGACCAAGGCATCTTCTATCACGTTCACTCCCAAATCTGACTGCCCAGCTCAGATTTAGGTTTGTCTGAATACTCCTTGAGAATCTTCTTAGCCAACTCATCCGCACCATCTATCCGATTGGTCTCAAACACTATGTGAGTCCATAACTTATGATATGCCTCCTGGCGTCTTGAATTATCTATACCTAAATCAGACAACTCCTTCTCCATCCTATCCGATAATGCAAAATGCTCCTTACCGCGTTTTAGGCGTTGCCGGCTGTTCTCTTCAATATTATCGGTGTATGAAAGTTCACCATAGCGGTTATTAATATTGTCAGCTTCACGGATATATTTATCCACGATTGCGGTTATATTCTTCTGGAGAGGCTGATTTGTTGCAGCATCTACAGTTGCAGCCGTCTGAGAAGGTAACTCTGACTTTGCATTCCTCTCTTTTGCCACTGATGCTCCGACCGGCTTAGGGATAATCTCATCTTCCCCTACACCTGCTTTCCCTACATCTGCCGACCCCTCCCCCATTGTCTTAACCTCAAGGATACTATCTACTTTTACCTCTTCGGCAGCCATGTCATTTACGGCATCGCGATTATAATTTGAAAAATAAAATGTAAGGCATGCGACAAGCGACAGCAATACCACCGCTCCCATTATCCACCTACGCCACGACCTTCCGCCTCTGGAGTCGGAAAGATGTTGAATGACCCATTTTATATCCGGACGTTTGGATTCGTCAACTGAAATACAAGCATCTATAATGGTCTTAAATCGTCGCTCCGGAAGTAACTGTTCGAGAATCTTACCAAATGAATAGATATCCCCCGCCATACTTCCTCCCGATGGTACTTGCTGCTCCGGCGAGCCATATTGCGATGTGCCGACAGAGGTTTTATATATCACAAAATCTTCGGCATCGGCATGTCCGAAATCTATTATCTTAGCACGCAAATCTCTCTTTCGAATAAGTATGTTATCCGGTTTAAGATCGCGATGCAAAACCCCGGCGCTGTGCATAATATCCAGGCTCCCCGCAATATCCATTGAAATCTTCAGGCGCTCGCCAAGGGGCGGCAAATCAGCATCATCACTCTGACCATCCTTTAAATAATCATAAAGCGCATACCCATCCACATACTCCATGACCATTATCGGCCCAAGTTGCGGATGCAACTCAAAGCCATAAAACCTCACGACCCCCTCACTATCTATACGAAGGCCGAGAGAATACTCCTTACGTAATGAGGCAATTTCCTCCGGATGATGACGCAAATCCTCCGTAAGGCCTTTATACACCACCCGGCGGCCGTCTCTGACAGATAGCCACACCACCCTCTTTGAATGTCGGCAAAGTTCCTCTATTCCGTCCTCTTCAGATTGCAGGTCTTCAATTATCAACGATGGCTGTACCCCACTGTCTATTGCCATAATGCGTATAAATTTTTAGGCAAAAATATAAAAAAACGGGGTGCTAACCAATAGCGCGCCCACACAAATAAAGAAGTGACACACGCACGATGCATCACTTCACTATAAAAATGGGGACTGCTAACCGTCCACAAAAAAAAAGGGTTTTTAGAGAAGTCAATATATTCTCATCATTACATCATACTCTGAGCCATCTTGGCAGCAATCTTATTAAGACGCGCCACCTGCGCGGGAGTCATCTCTCCTTGTGCATTCTCCAGCTTATCACCAAGCCTCTGAGCCTGTTCAAGTGCAGAACTATACTCTGTCATCACAGACATATCGCCTGCTATAGCCTTCTTTGACAAAGATGCCAGCTTATTGCAGTATTGCTCATACTCATCCAATACGCTATCCCAGTTGTTGGATGATGAACTTACGGCAGTGGCCTCATCTTCCTTAGGCATATCATCCGAACCCTCTACGACCTCGTAATATTCACCCATGTTGCCATCAATCGTGGTTGTTTCTGAAGAAAGAGTCTCCGGCAATTCCTGCTTCTTACCGCAGCCGGTGATGATCAGCATCACCAGCAATGCAAAAGTAATCTTACTGATTCTCATGTCTTTTAAGTTAAAAATTAAGTACTATATCATAAAGAAACCATTATAACTCCGCCAACATGCAGCTACAATGTGTCAGCAAAATTACACCAACATTTCTTCCAAATCCAACCACAAACCCAAAAGGGAACAAAAGGGACCAAATTAATTATGCTATTAAATAGTGGATTAAAAGGGACTAACCGCATTCTGCTTAATAATATTATCTTTGCATCAGAATATATGTCTCGATATTTTCATATACGGAAATAATTATTAACTTGGCACTCGGTAATCTCCATGCAGAAGCCTCGGTTGTCGGTGCCTGTTAAGGAGAGACTTACATATAGATTTTAGAAATGCGTTTACTCGACGCTCTTTCTTGACAATTGGAAACTTCGCAACTTTCTTTGGTTAGTCAGGATTGCAGCAACAGTAGATGCCTTGTGGATATGTATATTCCGCTTTCTGTTTGCGCGCGAGCGTAAATTGAAAGCGTAGATACATATATCTGCGTGAGGCTTCTGCAGTTGCTCGTTCAACTAACCGGGCAATGCGAAGGCCTCCAATTGTGGAACGAGCAACAAGTACGGCTCTCACGCTTTTTCTTTATTTTCAATAACTTAACGCCAACGAGGAGAGCCCGGCGGCATTATTATTTTTACGATGAAAAAAATCTTTCTACTTGTAATGATCGCAGTATTCGGTCTTCAAATGAAGGCTGCCGATCAGTTTGACGAAATTGACCTCCGCGGAGGATGGGAACTCGTTTCATATTCCGGCGACTATTACCTCTTCACCTACCCCTATGTTTCTGAATATGAGGGCTCCTTTTCCGAATTTAAATATATGATACTTGATAATTTCATTCTTGCCTCCGACTATGATTATGACTACATCATCAACTTACCGGAGTTCACTCCAAGCAGCAAATATGAGGAATGGCTGTGCATCGGAGGTTTCTTCAGCACAAAAGGATCCGGTAATCAGACAAGGGATGGTTTCATGGAAGACATCATCATGGATTATTTCATATCCAACAATAACAAACTGCACATTCAATTATCTGCAACAGCGCTACATTTCGTAATTGAATCATTAACCTCTACAGAAATGCGTCTTAAGAGTTTCGATGGAAAATTCACGGCCACCTACAAACGCATCTCGGATCCATCAAATGTAAATGCACTCACAGTCCAATCTACATCAGAGGAAATTTACAAACTAAACGGCATCAAAACTCGCACTCCCTCTAAAGGAATAAATATCATACGCCGCGGAAAGAAAGTGACAAAAAACATATTTTAATCTCTCTCCGATAAAGGTCAAGCAATCTATTCCCCGTTTTGTAGTACGTCTTAACTACTCCAGAATCATAATGACATAGAGAACCAGGCTAATAAGAAGAACTCTCTGCAGAGCATATATACTCTGGAATATTCCTTCTCTATTAAAGACTCTGAATATTCCGGAGTATAGCATCTGGCTTGGATGGAATAGCGCGTGACAACAACAAACTTAGACAAGTCTACATCTTTTATACTAAGTTAATTACTTGAGTATAAAAGGAAATCTTACCGTGACATAATACCAAAAAGCGATTGACAAGTTTACTTCCCACTTGCCAATCACTTATGTTTTAATTATTTAAGACGAAGATTTCGTCTGATTCTTGATTAATATTCACCCTCACTGAAGAATATTATATAATCTAATAATCAACCATTTAACTATTTTGCATGCAATTTAGCCAAACAAACTTGACCATCTGAGAGGGTCTGAGGCGATTGGTCAAAAAACGATATTTTACAGGCCAAACATTGGCCAGACAAATTTCGTTATATATCTACTTTTCGTAGGGCAGTACACTCCTATGTTCCAACTATCACAAAAAGCTAAAACAAAATACCGTAAAAAACTAAAATGAAACTTCGCAAAAAACTAAAATAAACTTTGATAATAGACTTTTTTCACTATCTTTGCAGGACTAAACAATAACAACGATATGTCATATCTACCCCGAATAGCAGTTAGATTATCCTACACTTTGGGATGCTGTCAGAAGCGCTGTGGATCAAAGGCAGAAAGTGGGTCAGTTTATACTAACTGAATCAAATTCAGTTGATCAACCAAAATTTTGTACACGAGCTCCGGAAGGATTGCGAGAATAAAAATCGATGTGTGAAGGTAGTCCCTCTTGCATATCTAAAAGATTAAGCCTAAGTATAAACTTTGTCAATAAGCTAATAGATAAGAATGAAGGTATTCACTAATCTCAATGAATTGATTAAACGTCTCTATGCGGAGAGGAAACTCCTGTATGCTCTATTTCAGGCAAGGGTGAGGTTTGACGTCAGCTATGAAGAGGCTGTAGAATTAGTGGATAATGAGAAAAATCTCCGTCTTCTCATTGATTACGGAGTCATCCGCCAGGAAGGAAATCTTATCGAATTGGAGGAAACATATCAGCACTTTTTTGAAGAAGTTCTCCAACTCAATGAGGACATCACGAGTTCTACTGTTGAAGAGAATCTAAAACAACTTAGAAACAATATCGATTTTTATCTCAAAGAGCGTAACCATCCGGACGCACAAAGAAAATACGTGCGAAAAATTATGCGCTCCATGCGTAATATCTCCATACAGGTATACACTAAGACTATAGAGTTAAAGCAGGTGATTAATGACACTTTCCGTCAGGAGCGTAACTATGAAATCAAACGCACGAAACTGGAGAATTATCTCGCTACACTCGAGAGCATCTCTTCGCTTATACGACAAACTGAACGATTACTCGAAGAAAGACGGGATACTATTGAAGTGTTGACCATTGATGACCGAATAACTCGTCTGATTCTCGATGTCAAAATACAATTCAAGGATGTATTCCACTCCCTCATTGAACTGGAACGCACCATACGTGACTATCTGAACCAAATTGACGCACATAACCGGCTGGTGAAGCATATCAGAAAACTCAAATACCTCAAAGACCAACTGACTTGGGAAAGGACCACAAATGTCCGTGAAATCCTTGCAAAATATAATCATCTGACTCTTGAGAACATGACTTATTATACTACCAAGGTATCCCTTTCATTCCTTCGCAACTCGGATGATGCAATCGAAATAATTGATGATGCAAGAAAGACCATATCCAGGTTAAAAACACTTAAGAATACACCCACAACTCCCTTAAAAGAAAGTGATTTGAATACAAAGTGCATTGTCGAAGATTTCGTTGACACCGATTCAGTAGCCAATGCCTTCTTCGCATCATCACAAGATCTCTACACATTTGTGATAAACTATCCTTATATCCAACCTCAACCGAAAGAGCGAAGGGTAGAATATTATTTGGAAATAGTGCAGAATCATTATCATAGGCTTCGAATCACTGACGATTGGCACCAGGATGGAAATGTTGAATATCCTTTAATATACAATCTATCATGAAATACGAACAGCAAGTTTTTGAACGACTGAGCAAAGGAGGCTTCATATACTCCGACAGTGTGGATGAAACAACACGTCGGATATTCCTTGACTTAGATGATTGCCGGGATGAATATGCAAAATATTTTTCACGAATAGGATTTATTCTCGAGGAAGGAAATCAATACTACTATTTCTCACGTAAGGAATCTAAAAGTTCGATAACTGATAAACTTAAAAAATTCAGTCATTGGATTGATGTTATAGATTTCCTCAAAGCATGGGAACCTTCTCTTGGACCGGGATTTACATTTATGATTGCAGATCTTGTTGTGAAAATTGATTCCGACATAGAATTACGCGACAAGGCCTCCACTCTATATGACAATAAGACACGCCATGATGAAATTGCAGAGCGCCTTGTGGAGGATTTATCCAAACAAGGCTTTATTGAAATCACCGATGATGTGGCAAGACGGTATAAAGTCACAACAGCATACAGATATCTTGAATATATAGTAAACCTCATAGCATTTAACGACGACGATGAGATCACTGACTAAAATCGTATTTATCAATAGCGCACATATCCGCTACGGAGAAGTGGCATTGGATGGGAATGTTCACTTCACAGGAACACAAGGAGTAGGAAAGACCACTCTACTGCGCGCTCTCCTATTCTTCTATAATGCGAGGAAAGACAAGTTGGGCATACGAAATCAGGGCCAGCGCTCATTTGATGACTACTATCTCCCTACACCGGCATCATACATTATCTATGAGGTTTCACGTGGAGAAAAGGAGACACCCTTCTGTGTAATCCTCTTTCGCCGTCATAATAGGACAGCATTCCGATTCGTGGATGCACCCTATGACGCAAGCTGGATAATTGATGACCTTGGTGTAGTGGCTTCCGATCCACTGACAGTCAGACAGAGGATACAGAATAAGGGGATTGATCTCAGTGGTATAATAGATCGATACAATCAGTATCTTGATATACTTTATGGCAACCGTACCGCAAGGATATCGAAAGACTTGCTAAAGTATTATCTGCTCAAAAGCCCACAATATCAAAACATTCCGCGTATCATCCAAAATGTGTTCCTAAATGAACGCGTTGATGCCGGATTTATTAAAGACACAATTATCAGCAGCATTTCCGGTGATGAAGTTGAGACAGCCGTCGACCTCAATTTCTTTCGCAGTAAACTTGTAAATTTTAGTGATGAACTCAAGGATATATCTCTATGGACACAAAAAAACAAACAAGGAATTGTGGAAACCCGTCGAGACGCTGACAAAATAATTGAAACTGCTCATAAGATTTCTGCCGGGGAATTCTCGATGCGAGAGCAATGCGGCATGCTAATCCACTCCAGAAATAAAGCAGAAAGGATTCTCCCCATCCTGAAAAGCAAGATAGAGAAAAAGAAAGATGCCATAGATAAACTTACGACTAACATAAAATCGATAGAGTCTAATTTCACAGAAGCGCACGAGAAACTTAGCAATGAAATTGCAGTCATTGACAGTAAACTTAAAGATGCCGCCAAACTGAAGAAGGAGTATCAGAAAATCGGTATTTCTGAAATGATCGTCCGTGTGGAATCCTTGCCATCGTTGCGTCTGGCCTTGCAACAGAAACAAGGATTGCTCGCGCAACTAAATGCAGAATATCAATCCATCGCTCAGAAATACACGTCTCTCCGAGACCGACTCAATATCGACTTTCAACAATTCCGACAGAAAAGGACTGATGAGCTCAACGAGGTCAAGCAGGAAATATTCGATAAGAAATTGACAAGACTTGAACACCGTAACAAGCTTGAAAATGAGGTAAAGGAAAAATTCAAGATGCAAAAGGATGTGATTGAATCGAAGTTAGCTGAATCGCGTGAAAATCGACATGAATTGGAATTACTACGTCTGGAAGCTTCAAAATCATCCCCTCTTAAGGATGAGCTGGAGTCATGCAGAATCATCCTGTCTAAATTAGAAAAAGAGGAGAACTCTCTTAAAGAGGAGAAATTACGGAAAGAAAGCAATCTGGATTCCATGAAAAATCAATTGGAGATGGAATGCCAGAGAATTGAAAATGAGTATACCACAAAAATAATATCTCTTGAAAATCTAATCAATAATTTGACAGAGCAAATGAATTCAGAGCGGACTTTGCTTGAGAGGTCACATGGCTCTTTCTGCGAATGGCTTGACCATAATGTAGAAGGTTGGGCATCGTCAATCGGTAAGATTGCAGATGAAAAAGATGTGCTCTACAGTCAGAGTTTAAATCCCGAACTTATTCCCGGAAATTCCACCGATACATTGTTTGGTGTTAAAATTAATCTGGATGAAATAGAAAAAGAGGTGCGGACTCCGACAATGATTAATGAGGACATTAAAGCTCTTCAGGCTAAGATAAGCACTTTAGCCAATGAAATTAATCAGCTTAGAAATGAAAAGGAGAATCGCGTTTCTGAAAACGGAAAGAAAAAATTGTCTTCGAATAAATCATTGCAAGCTGACATTGATACAATAACACAAAAGATACATATATGTCGTCAGCAATACAGAAAAGAAAACTTGCGTCTGGTTGATACACAAAATGAAGAAAAGGTAAAATTGAATGAGATTGATGCCGGATTCAAGGATAAAATCCAAGCTCTAACTCTGGAAATAGACTATAATGTAGAGGCACTCAAGAAAATCGACGATCGCTGCAAACGTGAGTTAAACGCCATCTCGAAGGCCACAAAGGATGAAGATAAAAAAGATAATAATCTTCTTGACATAAAAGTTAAATCTATCAATGATGACATAAGGCAATTCAAGAATGAAACCGACTCTAAAATCAAACAACTTGATAAAGATGAACGGGCAGAACTCTCGAATGCCGGTGCCGATACGGGAATGATTGAACGGATAAATAATGAAATAACTGACACTGAGAGCCGAATACGTATAATTGAAAAAGAACAAGATAAAGTGGCCGTCTATAGAAATGACTGCGAGTCACTCCTTGACCTCATACCACAATATCAAACCTCCAAAAAGAAACTGGAGGATAAGGATGCCTCACTAAGACAGACTTATGATAGACGAAAACAACAATATGAGTCGAATCGTAAAGAGGAGCTGAAGGCATTGACAGAATTGCAGTCTACCGCTGATAAGACATCGGGAGCCATAATGATAACCGATAACTTTATGGCATCCGATTCATGTCCACCGGAATTAAAAGAAAGTGAGCCTATTCCTACTGATCTTGACTGTATCACTCTCGTGGATTCAATCAAAGAACTGACAGGAAATATATATCGCCTTACTGACTCACTCAAAACTTCAGTTAATGATTTCAGACGCCGGTTTTCTCAGTGCAACACGTTCGATTTCCCTACTGAATTCGAGACAACAGCACATTACCGAATTTATGCCGATAAACTTGAGCAGTTTGTGGAAAATGATATGATCAAGGATTTCCAACAGCTCACCAGTAATATCTATAGGGATATATTGTCGCGGGCAGCTGCAGATTTCAATGTCCTTATTGGTCGGGAATCGGAGATACAGCGGATTGTTAAGCATGTTAACTACGACTTCTCCCGTAAGACTTTCGCCGGAGTTATACGCAGCATTGAACTTCGTCTGGAACGGAGCGATATGCCGATTATCGTGCAGTTGCAGAACATCACAGACTTCTGGAATGCACATCAGTATGATATCTGTGAACTTAATCTTTTCTCCGGAGAAGACCATGAAGATGTATCTCGCGATTCAATAAAATACCTCAAGTCGCTGACCGAGGCTCTTAACCACGCTCCCGAACTGAGCAAACTTTCTCTTGAGCAAACTTTCTCTCTCAAATTCAAGATTGAGGAGAATGATAATTCTACCGGTTGGACCGAAAACATCAAAGCAGTGGGCTCAGAAGGCACTGACACTCTCGTGAAGGCAATAATGAATATCCTATTGATAAGTGTATTCAAGAACCGTGCGGGCCAAGCAGGAGATTTTCGCCTACACTGCATGATGGACGAAATCGGTCGTCTTGCCGACGAAAACATCCAGGGTATACTGAATTTCGCAAATCAACGGGGGATATTCATTGTCAATTCCTCACCAAAATCGCATAAGCCACTATCCTATCGCCGTCTCTATCTTCTTTCAAAAGATAAGGATGCAAATACTATCGTGCAACCAATTCTTTCAACTCGTGAAGCTGAACTTTTATGAAACTGACATTACGACTGATCGAAAACCTGCAACGACTGTTGCAGGAAGAATCCATTCCATACTCTGCACTTCCTCAGTCGTTGGCTGAGTCATTGGCTAAGGAAGGTCTTCTGTCTATAGCTTATCATGGAACCAGACGTCGCGTTATGGCCCGTAATACTGAGGCATTAGCCGGAGCACTTCCACGCTATAATGAGGCTCTCAAAGATTTAGATGCAGCTGTAAGGCTACTGACCGAAGACAATTCCCGAGCAGCACAAGCCGCTTTATCGGGAAATTCCAAAACAAGCAGTAAAAGAGCAATGCCAGGATTCCTCGTAAACAGTTACAAGCGCATAGACTGTATGATATGCGGACAACCATTTAACATGGAACCGGCGGAAGGAAGTGCCATATACATAGCTAACTGGCAAACTTTTATGCCCCCTGTTTCGACACTAATTATCGGGATAGAAAATACTGAGAATTTCCTTAGGATACGCGAACAGAAGAACCTTTTCGAAGACTGTTTGAAAAAGGGTGAATCTGAAATACTTTTCGTATCAAGATATGCTTTTTCCTCCGATCTGGTGGATTGGTTGGCTTCTATTCCCAACAGGTATCTACATTTTGGAGATTTCGATTTAGCAGGTATCGCAATCTTCTTGAATGAATTCAAACCATATGTGGAAGAAAGAGGATCTTTTCTAATACCGTCAGACATAGAATGCCGTCTCAAAAATGGCTCACGAAAGAGATACGACGACCATTATCAAAAATTCTCTAATCTCACCACCACAGATAAGGAAATAAACCATCTGATTTCCTTAATCCACAAATACCGACGCACCTACGATCAGGAAGGCTATATCATAAAGCCATCATCTATTTTAGGCTCCATCCACTAATCCTTGGATTTTCCTTTATTCTTGGCTTTGGCGTTTATGGCCTTGATCGT
>CAMWSM010000046.1 GCA_947176915.1 uncultured Porphyromonadaceae bacterium | reverse complement strand
TCAAATACTTTCCTCTGAGTCTCCGTCAATTTTACAGGGACATTTACAGGGACATTTACAGGGACATTTACAGGGACATTTTTAGCGACATCAGCTTCTCGGGTCTGGAGGTCAAAAGTAACTTTAACCGAATTAATGGTTGTTTCGATGTTCATTGGGCGTCCTGTTACTTCCTGCCAACGCTTTAGTTTTCGAAGTCCATAGCCGAGATTTTCAGATATATGTGCCAATCTGAACAACTTTGCGATTACAGGGTTACGAGGTTGGGATTCAAATGAGTTTTCCATAACTTCCAAGGGCATTGGCATACCACCTGGATTAAGGAATTCTATACGGTCGTCAAAAACATGTATACAGCTTCGACGAGGACTGAAATGGTCGGCATGAGCCATCTGATTTGCCATTGCCTCGCGCAGTATGTCGTATTCGGAGAAATCCTCAACTGATTGGCCTCGTTCGTTTATGCCCACCATAGGAGTGTTGACGAGTGTTCGTAGACGACGTAGTATAATACGGCTCGCTTCCCAAAGATTCTGCTGCTCAGGAATACGATACACGTAATTGTTAGTCATTGCCTCCAAACCGGTTCCGGGGATCTCAACATAGTCAGCACAGAAAGTGGGAACAAAATTGAATGTAAATGGATTTTTACCAAGCATTATTAATCCACCGTATGTCAGCTGCCCGGAATGATCAGTTATACCTACGCCCCTGCAGAACTCCTCATCACTGACACTGTCAAGATGTGGAACCAATCCCCAATGACGCACCTCACCACGAAAGTCGGTAAGGGCATCGCGGTTGAGCATGTCAATGTTAGTATCGGGAATGGATTTTTGAGACTGAATGCCGAATGATTGGTCTCGAACCATCGACATTGTTTCCTGCTGCGTGGCGCGTTGGTCTCCGCTACCCATTCGGATAAACGTGTTTTCAAGGGCGCCGAAATATACCGGCTTAATCTCAGATGACGGAATATAGAATGCAAGAATGCTACTTTCATCTATCTCATAGCGATGGGGCGTGGCAAAGAGAGGGACATTGAATTTCTTGGAGCGTAGAGTTCCGAAAAAGTCCTGTTCAAGTTTTTCGATATTATCCACCCCCGTAACCTCAAACGTGCGTCCGGACTGTTTTACTCCAAGCACAATCCAGCCGCCGGAGCAATTTGAGAAAGCACTTACTGTGTCCCAGATATTCTTTGGTAGATCGGACTTCGCGGCCTTGACCTCGAAATCATCCCATTCTATGTCACGTAGCCTCGCTACAAGTTCATTCTTTGTCATTCCAAATGCAAAATTAATAAAAATTATCCAGTAGTGCAATAATCGCCAGAGGGTTAGACTAATTTAGCAATAAAAAAATTTCTCGCGGATTATGGGAGGGAGAGAAAAGAATATTTATATTATTCTTTATATATTATTGTGTCCCTAAAAGTGTCCCAGAAAGTGACTGAAAGAGTGTCCCCAAAGGTGTCGGGCAAATTTGATACCGGAATACAAGTTCTCCCTCTTGTTTGATTGACCTAAGGCTGTAAGACAAGAGGGAGACAAGTTTTTATTTCAATAAGCCGTAGCCCTTGATTACGCTTGTCTGGAGAACCTGGGCGTATTTCTCGGTCATGGCCACGCTGGAGTGGGCGAGCATGATATTCAAAACTAACAAATGCTAACTTTGACTAACGAACGGAAAACCGATTTGTGCTAAATCTTTCTAACACTGAAATTTACAAAATTGCTAAACGCTGGCATACAGTCGCTTACGGACACGAAAAAAGGCCACAAATCCTTGTAGAATTTGTGACCCTTGTGTGATCCGGTTGGGATTCGAACCCAAGACCCACAGCTTAGAAGGCTGTTGCTCTATCCAGCTGAGCTACCAGACCGATCCTGCGCCCACACTCTTATCCGCGTGTTTGCAGATGCAAAGTTACAACTTTTTTTCTTTTCCTCAAAATAAATATGTAAAAACTATTCCTCTTTGGTGTAAAAATCAATCAAATCTTGAAGAGCTGCCTGACATACGGGGCAGAAGGTGGGATGATAGTTGTCGCGCATACGGCATGTTTCGACAGGCCGGTATATCCCTTTCGAGCGGTAGCCACCCCCCTCGAATAGCCCAACCTCCGATTTCTCACCTTTCTTGGGCATCATCTTCTCCCACTTGGAGGGGAAATCCACCAGTGTGGTGATGTTTGGCGCCCACGGCTCTACGTCCAACGGGTAGGTGTCGCTCTCCTCATTGGCATAGAAATATTCATCGGCAAGTCCGCCGAAACTATGTCCGAATTCATGGACAGACACCGGCAACACGAATTTATTGCGAGCTGCCGACATCAGATAGCTGTTGAAAATGCCGCCTCCACCGTAATTATCGGTGTTTACGAGAATCACCACATGTTCGTAGGGGATGCCGGACAAAGCATCATGCACGCTCTTAAGGTTGGGAGTCGTGAGATACCTAGCTGAATGGAAGGTGCTGAAATGAGACCCGAAGGCTGTCTCCTTCCATTCCTCCTTCAACGGAATGGTTACGCCGCTTTCCTTCGACGGCGACATGACTGCCACAAAGTTAAATTTATCCTTATTTTCGGAATAAGGAGTATAGGAAAGAATTTCATTCGTAATCAGCTTGGCGTGGTTAAGGAAGGAATCCATCTCCTCCTGAGTGTAACCCTCGGCAAGAATCGCAACATCAATAACCTTATCGGAGTTTCCCCCTTTATGGAGATATGTGTGGGGCAAGGGATTCTGTCCGCGACGCATGACCAGCTCATCCTTCGGGCTATAGCGATGCACAAGTTTTGCCAATGGCTCATGACGATTGTCGGCTAATTGCAACACTATGTCTGCTTCCCTCTTTGGAAGAGGAACGAGAAAGGTGTTTTCGTAACCTCGGGCTACTGAATCCGCTTCTTCAGTGGAGAGCCATTCTTGAAAAAGTGATGAGAAGCTATTGCGGTAAAGCGTGTCGCGTGTCTCGGCGTCTACAACGCTGATGATGCCGTTACGCTCGTAGGGAAGGGCTTTGAGATGATGGCGTCGCCCTGCCCAGCCTGCTGATTTCGACTGACGGTCAAGAAGTACCTGCACGTCATTCCCCGCTCCGCCTCCGAAAATATAGTCCACGCGTAACGTACTGTCGCAAAAATTTTCATCAAAAGAGGGATTATCCACGGCAGCTCCCGCAGTGAGCGCAGTGATGCCTGCCAGTAAGGAAAAAAGGATATGTTTCATGTTGTTCATGGTTTATGTTGAATAAACGATTCCTTTATCATTATATTTCCCTGAAACCGGATGTGAGATTAAATTTTTTGATTACATTTGTTGGCGGAAAAACTCTATAAACAGATATAGCCATGAAGGAAGGTAAAGTTAGAAAGATCCCCATGTTGATATATAATATCGTAGGTATATGGCGCACTATGATCCTGCCCCGTTTTGTCAGACGCTGCCAAAAGAATATATGTCTAAGAAATTGGGAGCAACGCCCGGATGCCGAAGAGATAAGAAGAAGAGTGGATTACTATTTTCCTCCACGGCTTCCATTTTCTCCCCGCTCGGAGGCACGCAGGATAGCCGACATACGCCTATCTGAAAGTCATAGTGCATACTGGTATGACCTGATGCGTTATCTCCGCGCATTTCCGAAAGAGAAGAGGATAGAATTTATCAATGGCGACACCCACGTCAATCCTGAGGGAGTAGTGTTCGGGAAGGCTCGCCGTCTTGATGAGAAAGCTCCTGATGTTGCATTGATGAATCTCGACCGGCGTCGTCATTTCCTGAAAGTGGAGGATCCTATCCCTTTTATTGAGAAAGAACCCCGGCTTTTTTTCCGTGGAGATGTGGATGCCAAGGAGAACCGCCGGCAATTCCTCTCCCTTTGGTGGGGTAATCCTCTTTTCGATCTCGGCGACACTTCTCCCCGCAGGCTGACGGAATGGCATAAACCAAGGGTGGGAATACCCGAACATTTCCATTACCGTTACATTCTTGCTCTTGAAGGGCATGATGTCGCCTCCTCCCTTCAATGGATATGTGGGAGCAACTGCATTCCGGTCATGACACGTCCTACGGTGGAAAACTGGCTTATGCACGGTGCCATGATACCCGGTGTGCATTACATAGAGATTGCCGATGACTTTTCAGACGCTGCCGAGAAAATCACCTATTATAATGCGCATCCTGAGGAGGCGGAGGCAATATCCCGGGCGTCGCAGGAATGGGTGAGTCAGTTTGCCGACACACGGCGGGAAAACATAATCCACTATCTCGTTGCTGAGCGGTATCTAAATCTTCTGAAAAATTGAAACATTTCCTATCATTCAATATTTTTATTCCTATTAAAGAGTGGTAATTAGGAATTTCAAATGTTTTTATTTAACTTTGCAGATGCACTCTTGCCTGGGGGGCGGCATTCACTTGCAAACGATTATAATTAATAACTATACCAACATAAAATGACACGAAATCATAGAAAATCCAAATCATTAATATTGCCTTTCGGGATTGGAGCCGCTGGTGAAATTTTTCCTGGGAGCATGTGCGGATAAAGTATGGATTCTCCAAAAACTCGGTCAATTTAATATTCCTTTAAAAAAATAATACGTCATGAAATATACGCATATCATTTACAATTCTTCGGAAAAGAATCAAGCCGGAAACATCGGTTTTGGCGTAAGATGTGCCACTGAAGGGTGTGCATCGGCCTTACCGGCAGCTCTGGAGGAGAATGAAATTTTTACATTTGAAGAGGCAGGACCCTCTCTTTCCCCGGCTGCCCTTGCTGCCAATCCGGAAGCCATCAAACTCATTGTGCCTGTCTATTTTTTCCGTACTATTCCTTTGGCTGACAAGAAAAGGATATTTGTCCTCGGAAGGAAAATAGCAGTAGGATTCGACTACACTTTCTATCTTAACGGAAAGCCCGGCAGACTTGGAAATTATGTGGTGGATGCATATATCTTCAATCAATCTCCAACTGCTGAGGAATTTGAGATATTATTGGAGGATGCAGCGGCAGGAAGCAATCATTTCATACCTATTTCTCCTGTTCCGTCAATCGACAACGTTGAGATGAAAGAGATCTCCTTAGGGCATAATCCTACATTGCCTGTGGAGGAGAAATCGTTTCGCGCAGTTTCCACTCCTCCGATTTCTTCTCAGGCAATCGATCTCCTGTTCGCTTTTATTCAAAGCAGAAAAGAGGGGAAACCGGTGCTTGTAAAAACGGATGTATCCACTCCACCTATACTTATGGTGCAGTTGGCGCAGCTTGTGCCACAAAAGCAGATTGAAAACTTGACTTTTGTTACCAACCACACCGAAGAGGGAAAAAAGAAAGGGATAAATATCGCCTTCATTAATGAATATTATGGATTCGAGATATTCCGCAAGCAGTGGGTATGGCTCGATCTGGAAGGGGAGGCGGCTGCTCCTACTCCCGAAGCTCTCCTTTTCCGGGAAAGAGTGGAGGAATATGTGGAGAAAGGAGACCTTCAGTCGGTGCATAATCTTGTGGGATGGTGCCTGAGCGACATGTATGAGAAAGGCAAACTGTTTCCTGAAGAAACACAGGCACAGCTTTATAATTATCTCTACGATTTCCAGAATTTCAATCTTGAACGAGTGGCTGCCGACAAAAATCTGCGCCAGACTCTCAACGACTACTTCATCTCCGATGCGGAGGAGAAAGTCAGGTTTGATGAGGAACTGCAGCATAGGTTTCACTCTCTGAAAACCATCGACGATCTTTGGAGATGGATTGACCTTGTTATCTCTCTGAATCCTATAGATTGCAAGGGAATTATAGAAAAAAATAGGTTGGTGGTTACTTCTGCTGTGTTTGAAAGCCCGAAGACCTTCCTCCAGTTCTATACCCATTATCGCAATAGATTTGGAGACGTTCAGAAATTTATTGATAAGGAAGCATTTGCCTCTCATCAGGAGTTTCTTTCAGATGAAGTGCTCCGCCCGGTATGGCAACAACTTTACACCTTTTTCCTCAAAGACCGTCTTGAGGAGGAAAATAAAGATTATCTCGTGGAGCGCATGATTCACGACAATCTTGACATTGTATCCCTCCAGCAAGTGCTCAATAAAGAGAGGATAAGTGCTAAAGAATATATCAACTGCCTTGTTACTATTCTTGCAAAGCATGACGACGCCAATGAAAGACAGGTGGCGTTTATGCTTGCCGAAGCCTTGAAAGACAGGAATGACATAGAAATTGATTTCTTCGAGCGTTTCCCTGACAAGATTTCTGATTATTCCTATACTCCCCTTTATGAGTGGCAGCTCCGCAACTATTCTCTCAAGACTAAAGAGAGAATAGAGAAACTCACGGAATATCTCCTTCGTTTTAAAAGTAATGACGGAGCAGCAGAATGGGCTTTCAAAGGGGAAGGTGGAAAAGTTTTTGTCCGTCTTTATTCCGCTTTGAAAGACGCTATGAAGCATTCCAGGATCTCTCAGAAAGAGGTGATGGATATATGTGACGACCTGAGAAAAAGTGGCTATGATTCCAAAAATACTGATGCTTTCAATATCCTTGATACAATAGCACGTCGTGAAGAGGTGAAGGATATGAAGAGAATCAGGAAAATTTGGGAGGTGGCAGCTGAGATTGGAGATAAAGAGTATCTCAAGACCCTCATTCCTTCGATGGCTGCAAATGTCATTCTCACAGGCAATGATTCAAACATTGATAATTTCTGTAAATATCTCATTGATATTGATCTTATTGATAAGAATCAACTTTGGGAGTTTGCAGGAAAGACGGATCGACCCGAACCATTCCGTGTCGCCGTAGTCCGTTATGGGTTCCCGAAAGCTCAAGAGAAACATGATTTTCTCCTCAACGAGAGGGGAATGACCGATGAACAGGCGATCTCCTTCCTTGAGATTAATTTCCCGAAGGACTATGAGGCTATTATGAAAAGCCGCGAGCCGTCAATGTTCCAAAAATTGGTGGGGAAAATAAAAGGTTTGTTCGGTAAAAAGGATAAGAAAGAGGAGTAATGAAACGTCTATTCACTCCGTTAACCCTCCCTATAATGTGATTGTTGAGCAGATGGGAATACGTATTTAAGGATAAATGAACATTTCCCGATTTGAATAAAAATTTTTAATTTTGCATCGGGATTTTCTCAATCTGACAGTAATAATTAAACAATGGATAATAAATTCAAAAGAACACTTATAACTTCGGCACTTCCGTATGCTAATGGCCCGGTCCATATAGGTCATCTTGCCGGTGTCTACGTCCCTGCTGACATTTACGCACGTTTTCTGCGTCTCAACGGTGAGGAGGTAATGTTTGTCGGTGGCAGTGACGAGCATGGTGTGCCCATCACAATACGTGCACGTAAGGAGGGTGTTACTCCTCAGGATATAGTAGACCGCTATCATAAGATTATCAAGGATTCTTTTGCCGAACTTGGAATCTCTTTCGATGTCTATGGCAGAACGACCTCCGATACTCACCGTAAGACCGCTTCCGATTTCTTCCGTACCCTCTACGACAAGGGTGAGTTTATCGAGAAGACATCCGAACAGCTTTATGATGAGGAGGCAGGGGAATTTCTTGCCGATCGCTATGTTATCGGCACATGCCCTCACTGCGGCAATGAAAACGCGTATGGCGACCAATGCGAAGCTTGTGGCACATCGCTCAGCGCCACAGATCTGATTAATCCGCGTTCAGCCCTATCAGGAAGCACTCCTGTAATGCGGGAAACATCTCATTGGTATCTCCCTCTGGATAAATGGGAGCCTACACTCCGCAAGTGGATTCTTGAGGATCATCAGGAATGGCGTCCCAATGTATATGGACAATGCAAGTCATGGCTTGACATGGGGCTTCAGCCACGTGCCGTTAGCCGCGACCTCAAATGGGGTATTCCTGTGCCAGTCGAGGGTGCTGAAGGTAAGGTGCTGTATGTTTGGTTTGACGCACCTATAGGATATATTTCCAACACGATTGATGCCGATCCGGAAGGATGGGAAAAATGGTGGAAAGACCCTGAGACCCGTATGCTGCATTTCATAGGCAAGGACAATATTGTGTTCCACTGCATAGTATTCCCTGCAATGCTCATGGCTCACGGAGGATATAATCTTCCCGATAATGTTCCTGCCAATGAATTTCTTAATCTTGAGGATAAGAAGATTTCAACATCACGCAACTGGGCTGTCTGGCTACATGAATATCTTCGCGAACTTCCCGGGAAACAGGATGTGCTGCGCTATGTGCTCACAGCCAATGCGCCCGAAGCGAAAGATAATAATTTCACGTGGAAGGATTTTCAGGCACGCAATAATAATGAGCTTGTCGCCATTCTCGGCAATTTCGTAAATCGCGCTACTGTACTCATTCATAAATATTATGGCGGTATGGTGCCGGCAGCCGGTGAACTTTCGGATTCCGACCGTAAGACTATGGAGGAGATTCGTGAAGCGATTGAAGGTGTAGCTCGCGACATTCGTGCTTTCAAATTCCGGGAAGCCCTTAAGGAGGCTATGAATGTAGCCCGTATAGGCAATAAATATCTCGCTGATTCCGAACCCTGGAAGCTTATAAAGACAGATCCTGTCCGCACTGCCACAATTCTGAATATTGCTGTTCAGATATGTGCTAATCTGGCTGTTGTCTTCGAACCCTTCATGCCTTTCATGGCAGCTAAGTTGGCAGAACAGCTCCATCTTAAAGAATTGAGATGGGATATGACGGGTAAATTCGATCTCATTCCCGATGGCATGGAAATAGCGAAGCCAGAACTATTGTTTGAGAAGATTGAGGATAGTGTTGTCGAGGCGCAGGTTGCCAAACTCAAGGAGGCTGAAAAACAGAATCTTCTTGATCAGTGGAAGCCGGATGAAGTAAAATCGGAAGTTGATTTCCCGACTTTTGAAAAGCTTGACATAAGAGTAGGCAAGGTCCTTGAATGTCAAAAGGTGCCTAAGGCTGACAAACTGCTTCAGTTCCGCATTGACGATGGCATGGGAGGACGCACCATTGTCAGCGGAATAGCCAAATTCTATGACCCTGCCGAACTTGTAGGCAAGGAGATTTGCTTCATCGCCAATTTTCCTCCTCGAAAACTGAAAGGGGTGGTGAGCGAAGGCATGATTCTCTCTGCGCAGGATGCCGACGGAAAGCTCGTGGTGATCGGTCCTACGGGAGAAGTTCGTCCGGGCTGCAGTGTGGGTTGACCGCCCGGATATAGCCTCCTTTACGTTCCAGCTTCAGGGCATTGAATACGTGGAGGAGAAGTTCCTTCCTTTCTACAATATAGAATTTAGGTTTTTGAACGCGAGGAAATCTGTTGAACCATGGATCAGTCGAGCCTAACCAACTTGTGGAAATGGCTCCCGGAAAATTATCCATGGCATCCCACAAACTGAAAATTCTGCTTTTAGCGACGGGCGCCACTCCAAGGCGTCCGTCGTTTAGTTTTGCAACACAGAGATAATGTGCTCGGATACGTGTATCCGCCTCCTGTTCCTCCGGTGTGGTTTTGCTTGATATGGTGATATTTCTGCCGTATTTCCTGTTGATATCATGCATTCGCTTTCTAAATTCAGGTCCATGAGCAGTCTGATCGTCAATACCCTCGGAAGCTATGGCAAGATGAATCATTTCGTGGATCATTACATCTTCCCATTCCCTCTGCGGGGAATCAAAGCTTACGCTGATGCGAAGTTGGAAGGAATGATTGTGATAGCCTCTCCAGGTGCGTGTACGCTGGTATGCCAGTTTTCCCCTAAAAGTACGTGCCTTGGTGAGAAAAAAGGCGGGAATTGGTAATTGATTATTGAAAATCAATGCGTTGAAGTGGTTGAAAGAATTTGTTACGAAATTGATGTCAGGGGTCATATTTTCTTTATGATAATAATTCGCAAATTAATTTTTAAAATAACGCGAAATTTTAGCGAAAATGTGAATTAAAAATGTTAAATTTGTGGAATATATTCCACTTCGGTAATTATTAATTCTTTTTCTACTATGCCTATCTCTGTTGTTATCAACACATATAATTCTTCCAGAACTCTTGCTAAGGTGCTTGATGCTGTAAAAAATTTCGATGAAATTGTGGTCTGTGATATGGAATCGACAGACAATACAGTAGAAATTGCCCGTAATGCCGGAGCAAGAGTTGTAACATTCCCTAAAAAATATTATACTTATGCTGATCCTGCTCGCAACTATGCCATCCGACAGGCAAATAATGACTGGGTACTTGTCATAGACCATGATGAAATCGTTACGCCCGAACTTCGTCAAGCCCTTTATAAATTTGTGAAACGTCCGGGAAATATTAAAGGAATTTATATTCCCCGCCGGAATTTTATTCTTGATCGTTTCCGCCGGAGCACATATCCTGATTATCAGCTCCGTTTTTTTGATAAGGAAAGTGTGAACTGGCCCTCGGAATTTCATTCGGAGCCGGAGGTTTATGGTGAGGTCGAAAAACTCCCTTCCAATCGTCAGGAATTGGCACTCATCCACCTTCCTGCCTCAATTAATCATCTTATTGACCGTATAAAGCGTTATGCCGCTGCCGACCTTACAAACGCTCCCAACAGGAAAGTTAATCTGCTGCATGTGGCTATCCTTCCATTTGCAACATTCCTCAATACATATTTTGTCAAAGGGGCAGCCCGTTATGGTGTGGCAGGGTTTATCTCGGCAGCCACTGATTCAATAGGGACGTTCTATCGTCATGCCAAGCGCTATGAGCATAATGTGCGCCACAAACTCGTGGGAGGATATGACGGCGAACTTCCACAGCTCATAGCTGATGATAAGCGTGAGCATATTCCCCAATACGAACAGCTTCTCATAGAGGAGGAGGCGGAACGCGAACGCAATTTTAAGGAAAAACGCGACTCTGACTCCAATCTTTAAATAATGTTAAATATATTAGAGATATTTCTTTATTCCAAGACTAATTTATAATTTTACAGGTTGAATAAGATAAATTTTGGTTATGCTTTAATCTTCGTGGGCTTGATGGCCACAGGTTGCGCGGGGAGAGGAAGCGGCAACGGGTCCGACTCTACTATGCAGTCGCCTGACTCTATCGAAATGGTAGGGAATAAGATGAAATTTAAGCCCGGGAACACCGTGAAAACTCGTTATGAACTTCCCGAAGGCTTTCATAGAGTAAAAACAGATGAAGGAACGTTTGAGCATTATCTTCAGAATCTTCCACTTAAACCTGAAGGCACGGTAACACATTTATATGACGGAACAGAAAAAGAGAAGAGGGTGGCTACCTCCGTCATTGACTTGGACCTTGATACGCTCGACATTCAGCACAGCGCAGGAGCAATCATAAGGCTATGGGCGGAATATCTGTTCAGCACCGGTCAATATGAAAAGATTCACTTTAAATTTAAGAACGGCTTCCAATGCGATTATCCGAAATGGGCGCAGGGATTTCGGATTAAGCAGGACGGAAGCCGAACAAGATGGTATAAAGCCGGAGATGAAGAGGATTATTCCTACGAGTCGTTTCGGGAATACCTCCGTATCGTATTCCGCAACACCGACTCCCATTCGCTGGCTAAAGAAATGAAAGATGCGACCCCGGAAGAATTTGGAATTGGCACAGTCATTTTCAATTCCCGTCCCCCCTATAACGCAGCTATTGTCGTGGATATGATTGAAATGGATTCTTCTCATCCTAAAAATTATTATAATTTCAAACCTATCCTGCTTGCTCAAGGAGGCGATCCGGCACAAGAGATTGAGATACTCAAGGGAAACGGAGATGAATGGTGCCTGTTTGGAGAGAAAGCTAAAGAGATGAAACATGGGTGTATATGGATAACGCAGGAGAAGGGGGAACAACAATTGGATGTCCAAGGTGGAAATCTTTGGACGTGGGATAATGAATTTTATGTAAAACAAATAAAAAAATATTATTATGAGTAATAATAAAAACAACGTTATGTTTATGCCAAATGAAAAAGTCATGGGGGAGGTATATTAGGGTGATACGGAATACATTACTTCGTTGCCTGAACTCGAAGTCAACGCATATAAATCCGATATTGAACTGGGGGGTAATGCATCTTATTCACAGTATGCTGATTGGTTCTTGAAGAATATGGGTATTGAGGCAGCCGAAAAAGCACAATATGCGAGAATAGGGTTTGCACCGCTTACCTTTAAGGCATACGATACAGCAATTATTGAAGGCGACTCGTTAAAGGTAAAGCAGAGACAATTCGGGGATACCATACAGAAGAGATGGGATACCGGATTCTACGATTCAAAGCCCCACATACAGGAAATGGACAGTTTATTATACAAAAGAATGAACCAACCTATGAGCGGTTTTTCATGTATAAATTCTCAGACAAGCTATTATAATCCCCGGTTTGCAAATATGAACAATGTAAATTTTGCTCAAGATCCCTTTGGGTTCAGGCCTATATCACTTGACTCTTTAAGGAGAGGTGATATCATTCAGCTTCGAAAACCTTGGAAAGCAGGTGCTGAAGCCTTTAGACCATACCATGCTGTAATGTTTGACAGTTATGATAAGGATGGAGACGTTAATGTTTGGAATCAACATGGAGCTGTAGGAGATGTAGTTCCCGACTTTGAATCCTACCTATACAAAACTCCTGATGATCCGAGTAAAAAGATTCCTCGGGCGATGAATGCCTACCGATTTATAGGAGATGATAAGACAGAGGAAGAGATAAGGAAAGGCTATGATGCCTATCGAAAAAGAAACAATTTGCAAGATTAAGCCGAAAGGCACTATTACTGAAACAAGAGATTGACAGCTGCCATACCCTCCCTGCGGGGTATGGCAGCTTTTTGTTATTCTTTTTTTGCACAGTGCCACAAAAAAGAGTAATTTTGCGGTATGCAAAAGATTATACTCAGTTTAGCGGCTTTTCTTTTCCTTGCGGCTTGTGGCAGCAAGGGAAATGCCGCTGCCGGTGAGTCGGCATCGGATGACACTACGCATATAGTTGTTGGGTTTGATGCTGACAGCGCATATTCATACGTCAAGCGACAAGTGGATTTCGGTCCGCGTGTTCCGAATACGCCGTCTCATAAGGCTTGCGGCGATTGGCTTGTTGCCGAATTGGAGCGACATGGAGCCTCTGTAACTCAGCAGAACGCCTCGCTCAAGGCTTTTGACGGCACTGCGCTAAGTGCCCGTAATATTTTCGCACAATATAATCCGGATGTTGAAAACCGTATTCTCCTTCTTGCTCATTGGGACTGTCGGCCTTGGGCAGATCAGGATCCGGATCCTGCCAAACATAAATTCCCTGTGGATGGTGCGAACGACGGGGCAAGCGGAGTTGGAGTGCTTCTTGAAATCGCGCGTCAACTTAAAGCTAATCCTCCGCAGACCGGAATTGACATCCTATTTGTTGATGCGGAAGACTGGGGAACGGATGGTGATGAGGAATCGTGGGCATTGGGAACCCGGTATTTCGTGGAAAATCCCCCTGTAAAAGACTATTTCCCGGTAAGTGCGATCCTTCTTGACATGGTAGGAGGAAAAGGGGCGAAGTTCTGCAGGGAATATTTCTCTGAGCAGGCTGCTCCTCGCGTGGCACAGGCTCTTTGGGGTATAGCCGCTTCAAGAGGATATGGAGATATATTCCTCAATCAATTAGGGGGAGCGATAACCGATGATCATGTGCAGCTCATCAAGCA
The DNA here is from genome assembly GCA_947176915.1 of uncultured Porphyromonadaceae bacterium. Taxonomy (GTDB): domain Bacteria; phylum Bacteroidota; class Bacteroidia; order Bacteroidales; family Muribaculaceae; genus Lepagella. The sequence continues at coordinate 8,493 of CAMWSM010000046.1, read as the reverse complement.
TGGTATCCCCGCTGTAGACATCATCGAATATCATCCGGAGGACAACGTGGGCTTCAATCCTAACTGGCACACCACGTCTGACAACATGGAGGGTATAGATCCCGCCACCCTCAGGGCGGTTGGAGAAACCGTGATGGAATATATACGCAGTAACTGATTAAAAATCTTCTCTTGATTCTCCCCTCAAATTTTTAACTTTCAAAATTTCAACTTTCAATTCATATAACATGGATTTCATAGAAGAACTGACCTGGCGCGGAATGATTCATACAGTCATGCCCGGCACAGATGAACAACTTAAGAAGGGAATGACTACAGCTTACCTCGGAATAGATCCGACAGCTGACTCTCTTCATATCGGACACCTATGCGGCGTTATGATGCTCCGCCATTTCCAGCGTTGCGGTCATAAACCTCTTGCCCTTATCGGCGGCGCAACCGGAATGATCGGCGATCCTTCCGGCAAAAGTCTTGAGAGAAATCTCCTTGATGAGGAGACTCTCCGCCACAATCAGGAAGCTATCAAGAAGCAGCTTTCCAAATTCCTTGATTTCGAGAGCGATGCTCCTAATAAGGCGGAGATGGTCAACAACTATGACTGGACAAAGGATGTAACTTTCCTTGATTTTGCCCGTGAGATCGGAAAGCATATCACTGTCAACTATATGATGGCTAAGGATTCTGTGCAGAAGCGTCTTAACGGCGAGGCTCGCGATGGTCTCAGTTTCACTGAGTTCACTTATCAGCTTCTCCAGGGTTTCGACTTCCTTACTCTTTATAAGGATAAAGACTGCAAGCTCCAGCTCGGAGGTTCCGACCAGTGGGGAAATATCACCACAGGCACTGAGCTAATCCGTCGCAAGCTCGGAGGGGAGGCATTTGCCCTTACCTGTCCTCTCATCACTAAGGCAGACGGCGGTAAGTTCGGAAAGACAGAAAGCGGTAATGTATGGCTTGATCCTCGCTACACTTCCCCTTACAAATTCTATCAATTCTGGCTCAACGTCAGCGATGCCGATGCTGAGAAGTATCTTAAGATCTTCACAGCTCTTACCAAAGAGGAGATAGAAGCCCTTGTAGAAGAGCACGCTAAGGATCCGGGTCAGCGTCCTATGCAGAAACGTCTTGCAAAGGAAGTTACTATAATGGTTCATAGTGAAGAAGACTATAATGCCGCTGTAGAGGCAAGCCAGATTCTTTTCAGCAATAAAGCTGACGAGGCTCTCCGAAATATTGATGAGAAAACACTTCTTGAAGTGTTCGAAGGCGTTCCTACATTTAAGGTGTCTAAAGAAGAACTTGAAGCGGGAGTGCCTCTTCTTGAACTTCTGGCAGCTAAAACTGCGGTATTTCCGTCCAAAGGGGAGGCACGCAAGATGGTGCAGCAGGGTGGAGTAAGCCTTAACAAGAAAAAGGTTACCGATCCGAATGCAGTCATTACATCTGAAGAGCTTCTGAACGGGAAATATCTCCTTGCTCAGCGTGGCAAAAAGAACTATTTCCTACTTATCGCAGAATAATCTCTACAAAAGGGCTAAGGGCTGGAGCGATTTCTACGACATACGTCCTATCGGAACTGTGAAGATAGGGTCAATCTATTATAAGATAGATCCTGCCACCCATACGGCGGTAACCACCTATCAGGAATATCAATCGTCTGCCAACTATCAATATATGAAGGCAGCCATAGTTCCTGAGACCTTTATGTGGGCAGGAGAGGAATATACGGTTGTAGGCATCGGCGAGTCTTCATTCGACCGTTGTTACGATATCACCCACTTCGATATTCCCAACACAGTAACAGTTATCGAGAAAGATGGTTTCTATATAATTGTTTCCGATGAGGGTAATGTGAAAGTCAGATTTTGATTTTACCCTTAAATAATTGAAAAAGAGAATGTATCTTAATCAAGATATATTCTCTTTTTTCGTAATGCCTGGGAGGGGATTGCTTCGCAATCCCGCTATGCAGTAAGAAGGGAGCTCCTTTTCCTCAATATTTTTGCGTATGAGTTGACGGGCTGTCATATTTTCATTAAATTTGCAACAGTCAGACAAAAAGAATCTTTAGAACGATGAAAATTCTTCTTGCGGTTGATGCAGTGCTGCCTGTGCAGAAATACGGGGGCACGGAGAGAGTGGTCTACGGTCTTGGAAAGGCTCTGGCGGCAATGGGACACGACGTTACGTTTCTCTGCGCCGGGGGTTCGGTGTGTCCTTTTGCACGTGTGATTGAACGCAATCCTGAGGTTGCTCCCGAACGACAAGTGCCGGCAGATATCGATATAACTCATTTCAATAATTACATCCCCTCTTCCGATTGGGATCGACCATACGTGGTAACCTATCATGGCAATGGAATACCGACTGATAAGATTGTTCCTAACTCCATCTTCGTCTCCCGGGATCATGCGCGCCGGCACGGTTGTGATTCCTGGGTATATAACGGACTTGACTGGGACGACTATGGGATTCCTGATTTGTCTCTTTCGCGTTCAGGTTTCCATTTCCTTGGAAACGCTGCCTGGAGAGTTAAAAATGTAAAGGGCGCTATTGATGTTGTGAAACGTGTTCCGGGTGAAACTATGGAAGTATTGGGAGGCAAGCGCTTCAACTTCAAGATGGGAATGCGTTTTACATTGAGTCCGCGCATACATTTCCATGGAATGGTGGATAATAATGCCAAGCGCGACTATATAACACGCTCAAAGGGATTGATATTCCCTGTTACATGGCATGAACCTTTCGGACTTTGCATAGTGGAATCGCTTTATTACGGAAGTCCGGTTTTTGCTACTCCATACGGCTCTCTTCCTGAACTTGTTATTCCTGAGGTGGGACATCTTTCCAATGATTCTTCAGAGATGATTAATTTGCTGAAGGAGTCTGACTCCTTTAATCCTGTAAAAGCGCATGAATATGCCGCCGATAATTTCAATGCCGGCGTCATGGCGCGTAATTATCTCAAATGCTATGAGAAAGTATTGAATGGCGGGAAACTTATAGAGGAGCGACCATTGCCCGACATGTCAGATTATAGGCATCTTGAATGGAGGTGAAACACTGACAAATTATTTGGCTCCTACTGAAGAAATTATTAATTTTGTGTGTTTAACCCAATAACCTTTCGTCATTAATAAATGCGTCTCCGCCTCCCATATTATAGCGCAACATTGCTGCAGGTGCTCATACCTCTTTTCCTGTTGTGGCTGATTAGATTTCCATTTGCTTTTTATAATGAGGCTGCACTTGGCGCTCCCTCTTTTCTCCGGATAGTGCAATTGTCTTGGGTCGGACTCAAATTCGATTTATGTGCATGGGCATGGTTTAACGCTCTGTTTATCTTTCTTCGGTTTCTCCCTTTTGAGTTTGTTATACGCAAAGGCTATCTGCTTGCCTCCAACATAGTGCTGTTTGCATGCAATCTCCTTCTTCTGCTTCCGGCACTTGCCGATATCCCTTTCTTCTCCTTTAACGGCTCTCATCTGAGATGGAGCTCTATCACTACGATATGGTCGGATCCTAACGTTTACGGCATCATATTCTCGTTCAGCAAAGACTATTGGTGGGCGTTTCTATCGGGGTTGTTTCTCATTATTCTTCTCTCTTTCATTGCATTCGGCATCTACCCTTCAAGATTGCCTTGGCGTCGCAGAGACATATTTCATGCTTTCCTCATGCGTCTGGGGATATTTATCGCGGCGGCAGGAGTATGCTTCATCTGCATACGCGGTCATCTCGGACCGGGGCGACCTCTGTCGATTGGAGATGCTACCTGGGGTACAAGCGAAGCCCCGCAATTGAATATCGTGCTCAATACTCCTTTCTGCATCATACGCACCCTGCATAATGATTTCAGAGTGGAGGAATATAGTTTCTTTGCTAAAGAAAAACTTAATTCCATAAGGTCATCTCTGCATAAAGGGAAAAATCGGCAGAAGAGATATAATCTTATGGTTGTGGCTATTGAGAGTGGGAGTGCTATATGGCTCGACTCCATAAATCCGGTAAAAGGCGATACGATTCGCGGACTGATGCCTTTTCTGGATTCCATTGCCTCACATTCGGTGATATTTCCGAGGGCTTATACCACAGGCGTTCGTTCGATAGAGGGAATAACCAATATTTTCGGAGGTGTTCCCACATTCAACGATATGATTCTTATGACCTCTCCCTATTATGCCAATACCTTCGATGCGCCGGCTTCATTGTTGAAGGAAAGGGGATATTCCACGCGCTTTTATTTTGGCGGCAACCGAGGTTCCTTCAATATTGATCAGACTCTGAAGACTTTTGGATTTGATCACATTTTCAGCCGGGAGGATTATGGGAACGACAACGATTTTGACGGCGCATGGGGAATATGGGATCATAAGATGGGAGAATATGCTGCCCGTGATCTCACTTCTCTTCCGCAGCCTTTTATTGCAGGGTGGTTCACCCTCAATCCTCACGGTCCGTTCGATGTCCCCTCTGACTGGCAGCCGGAGGGTTACAGGGCAAATGATGATATGAGGCGCACGGTTGAATATGAGGACCGTGCACTGCGTCATTTCTTCGAGGTCGCGAAGACTCAGCCGTGGTATGACAACACGATCTTTCTTCTTATCGGCGATCATGGCAGCCGGGATCTTAAAGGCACCGTCTATGATTCTCCGGCAGTGCTCCCGCGAATTGTAATGATGTTTTTCTCTCCTGACGGGTCATTGCCTCCGGCAAAGATAACCGACAGATGTGTGGCTCAGTATGATGTAGTGCCGACAGTGCTTGGACTCCTGGGTTATCCTGAAGAGTATGTTGCTTTGGGAGAGGATATGCTTTCGCAAAATCATTGCGGGTATGCTATAATGTTCATCAATGGTGCTTACCGGATTTGCAGTCCCCGTTATGCTGTCTGCCTCTCTCCCGATCTTAAAAGGATAGAGGGCGTTTTCGATGTCAACAGCGATTATGAGATGAAGAATAATCTTACGGACTACGATCGTGAGGAAGTAAAGAAGATGGTGGAATGGGGACGCGCTTTTATGCAAGACTATTCCATACGGTTAAATAATAATCAGTTGTATAAGAATAAGAATGAAAAATAAGAATATAGGCTTCGGAGGCAGGGCTTTGAGTTTCCTTTTTTCAGCATTCGGCTCTCTTCCTCTTTGGTTGCTATATGGAATTGCTGATATGGTGGCTTTTTTAGCCGGAGATGTTGTAGGCTATCGGCGGAATGTGATACGCGAAAATATACTCCGATGTTTCCCGGATATGTCGGCGCAGGAGTTGAAAAGGATTGAAAAAGGCTTTTATCATTTCCTGGGAGATTATTTTGTTGAGACCCTTAAGCTTGGCAGAATGTCGGCTGCTCAGATAGAGAAGCGTATGAAATTTGAGAATATAGAGGAGATAAATTCTCTGCTTTCACAGGGAAACAGCATCACAGCCTATCTGGGACATTACTGTAATTGGGAATGGGTCAGTTCGCTTCCCCTTTCCATTAAGACTGATGCCATGGCGGGACAAATCTATCACCCTCTTGAAAACGCTGCCTCCGATTATGCCTTTCTAAAGATAAGGAGTAGATTTGGCGCGGTGTCGATTGACATGGAGAAGGTGCTTCCGGCTCTGAGGGAATGGCAAAGAGAGGGTGTAGCGTCAATTGTAGGCTACATCTCCGATCAGGCTCCACATTATCACGGCATACATTATGTCGCTGACTTCTTCGGCACTGAAACTCCTACTTATACCGGACCGGAAAGGCTTGCGAAGACTTTCAAGACTGCCGTATATTATATAGATGTTTCGCGTCCTAAAAGAGGGTATTACATTGCAAGATTTGTCAAAATGAGCGATGACGCTTCGAAAGAACCCCCTTTCTCACTTACGCAAAAATATTACGATCTTCTGGAGGCATCAATACGGCGTGCTCCCCAATATTGGCTTTGGAGTCATCGTCGCTGGAAACGTACGAAGGAGGATTTCATACGCTATTACGGCGAAGAGGATGCCTTACGCCGCCTGCGCCGTCCCTGACAGATATGAAGATAGTCCAGATAATCCACTAAAAAGGCAAATCTGAGCCATATTCACATTCTTCTTCTGATAAGATGATTAAGGTATGGCGGAAATATTGTCAAATAAGGAATATAATTAAAGGCTTTTAAAAAATCGTATTTTACTTTGGCTTTAATAGCAATCCTTCCAGCTCTCCTAAAAAGTAGGATTATATAAACTCTCAAATTTTTTAATCTCAAAATATTTGTAAATATTTTGAGATTAAAGTTTTATATTCACCTGTACGTTGATTTTCTACCAACGTATATTGGCATTTTGTCTTAGATTAGAATACATATCTGCCACTTTTTTGTAACTCAAAAAATTAACCCTCGCTTTTATTGGCAAGAATATAGAAGCTTCTATTTTATCTTGGAATTCAGTATATCGATTATTATTTGCAACTATATAGAAAGATGAGTAGAAATCCTGTAACTCATAGAATTTTGTCAATGAGTTTTTTATGTCGGTAGTGTGTTCCACTTCATAAAAATGTGACGGCATGTTACGTTCGTTAAACCATATAACATCTATTGTTTTGGCTTTCCGTAATAATTTCTCATAAGTGAAGTATGGAATGGTCTTTAAATCTGCTATGGCACCCAATTCTTTATCTAAAAAAAGATGATGTTGATCTTGTGCAGGAATATAGGTGGTGTATCTTCTCAGTTGACCGATTTCAATTAATAAACCTTGATAATAGGCATGGCTAAATTGTTCTTTACTTTTTTTATCGTTAGATTTAATATTAAATCTTTTCAGAACCGCATCTTTTAATTCCTCAAGTGCCCAAAGACCAGGTTCAATTCTAAAAATAGCATTACTTTGTTGAACAATACGTCTCACACTTGCCTCTGGGGTTAGAGTTTTCCACTGAGAGAAGTCTAATACTTCATTTAGTCTGCGTAATGTAGCATAGCCCCCTTGTAGACGCAATGCTTCAATTACTTGATCCTCTTGAGTTATTTTTTTCATTGATATTGGAAATAAGAATAAGTATTTTATATCCTTAACGATATTTTATAGTGTATTAATGTAAATTATACTATTAAAATTAATCCTTTTATGCAGGCTTTTCAAAATAATCCGAACCAATAATGGAGTTTAAAGTTGGAAGTTTAACCGGATCTTTTTCAATATATTATGCTTGATTTGTCAAGAATATTGACTAATTTTGCGCTGATTTATTGAAAAACATTCATTAATGAAAACTAATTCTTTGTCTGCAAGCGTCCGCCCTTTTCTAAAATGGGCGGGTGGGAAAACTCAGCTTATTCCCTCAATTGAACAACTCTTACCTCCTTCCTTCTGTGAGGAGGAAATTTGCTATGTAGAACCTTTTGTCGGTGGAGGAGCTTTGCTCTTCTATCTCCTGAAAAAATATCATAATATCAAAAATGCGGTAATTAATGATATCAATAGTCGCTTAATAAATACGTATTTGGCGATTAAATATCATCCAAAGGATTTAATTTTCCTTTTAAAGGATTTGCAAATCTCTTATATGAGGTGTAAGAGTGGTGACAGACAAAAGATGCTTTTTCTTGATATTAGACAAAAGTTTAATTTCTCCTCTTTGGGTATAATAGAGGAAGCAGCATACATGATATTTCTTAACCATACTTGTTTTAATGGACTGTATCGGGAAAACTCAAGAGGGGAGTTTAACGTGGCATTTGGCAAATATGTAAATCCCGTAATTTGTGATGAGAGTTTAATCTTTAACGATAGTGAACTTCTACAAAGAGTTAAAATTCTTAATGGCGATTTCTCTCAGGTAGTTGATTATGTAGAGCAACCTGCTTTTGTATATTTCGATCCTCCTTATCGTCCAATCAATAACATAAGTTTTACATCTTATTCAAAAGAAAATTTTAATGATAAGGAGCAACAACGCCTGAAGCATTTTATTGATTATCTTACTACTAAAGGAATATCTATATTACTCAGTAATTCGGATGGTTCGGCTGTGGATCCTGAAAACACATATCTTGATATGCTTTATAAGGATTATTTCATTAACCGGGTGTATGCCCGTCGCTCTATATCTCGCAATGGGTTGTCAAGAGGACCGATTCCGGAATTGTTGATCCGGAATTATAGGATAGACAGGGAGTAGAATAGGCGTTGCTTTAGGTCGTCTCAATAATCTTTATTCAAAATAAGTCTTTGGATTTAACATGAATTTAACAAAATAAGTCTTTGGATTTTATAGGATGTACCAGCCTCAAAAAGTAGACTGTACCAGCCTCAAAAAGTAGACACTAAAAAAATTTTTTAATAGTTATTATTTATGAAAATAGACACTGAGTTGTTTTTCAGTAAATTTTCTTTTGCAAAAGTAGACATTTTCAGAGTTTTTTCAAAGTTTCTCTTTCTGAAAGTGGACATATAGTCACGGCTCTTTCATTTAAGATTGCCTTGCGATTTCAAAAATAGGATTATTTTATA
>CAMWSM010000045.1 GCA_947176915.1 uncultured Porphyromonadaceae bacterium | reverse complement strand
GAAAAAGATTTATGACGGTTCAGGATTTTTGATTAATTTTGCGAAGAAATAGATATAAAATGAAGAATATCCGAAATTTCTGTATAATAGCCCATATCGATCATGGAAAATCGACATTGGCAGACCGTCTTCTTGAACGCACAAATACGGTGTCGGCAAAGGATATGGAGGCTCAGGTGCTTGATGATATGGAGCTCGAAAAGGAGCGAGGCATAACCATCAAGAGTCATGCCATTCAGATGGACTATGAGCTCAATGGAGAAAAATATGTATTAAATCTTATTGACACTCCGGGACATGTTGACTTTTCATACGAAGTGTCGCGTTCAATTGCCGCATGTGAGGGTGCGCTTCTTATCGTGGATGCCTCGCAGGGAATACAGGCTCAAACCATATCCAATCTCTATATGGCAATTGAAAATGACCTGGAAATAATTCCCGTAATAAATAAATGTGATCTTGACAGCGCAAAGCCGGATGAGGTGGAGGATCAGATTTGCGACCTGCTGGGTTGTGATCCGGAGGATGTCATTCGTGCCAGTGGAAAAACCGGCATGGGCATAGACGACGTGCTGAAAGCGATTGTCGAGAGAATACCCGCACCGAAGGGGGATGCGGATGCACCGCTTCAGGCTTTGATTTTCGACTCCGTATTCAATCCATTCAGAGGAATCATCGCCTACTTCAAGATAGTGAACGGTACCCTCAAAACGGGTGATTTCGTGAAATTTGTCTCAACCGGAAAGGAATATCATGCCGATGAAATAGGTGTGCTTAAACTTGATATGTCTCCTCGGAAGGAACTATCTGCCGGAAACGTAGGCTATATTATTTCCGGGATAAAGACTTCTAAGGAGGTGAAGGTCGGCGACACTATCACCCATGTCGCAAATCCATGTGAAAAAGCCATTGAAGGTTTTGAAGAGGTGAAGCCGATGGTTTTTGCCGGAGTTTATCCTATCGAGACTGAAGACTTTGAGAATCTTCGAGCCTCTTTGGAGAAATTGCAGCTGAATGATGCTTCATTGACATTCCAGCCGGAATCGTCCGCGGCTCTTGGATTCGGATTTCGCTGTGGATTTCTCGGATTGCTCCACATGGAGATCATTCAGGAACGTCTCGGACGAGAGTTTGACATGGATGTCATTACCACAGTTCCAAACGTTTCCTATAAAGTGTATGACAAGAAAGGAAATGTTACGGAGGTGCATAACCCTTCAGGATTGCCTGAAGCAACCTTGATTGACCATATAGAAGAGCCTTATATACGCGCAACTATCATTACTCAGGCAGATTACATAGGGCCGATAATGACTCTCTGTCTGGGGAAGAGAGGTGAACTCGTGAAACAGGAATACATAAGCGGAAACAGAATGGAGATTACTTTCGATATGCCTTTAGGGGAGATTGTAATTGATTTCTATGATAAGCTTAAATCTATTTCTAAGGGTTACGCATCTTTCGATTATCATATTCATGATTTCAGGGAGTCGAAGCTTGTGAAGCTCGATATTCTTCTAAATGGTGAGAGTGTGGATGCATTGTCCACACTGACTCATGCAGATAACGCGGTGAGGTTCGGCAGGCGTATGTGTGAGAAATTGAAGGAGCTTATTCCACGCCAGCAATTTGATATTGCGATTCAGGCTGCCATAGGGGCTAAGATTATCGCACGTGAAACAATAAAGGCAGTCCGTAAGGATGTAACAGCAAAGTGTTATGGAGGTGATATTTCCAGAAAGCGAAAACTCCTTGAGAAGCAGAAAGCAGGAAAGAAGAGGATGAAGCAGATTGGTTCTGTGGAAGTTCCTCAGAAAGCTTTTCTCGCAGTCCTTAAACTTGACTGACCGGTTGTGTGTTTACATAGTGAAGCCGGAGACACCGAAAGAAACGGCGCCTCCGGCTTTAATTTTTAGATTTCATTATAAACCAAAATATTAATAATATGAATATCGGCGATAAATTTCCGGATCTTCTCGGAAAAGATTACAATGGCAATGACGTAAGGCTTTCAGATTTCAAATGTAAGAAATTCATAATTTATTTTTATCCCAAGGATAGCACGCCTGGATGTACGGCAGAGGCTGTAAGTTTCCGCGATAATTATGAGACATTCCTGAACATGGGCTATCAGATAATTGGAGTAAGCAAAGATTCGGAGGCGAGCCATAAGAAATTTGCAGAGAAACAGAATTTGCCGTTCCCCCTTGTGGCAGATGTGGACACTACGCTTTGTCAGACGGCAGGGGTGTGGCAGCTAAAGAAGATGGCAGGTCGTGAATATATGGGAATTGTACGCACGACGTTTGTATGCAATGCTGACGGCACAGTTACTGATGTGGTGAAGAAAGTTGAGACAAAATGTGCCTCAGATCAGATGTTCAAGCTTCTTGACGGGAGAGGGGATGTAAATCCTGAATGGTAGAGATAGGTAGACAGTTAGAGGGTTAGAACGTTCTAACCCTCTAATTGTCTAATTTTTTAACTATCGTCAGGTCAAAGCCGGAGGGAGTCTGGAATATTCTGATGCCAAATAGACTTACAACGGCATAGATATGGTCGAAGATATCGCTCTGGATATGTTCGAAAGGTTTCCAGCGTGTTTCTGAAGTGTAGAAATAGATTTCCAAAGGGAGGCCGGAAGGAGTCGGATCAAGCTGGCGGACCATATAGGTGAGATCGGTTCTGACTTCCGGTCTATTCTCAAGGAAATTTTCAAGATAGTTTCTGAATATGCGCAGATTGACCATCATAGATTCATCTTTTTCATCAATCCCTTTAAGCCAGCCTTTGTCGCGTAAAATCGCTAATTCCTCCTTCGTCAGAAATCTTACGCTTGAGGCATCCACGTAAATCGCCCTCATCACCCGACGTGCCCGATCGTTGCGCATCGCCTGGTAATTCTGGAAAGAATCCGAAACAAGAGAATAGGGGGGAACTGTTGTAATTGAGTTGTCCCAGTTTTTAATTTTTACTGTTGTAAGCGATATATCTATTACTTCGCCGTTGGCATGGTGTTTCTCAGCCTTAATCCAATCTCCTTTTCTCACCATGCTGTTTGCCGTCAATTGGATGCTGGCTACTAATCCGAGGACGGTGTCCTTAAATACTAACATCAGGATTGCTGCCGAGGCGCCCAATGTTGTCAGAATGGCAACCGGTGTTTTACCAACCAAAAGACTCAGCGCAATAATAATGCCGATGCCGATGATTATCAGTTTTGCCATTTGGAATATGCCTTTTATTGCGTAAGTGCTGAGTTTCTCCCTTTTGGCAAATGCTTCAAAAAAATTATCGACCAGAGTATTCAACGCCCTGCATGAAACGGCAATTATATAGAAGGAGGTGAGAATATTTATAGTGGATGCAAGAAAATTATCATCATCGAAACATCTTGGCAACATCCAGGCTATAATAATGGCAGGGGAAAGTTGCGACAGCGCTTTGCGAAACTTTTCATTGATAAGATCGTCGTCCCAATCAGTATCTGTCCATTCCACTGCCCATGCCACACCTTTCAATATGGTTAAAGCGACATAGTAGCCTGCCACGGAAGCTGCCGCTATAGTCAGCAGCAGAATGACGGTTGTCAGGATAGATCCTCCGGGGAATGAAAGATTATTCTGAAGAAGGGCGCGGAAATTCTCAAGAGTAAATGCAAGAGTGATCATTATTAACGTAAAGAATAAAAGGCGATGGAGCCATTGCCCCATCGCCCCTGATTATAAGAAAGCGCAATTATGCGTTTGTGTAGAGATAGTCGGTTATTTCCTCCGGCTTGAAGTTGCCGATAAAGGAGGCATGGCGTGCCACCTCAGCTTCACCGTAATTTACATATACCACGAGGGATTTCTTGAAGTAATCATTTCTCTGAGCGTCCTCAAGAAGAAGATAGCCCATGATGATATGTCCAGCCATCTCAACGAGACGACGAGCCATGAAATCGTGATATTTCGAATCATCCACACCCATTACCGCCTGAACAGCGTCGGCATATTGCTGAGTCATAAATACGAGTGTGTTCTTGATTGCCTCAAATTCCGGTTTTACTTCCTCTGCTTCAAATTCCCGGATCTTGTTGAGATATGTGCCGGTAGTGACATGGCGAATTGCAGCAACAACCTGAAGCTGAGTGGTTCCTTCATAGATGGAAGTGATGCGTGCGTCACGATAGAGGCGTTCGCAAGCGTAATCCTTCATGAAGCCTGAGCCACCATGAATCTGAATACAGTCGTAGGTGTTCTGGTTGCAATATTCTGAAGTCATACCTTTTGCAAGCGGTGTGAAGGCGTCAGCAAGTTTGCTGTAGTATTTCTGCTCCTTTTTTTCTTCAGGAGTAAGGGGACGTTCCTTAGCAATGTCATCGTAAATCTTATACATGTCGACAAAGCGAGAGCATGCATAGAGGAGAGCACGGGAAGCATCGAGTTTAGCCTTGATTAAGGAAAGAACCTCAGCCACAGCCGGGAATTCGATGATTGGTTTGCCGAACTGCTGACGCTCTTTAGCATATTGAAGTGCTTCGCGATAGGCAGCCTCGCTGATTCCGACAGACTGAGCGGCAATTCCAAGACGAGCCCCATTCATAAGAGCCATCACATATTTGATAAGACCCAGGCGCGTGCTGCCGACAAGTTCCGCAGGTGCATCTTTATATACCAGTTCACAAGTAGGGCTTCCCTTGATGCCCATCTTGTTTTCTATGCGGCGGACATTTACTCCTCCTTTGCGCTTATCATAGATAAACATTGAAAGACCGCGACCATCCTTTGAACCCTCTTCTGAACGTGCGAGGACAAGATGAATGTCGGAATCACCATTTGTGATGAAGCGTTTCACTCCGTTGAGCACATAGCTTCCATCCTCTTTTTTGGTAGCCTTGAGCATGACAGACTGAAGGTCAGAACCTGCATCGGGTTCGGTAAGGTCCATAGACATGGTCTCACCCTGGCAAACGCGGCTGATGTATTTCTGTTTCTGCTCTTCACTGGCGAACTCATAGATGGTTTCTGCGCAATCTTGAAGACCCCATAGATTCTCGAATCCGGCATCTGCACGGCTAACGATATCAGCCCCCATAATGTAAGGAGTGATAGGGAAGTTCAAGCCGCCGAACCTGCGGGGCATAGCCATTCCCATAAGACCGGCTTTACGGCAGGCTTCAAGATTTTTCTGAGTGCCGGAAGCATATTTAACACGGTTGTTGACAACCTGCGGACCCTCATGGTCGACACTTTCGGCATTCTCAGCAATTATATTGCCGCTGATGTCTCCAACAATGTCGAGCACACGGTCGTAACTATCCATTGCATCCTCGAAATTCTGAGGCGCATAGTCATATTTATCTGCGTCGGCGAAGTTTCTCTCTTTGAGCTCCACGATCTTTTTCATCATAGGATGAGTAAGATAGTGTTTGAGAGCCTCATTGTCATTATAGAAATTAGCCATTATTTAGAATTCTTTTTATAGTATTTGATGAGTTTGGGGAGAACATCCTCGATTTTGCCGGTAATTACATAATCGGCGATAGTATTGATGGGAGCGTCCGGATCAGAGTTTACAGAGATTATGATAGATGAATCCTGCATTCCCGCAATATGCTGAATCTGTCCGGAGATGCCACAGGCTATATAAAGCTTGGGACGGACAGTAACGCCGGTCTGACCGATCTGACGATCGTGGTCGCACCATCCGGCATCAACGGCAGCACGACTTGCGCCGACTTCTGCGCCGAGGGTATCTGCAAGCTGCTGGAGCAAGTCGAAATTCTCTTTGCTTCCTACGCCGTAGCCTCCGGCAACGATGATGGGGCTACCTTTCAGATTTACCTTCGACTTCTCCACGTGACGATCTATGATGTCGACAACGAAATCCTCCGGATTAGTGTATTTATTAACCTCCTTTACGACTACTTCACCGCTGTAGTTGGAGTCTTTAGCCTCCTTTTTCATTACGCCTTCGCGAACGGTAGCCATCTGCGGACGACAATCCGGGTTAACAATAGTAGCAACGATGTTGCCGCCGAAAGCAGGACGAATCTGATAGAGCAGATCCTTATATTCCTTTCCTGTCTTTACGTCGGTATAGTCGCCGATTTCAAGAGATGTGCAATCGGCAGTCAGACCGCTGTGAAGAGCGGAAGAAACGCGCGGACCCAGGTCGCGGCCGATTGAAGTAGCGCCCATGAACGCAATTCTCGGTTCGATCTCCTTGAACAGATTAATCAGGATAGATGAATGGGGAAGGGAGGTATAGGGATAAAGACGAGAGTCTTCAAACTTATAGACAGTATCGACACCGTATGGGAAAATCTGTTTTTCAATATCCTTTAGGTTGTCACCTGCTACGACAGCTTCAAGTTTGATGCCGAGTTTGTCGGCAAGCTGGCGTCCTTTGGTAAGGAGCTCAAGGCTTACGTCAGCCACTTTGCCGTCTTCATATTCGCAATAGACGATAAGATTGTTTTTGTCTGCCATTTTGAATGAATTGTTTTGTTGTTTTGTGCGGGTATCAACCGATGGTGTGATTAGCAATCAGTTCTTTGATGAGGTTTTCAAGCTCCTCGTCATTGTTTTCAATTCTACGCGCCTCTTTGGCGGTGAAGACTACATTTTCAATGCTCTTAACCTTTGTGGGCGAGCCTGCGAGTCCGCATTGAGCGAGGTCAGCGTCAACAGTTGAAGCATTCCATTCACCGATATTGAGATAAGGACGTTTCTCAATAAATTCCTTTCTGGATTCATCGGCTGCTACTTCCGAGGGGACGGCAGCATATTTATATTTCTGAACTGCCTTTGCATTTCTGGGGCGACACTCGGCTGCGGAACCGTTGACAGTAACAACAAGAGGGAGTTTGGCCTTAACAGTTTCGACGCCACTTTCAATGCGACGTTTTACTGTGATTTCACCATTGTCAACGCTCAGGATATCTTCAGCGTAGGTGATCTGGGGGATGCCGAGTTTTTCGGCAATCTGAGGTCCTACCTGTGCTGTGTCGCCGTCAATAGCCTGACGTCCGCCTATGATGATGTCAAAATTCCCTATTTTGCGAACTGCAGCACTGAGAGCGTAAGAGGTCGCAAGGGTATCAGAGCCGGCAAAAGCACGGTCGGAGAGAACAATACCACCGTCAGCACCTCTGAACATACCTTCGCGTATAATCTCTGCGGCACGTGCCGGACCCATAGTCAGGATCGTAACCTTGCTGCCGGGATGGAGTTCCTTGAGTTTCAATGCCTGCTCGAGAGCATTGAGGTCTTCTGGATTGAAGATGGCAGGAAGAGCGGCGCGATTGATAGTGCCGTCCGCTTTCATGGCATCCTTCCCTACGTTGCGGGTATCAGGTACTTGCTT
This sequence comes from uncultured Porphyromonadaceae bacterium, assembly GCA_947176915.1. Taxonomy (GTDB): domain Bacteria; phylum Bacteroidota; class Bacteroidia; order Bacteroidales; family Muribaculaceae; genus Lepagella. The sequence continues at coordinate 15,143 of CAMWSM010000045.1, read as the reverse complement.
GGCGAGTACAATGATATTTAGGCTCATAAAAATTGGAATTTTATATAAGTTTAGTTATTTCCGAATACTATTACGGGGCAAAGTTAGTAAAAAAAGTTTAAAAATCCCTACAAAATGGCTTTTCTCTATTTGTTAAAGTTTGTAATTCCGGCTAAAATAAGTAAATTTGCCGACCCACACGGCTATTCCTTACAGTGTGGGATATTGTTTTTTGCTATTCAATAAAAACTGCATAAAAGTGAAAAGATTATATTCCTTCATCATAATGGGCGTTCTTGCTGTCGGTGCTTATGCCGATCTTTTGGAACAAGCTCGCGGAGAGTTGACACAGGGGGATTGGAAAAAAGCTCAGACTACTCTTGAGCAAGCCGCTTCACAGAATCCGAAGATTGTGGCTTCAGCTCAATATAATTATCTTCTGGGTGCATGTAAATTTGAAGAGGGGGAATATCAAGAGGCAGAGCGTCTGCTGCTCTCAGCTAAGAGCAAGGGTAACGGAGCGGCAAATCTTTATTTGGGACGTCTGGCGTTTCTTGATTATGATTTCGAAAAAGCCACCAACCTTTACGGAGAATTTAAGCGTCATCGGGAGCGCTCAGGTCAGGTGGTAGGTGAAACTGTGGAAAGGCTGGAGCGCCAGCTTGATATTGCCGAAAATTCTCTTGAGAGTGTTGAGAAAATAGTTGTCATTGACTCTATTGCAGTGCCCTCTGAAGATTTTTTCAAATATTACAAACTCTCCCCGTCGGCAGGTAGATTCATTGCGGGGAGTGAATTGCCGCTTGAGAAGCATCGCAATGGAGTGGAGATGGCTTTTGTCAGCGAGGGGGGTGATTTCATGATGTGGGGCGAACCAAACGAGGTCGGTAATATGAGGATTGTAGAATCGACTCGTCTTACTGACGGAGAATGGCAAGAGCCTGTAGAGGTCCCTAAATTTCTGCATAAGGGAGGATATGCTGACTATCCTTATATGATGCCTGACGGCGTTACGCTATATTATGCCTCTAATGGTGAGGAGTCGATGGGAGGATATGATATTTTTGTGGTTTCCCGCGACGCGCAGACAGGAGAATACTTGCAACCACAGAATTTGGGAATGCCTTTCAATTCTCCGGCGGATGACTATCTGCTTGCTGTGGATGAGGAATTGGGTGTTGGCTGGTGGGCTACGGATAGGAATCAATTAGGCGATAAGGTTACGCTATACGTCTACATCGTTAATGATCTGAGGAAGAATTATGACAGTTTTGACGATGATATTCTTGAGAAAGCTCGGCTTGATGACTATCGAAGCACTCAAAACCCGGCAGATAAGCCGAAATATGAAAAATTGCTGAATGAAATTTCAGAATTGGGTGGAGATGACGCCGCACAGAAGCAGGGGTCATTCAGTTTTCCTATGCCGGGAGGACACTTTTACCATGAACTTTCTGATTTCAAGAGTGTCGAGGCGCGTATGAAAATGGAGAACTATCTGAAAGGAGAGACACAGATGACTTCAATGGCATCTGAATTGAAATCTTTGCGCGAGCGTTATCCTGTCAACCGGGCAGACAATGTAAAAGAGGATATATTGCGGCTTGAAAGAGAGATGGATCGACTTCGCGCTGATCAGCGACGTTTGAAAAGTGAGATTTATCGTCTTGAGAAAGAGAAGAAATAAAAAAAGAAAATAGATGAGAGTCATAAAAAATATTCTTGAATCTACTTCTGATTATAATTTTCACGCCCATACGCAATTCTGCGATGGGCGTGATTCTATGGAGGATATTGCCGGAGCATCCGCAGCAGCCGGGCTGGTGGTTTTGGGTTTCACGCCACATAGTCCGGTGCCCATAGACTCTCCCTGCAACATGGACAAAGGGAAAGTAGGAGAATATTATAAAGAAAGCAGCAGGCTGAAGGATATGTATGCCGGCAGAATGGATGTGCTTACTTCAATGGAAATAGACTATCTCGGAGACGACTGGGGTCCTCATATTGATCGGTTTCAGAATCAACCTCTTGATTATAGGCTCGGGTCGGTGCACTTTGTTCCGAATCAGGACGGCATCCTGCTTGATTGCGACGGAAGATTCGAACGCTTTGCCCGCTATCTTAAGGAGGGGTATGGAGGCGATCTGCGATACGTAGTGGAGAAATATTTCGAGCATGTCCTGAAGATGCTCGAAAGAGGGGGATTTGATATTCTCGGACATTTCGATAAGATTGCGGGCAATGCTTCGCAGGCGGATCCGACGCTTGAGAATCAAGGCTGGTATGAGTCTCTGATTGATGATGTGGTCTCTCATGCACAGTCAAGCGGAGTAGTTGTTGAGATTAATACCAAAGCTTTTGAAAACCAAGGTCGTTTTTACCCTGCCGAGAGGTGGTGGAAAAAACTTTTGGATGCTCGGATTCCGATAGCTATAGATAGTGACGCTCATTATGCCTCAAAAGTGATCCAGTCGCGAAAGGAGGCAATTGAAAAATTAAAATCTCTGAGTAAGCCTCATGCTGATATGTCTTCTATATAGTCAGGATAGAGATTTATGATTGTCTCCAGGACGTGGGGATATATTTTCTTAATTTCCTCTGTTTCCACGCCTCTTGCTTTAAGAATCAATGAGAAACAGTCTATGCAATTCAAAAGGACAGAATAGGGTAGAGGGGAATTGGCAGCCATCTTGTCCATGACCACTGCTATCAATCCCCCTATATGACGGTCAAGCTCAGACTCCGCTTTGTCAATTTTTGAGGAAGCGGCAAGTTGCATCCTGCAATTTGATATGAAACTCTCAAGAAAGTCTCCCCTTAGGGCAGCAATCAGTCTGACTCCACCCTCAAGAAGATGAGTGGGACAAAATTCGCTTGTCGCTACCATTCCATCATCGTATGGCACTTCTATGATTATATTTTCTTTTTTGCCATCGAATGCTGTCTCAAAATAAAGTTTAAGAGTCTCCATTAGATTTTATTTTTATATAATATCCCCCGCTGAGTCGAAAGATAAACAGCCGAGAGAAAGATTATTCATGATTGTTATTGAGACTTAACGAAGGAAATCCAGAATTTCTCTGCATTTCTCAGAGAAGATCTCGTCGTCGGCATAGCGGTGTTCAAGTTCGTTTAGGATGTTTTTAGCTTTGGCGCGTTGATGAGTTCTTAGATAAGCCATTGCCAAAGTGAGGCCCGCAATTTTTTGCTGTTGCTCATCTTGGCTGCCGGAAGCATAATATTCTTTCTCCAATGACGGAATAATATTTGCTATTTCCTTTTCGCTGAGTGAGGATAGACTGACAGATTTCGCGCCTCCTCTCCCGACTGCAGCGAAGTCATTATAGTAGGCAAGGATATTGTCAATCTTGTCGTTGCCGGATTGCATAACGCCTATCACAGAGAATATCCCTATAACTATTATTGCTGCTATTGATGAGATCCACGCAATATTTCTATAGAGTAATGCTACAACCGGCTTTTTTCCTGAAGACTTATTTTCCTCTTTCCCTATAATAGAAAGAAGAGCTGACTCATCGATATTTCCGAGAGCGGTTCCAAATTCGATATTATCCTGACGAGATTCCTTGATGATTCCATCCACTGTGAGAAGGAAAACACGGAAATCAGTCCTGAAATCTTTGTCGGCAGCCAGTCTATCCTCAAATGCCCTTTTATCATTTTCGGATAAACGATCTTCAAGATATAGGTTGAAAAGTTCGATATTATCCTTGTTTTCCATTTCGCTTGATTTTGATTGGTTTGACATCTATTATTCCCGCGTTGAAGAGAGCGAGCTTTACCCTGTAGACAAGATCTCTCATGCAGAGCCATCGGCGCGCCCTCACTGCTTTGGCATTGACAGAGGCATATTTGCCATTATCCCTGTATTCAGGAATGAGCTGAGCAATCTCCTTATCTGACATGTCCCCATAATAGGTGAGTCTGATTATTGAAGCGCATGGTTCGGGAGTATGGGTCAGCTGATCGCCGAGAAGAGCCTGTGCCTCTGCGTTTGAATGAATATCCGGATCATCGTCATCCGAGGGGAGGGAGGCCAATAAATCGGATATTCTTTTTGTTTTGGAATCGGGGTTGAAATTATTCTCTTCCCTTTTTTCTAAGGAGTCATGTTTACCTAACTTCCTTTGTCGCTTGCTTGCCATGTTAAGCCCTATGCGCAGAATATAGCTGTCCCAGTTCGTATCCGGTTGGATGCGATTATCCTTTAGATTTTTATGGATGGCTATAAAAATATCCTGATATATATTTTCCACATCTGCCAATGTAAGGTTGGAGTTCTTGTAGCGTTCAAGAAGAAGAGTGGTAAAATTTGGTCGCAGTTGCAAATACCATTTCCGGACTATCTCCTCGTATGTATTTTCCATATAAAGATAACGATTCAGGATGTTAACTTATTTAGTTTATTAAAATGAAAGGAGCCCAATGATATGGATCGGGATGCCGTTTTCTGAATTCCCGCTGCGTGGCAATGAAAGCTGCATTATAATCTTTAGAAACGGGAAGATGGAGATAGAATGAGTTTATGAACTCTTGAGTCAGTTCATTGTCAACGGGCCAAAGAGTAAGAAGCATAGATTGGACACCGGCGATTTTCAAAGCTCGTTGCAGCCCCATTACTCCGTTGATAGGATCGAGGTCTCCCTGTGCTGTTTCGCATGCAGAGAGCACGGCAAGTTTACAATTTGAGAGATCCATGCATGAAATTTCCCATGCTGTGAGAATACCGTCTTCTTTACCCTCCGGAATATCCTTTCCGCTCCATGCGATATTTGCACCTGCAAGCGGAAGCCCGCACGTTAGCAAAGCTCTTTCGCGTGTAGACTCAAACTTATGTTTGCCCAGAAATTCGTTATCACTTTCCGGGATATAGAATCCGTGGGAATCAATATGTATAAGTTCGGTGGAGTTTCCGTCAAGACTTTTGAAATTTTCCTCAGTAGCTTTTTCACCGGAAAAAAGATTTATTTTGGAGGTAGATTTCTTTATTGAGCTGACTAAGGCATCTTCATCTATGGGCAGTGAATAAAATTTCTTTAAATTTCCCCCTTTCTCAATATTCACTCTATATGCAGGCCCGGACTCCGGTTTTTTTACGTAGTTGCCATCTTTGCTGTAATTTATATTGGAATAAACCGAGGCAGAAGCCGGTCGGGACTTTCTATCCTTAATTGCATATAGATCCAACGGGGAATATACTTTAGCAATTTCAACAGTCTCATTCAGTGGTTTCCCCTCTTCGCCATAATTAAGCGCACCAATGTTGACGGTGTTAAGCACTCCGGTAGATGAAATATATGCCCGGCGGAAATTCTCAATCTTTTTTGCCAAAGGAATGATAAAGTTAGATATGCTGACAATCTCCTCCTGACTATATTGACCGGCTTTTCTATGATAGTCAAAATTATCATTCAGTCCGGAGTAGACCACTCGCCATGCTAAAGTAGGACCCAAATCAACAAAATCGTAGGTGTCTGCATAATATTCTATTTCATTTCTTTCATCATATATAGGCTTGGGGCACAAAATAATCGCACCATAGTGAGGAATCTCGGTCCCGTCCTCATTAAGGAAGGGGTATTCCGTAATTTCAACGTAACATTCGTCGGGATCAATTTTTTTATAGGCAAGGACAGTCATATTGTTGTCTTTAGCTATCTTGTCTGTCATGGATGAAGAGACGCGGAGGCGCCATTCCTTATCATTTACGCTTGACATGAATTCATGGCGCAGCAAGGAATCAGTGGAATTTCCGATTTTTTGTTTCAAAGATTTTATATCTGTCATATTATCCTTCTTCCATTTATTATCCCCCTCTTCTACGGTCTGCCGGAGATTGCGGGAATTTTGGATGGAGAGAGATTTTGTAAACGCAGAATTAAGGAATGCTGCGTTGAGGAAAATATGATTGTCCGAGAGATTATTGAATCCTATTCCAAAGGCATGATTTAGTTTACGGGCAGTGTCATCCCAGTAAAATTCAGTGTCATTCTCAGAAAAAGAGTTGAGATTGTTTGCGATCATATCTTGGGAATAAAAGTGAGCTTCCGGAAGCATGCGCAAATATTTTTCAGCGTCGTAATGCCATGCATTTTCCATAGCATCAGTCAATCCGAGACTGCTGTATAGGGCAGGGGAAAGAATGGACAACTTGTTATATTTTTCGTAAACTGTCTCATAGTCTTCAAAATCATTCATGAGAATTTTATTTCCAAAAAGAGTGAACATCAGCATTGAAGAAATAAGAGGATTCTGAATTTTTTTATAGACCTGTATCAAATCGGAAAAAAAGTTTCTGTCATTAGAATCAGTGAGCAATAGGGCACAGTAGAGCATTGCATTGATCACTGTAAAAGGAATGGCGTTCACCTCATCGCTATTGATGCTGTCTGCTTTATCATTGAGACGTCGCGCCATATCGCTGAAAATTTCTGAAGCTGCCTCCGTCTGTCCCACCCGGCATAGTAATGATGCCAAATTAAATGCATTGCGGATATAATTAAAATCTTCCTGACCTCCGGCTTCAAGATTTAAAAGATAGGCATCCTCAATAAATTTATTTGCCATATTCAATGCTCCCCCGCGAAGATAAAGTTCTCCGGTGGAAGTTACAAGGCCTATAGGGAATTTCAGGAACAGGTCTTCAACGGGATGTTCTATTAAAATGTTAAATGACTTATGAATAAGCACTCCTGCTGAGAGAAGATAGTTCTGCGAAATAAGATCATCAATAAAAAAGCAAGCTATCTTTTCAAATTCCTCCGGATTGAAAGATGGAGTCTTGGATATTGAATCGAATTTCTCAGCCATAGTGCTTGCCAACTCCTGTTCCTCATCTATCTGGCTATGTGAAGGAGGCATAAAAGGAATTTCATAATCAGTTTGGGCACCACTGATCAGAGTTGTGAAAATGAGCAATAACAGCAGCAAGGAAGAATGTTTCATAGAAATTTTTATTTGTAAATTTTAATAGAGGGATGTTGGAAAGGTGTGAAGCAACCGGAATTTTGATATTTACCGGATTGAAAGTAGTTGATCCAATCATTGAAATCAGCATTCTTTTTCAACAGAAGAGATATGCAGTAGGAGAGTGAGCCATAATAACGGTTTCCGATTTTGACTTCAAAATTCCGTTCGTTGTCAGCACACGCGCTGACAATAGCCATCAGGCACCCTGTAGTAAAAGCCGGAGGCAGTGGAAGGGATTTAAGATAAGATTTATCGGAGGGGGAGAAAAGATTGTCAGTTCCACGTGTATATTCAGGGAGTAAATCAATGTTGAAATCTTCAGGAAATTCATCCTCACCCCCTCTTTCCAATCCACGGCTGTAGCAGGCATCAAATGCCACGAAAAGTTCTCCTTCGGAGGCAGCCTTAAGGCGTATTGCCTGAAGAAGAATAGCCAGTTCATCATCGATTAGATGGTTTTCTCCTCTATATATCTTTGGAACGGCTGCATACCCTTCCGAGCGCAACGCATCGTATGGCACGAGCGCTTCGTCAAAAGGCCGACTTTCATCTCCGTTGCAATCCTCTGTGAGCTGTCCATGAAGAGAGAAGAGAATAAAGATTCTATCGCCTCGATTCACTCGTAATGTAAGTTCTTTAATAGAGTTGACTATGTTTTCCTTTGTGGCTTCCTTATTCACAAGTTTAGAAACCGAGAACCCTTGTTTTCTAAGGAGAGGGGATAGGAGTGCCACGTCTGAATCACCATGCATTTTTCCCCAGCCGGTTGCTTTGGTGTCATATTTCCCTATACCTATCAATAAAGCCTCCTTTCCTTTGGCATAGCAGGAAAAGGAAAGGAGGAGAGTTGTTAAAAATAATACAAGTTTATTGGTCATTCTATTCAGTCGGCCGAATCTAAGAGAATAGATTGCGGAAAGTTCAGTTTAAAAAGTCGGGTTATTTCTTTTTGAAGATTGAGTCAATGATTATTTTCCCCACTTTTCTTTCCAATCCTGCCTTAGAAGTTGGAATGCCGGTGGCACGTGCGAATTTTTGCTTGGCTTGTGTGACGCCAAGAGCTCTCTTCATAGAGAATGACAGACCGGGTATTTTCATTTTTGATTTTATTTAGAGGTTAAAGTCATATTTAAGAGAAGAAAGGAATGTGTTTATTTAAACGCAAAAAAATAAAATATATCATATCAGAGGAGTTATTGTAACTGCTCGTTGAGGAAATTGAGGCAGTTTTTATCATCTGAAAGAAGTTTAAGGTGAGTATGGTTCTCATCGAATAGGAATGCAGATTTTTGCCCTTTTTGCTTAAGAAGAGCCATGCCTCGCTTCATTGATGGAGAACAATGGTCAAGACCGCCACCTATCACCATTATCTTAGCCTTTGTTTTCCTGCTGTTGTTAACGCCCGTAGAAACGTAAATTAGATTTTTGAATGAATCAGGATTGCTTCCATAAGCAATATCCACTGCGGAGCCACCATTGCTAAGACCCATAAGTGAAATATTGTCCTTCTCCACATTGAAACCCATCTCTTCCAGTATTGGGAGGTATAGAGCCGTCAGTTCCCTTATATGTCGGTTATTGAAAATTCCTGATAAGTCTTCCGTACCAAAGTTCACGATGATGTGGTTGTCAATGTCTCGGAATAAACCTGTGTAAAGTTTCCAGTTGCCCAAATAGCCATGAGCGAAGAAAAGGACAGGATAGTTAAGTTTTTTATCAAAATTTTTAGGCTTGATCACATAGAAAGCCCGTGTATTTTCTCCGAAATATTCATTAAGACCCTGTGGCACCGTTCCCGACATCGGAGATTCAAGAGCGAGAGCATTACGGCGGTAAGCCGTGCCTACTTTCAGCAACCCCCCGTTGCGTAATTCGGTATCAAAATCTTTAAGTATGCTTTCCCCAAGGGGGAGCGCTGCACGCAAAGGAGTAAGAGGCACGATGCTTCCAATTGCGCAGATGGTCTCTTCAGGAAAGATAATGTTGAGGAGCCAATGATGCAGGGGAGCCTTAAGTCGCTTCCCATCATTATTGAAATAAACGAGCTGAACTCTATCGGTAGGCAGGGCAAAGGGTCGTGGCATGAGGATGAGAGTAAGGCAGCCGGCAAAAATCCATAAGCTGCGATATGCATATTTCCATTTAGAATCAAGCCAATTCTTGACCTCGCCTCTCCATATCCATAAAAGGATCATAAGAAGAATCATGTCGTGGAATAGAGATCCGGGCAACAGCACGGCTATTATTAACAGAAAAGAGATTATTTTTTTCATAATAAGGGATTGTTTAGCCTCGATCCGTCCTGACAAAACCTGTCGAGATTATCTTCAGGTATTAATATCAAGGTCGAGGGATATTATTTTGAATGATCATGTTGATTGCAGGATGCCAGCCTAAATCAGCAGCCTCGTATAACAATTGATACGCCTTCCTTTGATTTGCTTCCACTCCGAGTCCATTCGAGTAACATATTGCAAGATGGAAAATTGAATCCGGCTCTTTAGCTTTGGCAGCCTCCTCAAACCATCTGACGGCTTCAGCATAATTGACCGGAATGCCTTCTCTCCCTTAGAAAAAGATATTGCCAAGACAATATTGTCCCTGAACATCGCCACCTTCGGCTGCTTTGTTATAATATTCTAAGGCTTTACGATAATCTTTATCTACCCCTAAACCATTATCGTAAAGAATGCCACAATTCACCATTGCTTTAGTGTTGCCTTGTGCGACTGCCTTTTCATACCATTCAAAAGCCTTAAGGAAATTTTGTTGGCAGCCTTCTCCTTGCCGGTAGCATACTCCCACTTCATACTGAGCCTCGCAATGACCGGCTTCAGCAGCCTTTAGATAACATTCAAAGGCTTTATTTTCGTCTTTTTCACAACCTTTTCCATAAATATAGCAAGTGCCCAGTTCATACATTGACTCTATATTCTCGGAAGCACTTCTATTAAAGCACTCAAAAGCCGACTGAGGGTCGTTTATCACGTACTTATACACTGCTCCTAATTCATAGAGGGCATGTGGATGACCTGACTCAGCCGCTATCTTGAATTGCTTGAATGCCTCCATTCCATCTTGCTCTACCCCTAAGCCATTCTTATATAAAAGACCGAGATGGAAATTTGCTACAGGCTCTTTCAACTCAGCTGCCTTTAAAAGCCAGGGCAAGGCTTTTTCCATATCTTTCGCAAAAGTTTTGCCATCAGCAAAGAGCAAATATAAGTTAAAAAATGTCTGTCCCGGATTATCGATTTCCACTGCTTTTAAATAGTTTTCGTAAGCCTTATCTCCGGATTGTTCTACTCCTATACCATATTTATAGCAGTGGGCCACCTCATTCCAGGCCCTTCCATAACCTTTTTCTGCCGCCTTCAAATACCAGTTGAAAGCTTCTTTATGGTTTTGTATTTCTTCCGGACCCGATTCCAATAAACCACCGAGATTTACCATTGCTTTTTCGTCCCCCTTTTCAGCAGCCGCCTTATACCACATCATTGCTTTCCGTAAATCTTGTTCCACCCCTTTCCCGTGCTCATAAATTAAAGCAATGTTAAACATCGCATCCACCTGTCCTAAAGAGGCGGCTTTCTCGAAGAGCCTGGTAGCTTCTTGATGATTATCTTTTGAATTTTCAATTTCAGCCAACAACTCAAATGCTTCCGCATTGTCGGATTCTGACATTTTTCTAAGAATCTCTTCTGCTGTTTTCTCCTCGCCGAGGGGAAAAAGCAATTTTATTGCCGGAATATGACCTTTCAGGGCGCTCTCTATAACAAGCTGCCTACCTCTAACCAAATCTTTCGGAACACGTTTTCCCGAAATCAGTAGTTTGCCAAGCGCAAGCATAGCCGGGGGATACGCCTTGTTGGCCGCAGTTCGGATCCAGTTGTAACCCTGTTGGAAAAGATACTCATCAGTTTCCGGCTTTAGTTTTTCAATTCCTAAAATGTAGCAAGCCTGCGGTACACCCTTCATGGCATCATGACGAAGGTTCTTTATGATTGGATACGTCTCCTTGAATTGAGGAGTTAACTCCACATTACCATTATCAACCACGAAATAGAAATCCACAGCATCCGCTGCCGGCTTGAAACCCTTGTCAGCCGCGAGTTTATAATACTTAAAAGCCATCTGGAAATCTACCTCTTTCCCGTTCAGTCCGAAAAGGTAGTCATTACCCAATTCAGCAGCCTCGTAAGCAGATTTGAATATTTTATCAAAGAAAAGCATAATAATTTAAGTTTAATAATTATTTTACCGGATTTGAGCTATATTCATTCCTGGCGGAACTCCGTTTTAAGAACTCTTTTTAATGGTTTGAGCATAAAGGCACAGTGCTTGAATAGTCGATTGACAAATGGACTGGCTTTGATTTCCAGATGCCAACAAAGATATCCAGCCACCCACATTAAATAGTCTGTAAGGAGAATTACTATAACCGGCAGAATATAGACCATCATGTTCGCACAGATATAATTAGTGTGAGTATTGGCTCCTAAGTCCATTAAAAATTTTACAGTATTGTCGAAAATTTCTCTTGTAGATAAAATACTTAGGTCTTCTAATTGATAAGTTAAAAATATAAAACTTCCTAAAATATACGCTCCTTGCAGATAAATAAAGGCACACAAAAACATAGTGCCGGTGATTGTTGCTATTTTACTGAAACCATATTTCTTAATTCCATATATAATGGAGGCAATCGCTAACAACATACAAAATAGGGGAGCACCCAACTGACATATATAAACAGAAGCCTCGATATACGACCATCCTGTGAGAGCCATCGCTAAATATAGGACACCGACACAGAACGTATAAACCGGAAGAAAATAGGCGGAGAGAATCAACTGTCCCCAATTGTAAGGAGGGGTAAGGAGATTCTTGATCTCCGGAAACGATTGGAGAGAATCCGCTAAAGAGGGCAGGAAGTGAGTGAGGTAAGGCAGTCCATAAATAAGAAGAAGGAGAGAGAACACAGTTCCCGTGAAAGGTGAAAAGAAGCTGAGCCAAAACACTTGATTGGCGCGTAGAACTTTTCCTTTTTTATTAATAATCCACATTAACGGAGAAATTGTAAACCAAGCAAGGATAAGGAGGGAGATAGTCCCGACTTTCCCTTTAGGAGAAACTTCAAATTGATTCATAAAAGACGATTAGTTTAAAAAAATTTACTTCACAATGAATAAACTTTCATATCCATTCGGTCTTAAATACCACTACTAATGAAAAAGTAAACGACAACCCGACTTAAAGTAATATTTACTTTCTGGGAGCCGGGGTCACTCCGTGCCCCGGCATCTTGCGTAGCCCTGGCCTCTACATTGTTTCTTTATATCTACGCCTGATTTGAATTTTTTTCAGTTTTAGGAGATGCAAAAAATAATAAATTTATTTTGTTTATCTTTCCATTCCTAATGGTATATACTCATGTAATCAAGTAAAAAATCATTGCCATTAGCGCGGATTTCTCAAAAAAGTTGTATCTTTGCAATTGTCAAACCACCGAAGAGTCGGAAGGCACTTGGCAAAATCAACAATTTGAGCGTCAATTCGACGTTGTCCTCGCTGAAAATCTGGACAATTTTCTAATCATACGGACAACAGGCAATGACGCTCACGCCTAATATACATATCCCTCCCATGGTTCCCCGAACCATTAAGGAACGATGTATACAGAAGGCGTGGGCTATTTACTTGTTACGTATGATCGGCAGTCCAGAGCCGCAGTGAGTATCAAGTGCCCACGCCTTCGTCGTGTTTATACATGTACTTATAAAATTTACATAAATGGGATTATTTTCTCCAGACACAGAAGCGGATGCTTTAAAAATGGTAGATAAGATTAACTCTGAAATGAGAGCCATTAGTGCATCTATGCATTTAAACTATAATATGATAGACGGACGTAACAAGACCGAATGTCAAAAGCATTATAACAATATTCTTAGTTATGTAAGAAAGTATGAAAGAATTAAAAATAATCTTTCTGAAATGGATAGGGTTATGATGTTAGGAGGCTCTGTTGATGTATGGAACGGTGAACACGTGGGCCTCATTGTATGGGAGCAATATTTGCGGAATGTTTTGAATTATCTAAATTTAAATTTAAACTACTAATTATGGGTTTTTTCAATAGTATGAGCTCTATCAATAAGATAAACAACTTGTTGAGAGATCTCGAGAATCAGGTTACAATCACTCAGGGAATGATAGAATCTAATGCACCGTTATATAATTTGGAGAACAGTCTGAATGTTCATAAAAGAATACATCAAGAACTCGTTGATGTTTTTTCTGGAAGTGGGGGTGCAAGGGTGTCAGTTTACAAGATTTTTGGAGAGAATGCTAGGATGGATGACATTCTTACTTACAGTAAAAATCTTGTGATGAATTTGGTTGCTATAATAAGAACTCGTTAAATACAGAATAATTATGGCATTTTTTGGTTTGGGGAAAAAATATACGGAGGAAGATTTGCAAAGGGAGGTGACTAAACTTCAATCATTGTATCGTCAAGCAATTGGCATTGACAGAACTGACAAATCGCGAACTGAGTTAAAAAATGAGCTATCAAAACAACTTCATTTACTTTTGGAAGTGTGTAGGAAGGGTCATTTTTCTGGAATGGAGACAGTTGAGTGGTGCCCTAACGGACCATCTTATGGGTGTTTTTGTCTCCTAAATAATGTGACACCTCCAGTAGAAATATTACTCCAAATTCTCTAACAATCCTAATATAAGGGTTTCTTTAGTGGTTATAAGGATGTAGGGAGCATCTATGAAAAATTAGATGTTATAGAAAGGGATCTAATTAAGATGCAAGAATGTCTTCAATCATCTTATAAGAGAGGAGACTTTAATTATGTGTCTAATCAAGGACTACGACATTTAAAAGAGTTGATTGCTTTAGTAGAGAATAGTAATGAAACGGTTCGTTGTGCAAATTTTCAGTTTGCAGGACGGAGTCGTCCAATCGAACAGCATCTTTTTGTGATATCAGAATATATGAAGCAAATGATGGCTGAGAATACTTTTGGAAGATAAAAATAATTAATTCAAGTTTCGCAAGTTACACTTGCGAAACTTGAATGACTAATTGCTCCTGATCCCTCTCAATTGCTCACGTTATTGTTGCGCTGGGGCAAACAGGCTGTAACTTTGTACTCGAATCAAGGCTGTAACGCCCTGATGAGAGCACATTGAAATTATGTCAACCATTCCGGCTTCCCTGATAACCCGGTCCGCCCTGTTGCGTTCCTGTCGCTGAAAAAAGTACCCCTTTGTGGTGCAAATGAACTATGCATTCCAGACACAAGCGGTTTGCCGTAAGGCAATCCCAATTGTGGCGTAAATGTAGTGCCTGCTCAAACTCAACGATCGTACGGCTCAGGCAAACTGTCCGACTGATTCAGCGGTGTCCCCACCCGGGGGCTTACTGTTACGGTTCAAGTGCCTGTATCCGATTGCTGCCGAAGCGGTCGCGGGGAAATGTATGACGATGATGGCGCCCCTGGCCTCGCCTGCAAAGGTTTTAGCCGAGGGTCTTCTGTCAGTCGTCGCATCTTGCAGGAGGCTTCCGTTTAAAAAGAATGCAGACGCTGGTCGACCTGGTTCTCTTTAAGGTGGAGGATTCGACGGCTTAAGTGTCGTGTCTGCCAAAGCTTTAGGCCGGGTGGGGAGATGATTCGCTAAGGGAATGTATGTGTGAGGTCATAAATGTCAGGCTTCCCGACATCCTGATGTGGTGGTAGAAAATACCTACGCAAACCCGCAAATGCAGGCTGTAGTCTTCTGGTTAAAACCTTGAGCCTTGAACCTTAAATCCGCTATGGCTGCCGAGGGTATCCACTTTACAATAATTAGAAGTATCCCAATTTCCAGATATAAAAGGTCGCCTACGTGCGACCTTTTTTGTTTAAGACTTAAATACAAACGTTGTTAACAATAAGTTATTATCTACAAATACTCAAAAATAAATAATCTGAATTAACAATTTTTTGTGTCAACTTTTTGTGGATGGTACATCAAGGGTCATGAGTTTTTGGAAAAATGAGAAATATGACTCAAAATAGCTTGGAAAAATGTGAAAAATTGGTTGGAAATGTTTGGAAAAATGTGAAATTATTTCTAATTTTGAAGAGAATTAATTAATCTATAGTATGATACAG
>CAMWSM010000044.1 GCA_947176915.1 uncultured Porphyromonadaceae bacterium | reverse complement strand
CTCATATTATTATATTTATTCTTCACATTATTTATTTTATCTATCAACCTTTTGTTTGAATGTTTGTTTTAAATAATAAAGGTCAGACTATTAGTCAGAAGACTTATCAGTCATTTTAAATTATCAAGTTATGAAAAGAACAGTTTTATTTTTCGCTGCCATTCTTACTCTTGGAGGCGCAATGGCACAAAATCTGACAAAAAACGAAGCTAAAGCCTTACAAGCTTTTGTAAATCAAACTTCCGCTAAAGGCACTACCAATGGGGAAGCCTTAGGCTACAATGGTAATATTTCTCAAATTCCGGGTATTAAGGTGGAAGGCGGACATGTAACAGAAATTAAATGGGATAATAAAGATCTTGCCGGATCTTTAGATTTGAACGGTTTTTCCGCCTTGCAAAAGATAGATGTAAGTGGAAATAAAATTGTTGCACTTTCTGTATCTGCAGCTCCTGTTCTCACTGAACTCAATGCGTCTCGCAATAGGATTTCCGATATTTCGCTTAATGGATTGAATCAACTTCAGACTCTTAAGCTCAATAGGAATAGAATAGGAGAATTTGATTTAGCAGGCACGCCTTTTGTAAAACGTGTTAATCTTGCTTCCAACCAGCTTGCAGAATTAAACGTTGAGAATGCAGCCAATCTGAACTATCTGAATGTGATGAGTAATAATTTGGAAGAGCTTAGTGTAGGTTCTTGCCAATCATTAAAGACTTTGTACGCAGGATACAATGATCTCTCTACTATCACCCTAACCGGATTGGCAAATCTTGAAAACCTCAATGTGCAGGGCAATAAGATTCAAAAAATGTATATTCAGAATCTCCCCTCCTTAGTAACCTTGGCTGCAAATGATAATCACATGACAGAATTGGTTATAAATGATTGCAAGGCATTGAATGACATTTTCGCTCCCTACAATGACCTTACGGCATTTTCTGTAACCAATACTCCGGCATTGGCATTTGTTAATCTGGAATGGAATGACCTTCAATCTGTGAATCTGAGTAATCTAACATTCCTTCAGAGAGTAAATCTAAGCAATAATCAATTGTTTACTGTTGATGTAACCTTTGATCAAATGCTTACTTACCTTAATGTAAGCAACAATGTTAATCTGACTGATTTAAGATTAACAGGTGACACCAACCTGCGTCAAATTGTTGGAGATTGGTCAGGCATTGACGATGGAGCGTTTTTCCAATAAGATAATTTTAAGATTAATATAATCTGTAAAAGCGGTATCCCGATTGATTGGGATACCGTTTTTTATTAAAAGAAATTATACGCCAAAGATTGCATCTTTATAAATTTTTTATTAACTTTGTATTTAAATTTTCAAAATACAAGTAGAAAACTTAAAGCCTTATATATCAAATATTTGATATTTTTGAATCAGATTCATTAGAAATGAAAAGCAAGTTACTCATAGATGCAGGTTCCACCAAGGTGGAATGGCAGTTAATTCCCATTGATAATTCTGAAATTTCCTCCTTTTTCACGGAAGGAGTCAACGCTCTGCTGGCCGACACTAATCATATTAGAAATATTCTAATCCAAGGCGCATCGCAGATCCCATCTGAATATGAAATTGAATCCATACATTATTATGGCGCAGGTTGTGCCACCCCCTCAATATGTTCTAAAATAAATGAAGTTATACATTCCGTTTGGGATAATACATATTGTGAAGTAAATTCTGATCTACTGGCTGCCGCTCGTTCGCTTTTTGGGGAAAGAAAAGGCATTGCATGTATATTGGGCACCGGTTCCAATTCATGTTTGTATGATGGAAAGCAGATTACAATGCAAATTCCATCCCTTGGATTTATTCTTGGTGATGAGGGAAGTGGCGCAGCGTTGGGTAAACGGCTCATCAGCGATGTATTTAAAGAACAGCTTCCCCCCTCAGTTAAAGATCTATTTTTAGAAAAATATAAACTCACTCTTTCTGATATTCTTGAAAAAGTTTACACGCAACCGGCACCAAATAAATTTCTCGCATCTCTTGTTCCATTTTTAAAGGATAATCTTTGGAACCCATATATATATTCTTTGGTCTTAAAAGAACTTCACCGTTTTGTAAAAAGAAATGTAGCAATGTATCCGGGAGCGCATGCTTTGGAAGTAAGGTTTACAGGCTCGATTGCCTACCATTTCCAAAAGCTTCTTAAGGAAGCAGCCTCCTCCTTAGGATATAGTGTTACGTCTGTTACCATGACTCCTATGCAAGGACTTAAAGAATATCATAAATACTAACTCCCCCATGAATAAATACTTAATCTCTTGTTTTTCCGCTGCCATATATCTGACCTTAGCGCTCAGTCCATTCCAGTCTTTTGCCCGATCAGAATACTGGAATCAACGAGTTTCATTATTTGATAAATTACCCATAACCTCTGCTGATATAGTTTTCTTAGGAAACTCTATCACAGATGGAGGAGAGTTTGCTGAATTATTTAATGATGAAAACATAAAGAACAGGGGTATAAATTCTGATGAAATTTCCGGCGTTAAAGAAAGATTAAGTCAAATTACATCAGGGAATCCAAAAAAAATATTTCTTCTGATCGGAATAAATGATATTTCCCATAATTTATCTGTTGACGAAATAGCAAAGCGATATGACTCTCTCGTTAAAGAGATAAAGGAACAGACTCCTTCCACAAAGCTCTATATACAATCTATTATGCCAATTAACAATGATTATGGAAGGTATAAAAATCTTCAAGGGAAAGAAAGTATTGTCCTAAAGGTAAATGAGCGCCTGAAATCAATAGCAGATGAAAACAATGCCACATTTATAGATTTGTTTCCTGCTCTTTCTGATAGGGAAGGTAAGCTTAAGAGAGAATATACCAATGATGGTCTTCATCTTCTCGGGAATGGTTACAAAGCATGGGCAAATCATATAAAAGAATATGTAATTGAATAATATTACTCTAAAAATTATCTAATGAAAATTATAAAACGACTAACCATAATTTCAATCTTAACACTCTCTTTTTTGAGTGTGCCTCCCTTATTGGCTCAAACCGTCGTTGAAATAGAACCTTTGTTCGAGTATCCGGTTGCCCCCGAAGAACTTCCGGATATGTATGAAAAGTCGAATTATTTAATCGAGCATTTCTGGGATCAAATGAACTTTAAATCTAAATCCGCTGTAGATCAGAATGCTTTAAACCATGCATTCAAAGTTTATTCAGTTGCCATGAGATTTGCTGATAAAGATAAGACTTTACGCGAGAATCAGAAATTGATTAATAATCTCTCCAAAAATCCCACACTCCTATTCCAGTTCACAAAGGCTGCCGAAGAAAATTTATACGGTCCACGGGCTGAAGTTTGGATTGATGAAGTTTATATGCAATTTCTGAAATCCATAGTTGGAAACAAGAAAATCCCTTCTAATAAACGAAACTATTATGAGAAGCAATTAAAAGCTATCACTGCTTCTGCCAACGGTTACGTAGCACCAACTTTTTCGTTCGAAGACAGAGAGGGTAAAAATAAAAATTATTTCCCTATGTCTACTCTCACAATAATAATATTTGGAAACCCTTGGGATACTGATTGGAGATTGGCGCGTTTGCAATTGGAGTCGGACATTAACTTAATATCAGCTCTTGATAAAGGTAAAATCAATTTTCTTTTCATCCTGCCGGAGGAAAGAGAGGGATGGAAAACCCAAGTAGAAAAATATTCTGATAAATGGGTGGTTGGAACCTCCAAAGAGGTAAAGGATATTTATGATATTCGAGTGATTCC
The DNA here is from genome assembly GCA_947176915.1 of uncultured Porphyromonadaceae bacterium. Lineage (GTDB taxonomy): Bacteria > Bacteroidota > Bacteroidia > Bacteroidales > Muribaculaceae > Lepagella. The sequence continues at coordinate 19,566 of CAMWSM010000044.1, read as the reverse complement.
CTCGATATATGTGATAGGTGCGGATGGAAAGATTATTACCAAAAATGTAAGTCTTGCAGAGGGCCTACAGACCCTTATGCAACAAATAAATGAATAATGCTATGAAACTGTCGAAATTCATAAAACGTACTTATTTTCGATTTACAGGATATTCCTATACAAATTTAGGACGATTATTCCTCCGTATTTTTGTAGGAATAATGTTGATGCAATTTGGTGTTCGTCAGATTGCCCATTTTTATGAACTGAAAACCATCTTCCCTTCAGTATTGGGATTTGGATCTGAGTGGTCATTAATAATAATGACCGCAATAGAGATTATATGCTCAATGTTTATAATGTTTGGTTTTCTTACTCGCTTTATGACTATTCCTCCAATTGTATCTATGTTAATTGCGGAATACTACCTTCTGCATGATTATGTTGCGGAAGCGTCTTACCTTCTTGATTGGCAACAGCAGGGATATTTGCCTATAATGTTTCTTGGAATTTACTTCTTTATACTTTTGGTTGGTCCGGGTAAGATTTCGGTTGATTATTTCCTTTCGTTGCACATAATTCATTCGGAGAATAAGAGTGAAGGTGAATTAGAAGAGGTATGAAAATTGCAGTTTTAGTTTCAGGTGGAGTTGATAGTGCTGTAGTAGTCCACAAGCTCTTTAAAGAGGGCCATGACCTGCATCTCTTTTATATCCGTATAGGAATGGATAATGATGAAGGCGATTGTTCTGCTGAGGAAGACATAGAAATGTGCGAGCTTATTGCAAAAAAATATAATTTACCTCTTGAAATCGTCTCATTACACGATGAGTATTGGGAATATGTCATGGAATATACTTTGCAGACAGTTAAAAAAGGACTTACTCCTCATCCGGATATGATGTGTAATAAAATCATAAAATTCGGTTTTTTTGAAGAAAGATGGGGAAAAGACTATGATAAGACTGCTACGGGCCATTACGCCTCCATAAAGGAACATGATGGAAAGTATTTTCTTGCCACGGCAAAAGATCCTGTCAAAGACCAGACAGATTTTCTGGCTCAAATTAATTATAAACAATTATCGCATATTCTTTTCCCTCTTGGGAATATGGATAAGTCTGAAGTCAGGCAGTTAGCGAAAGACGCGTTTTTGCCTAACGCAAACAGAAAAGATTCCCAAGGTATATGTTTTCTTGGGAAAATAAATTATAATGATTTTTTAAAAAATCATATAGGGACTAAGGAGGGTCCGATTATCAATATTGAAACTGGGGAAAAAATCGGTGTGCACAAAGGCTTTTGGTTCTATACGATTGGCCAGCGTAAAGGTTTGGGATTAAGTGGAGGTCCTTGGTTCGTGATTAAAAAGAACGTGCGTGATAATGTAGTATATGTTTCTCAGGGATATAATACTTCTCTTCAATATGGAAGAAAAATAGAACTGACAGAGCCTAATTGGATTACGTATGACCCGTTTGAAGTGTATGATGGTTTACAAAAAACAATCGACATATCTTTTAAGACCCGTCATTCTCCTGAATTTTATAAAGGGGAATTGTTAAGAGGTGATTCAGGCGCCTTGACAATAATATCCGAATCTGACATTCAAGGGATTGCTCCGGGACAGTTTGCTATTATCTATTCTCCGGATCAACAGCTCTGCTTAGGATCGGCTATGATTTCTCTCCCCTCTAAACCAAAAGGTCTAAAACACCAAAATAAATTCTAAATTAATCTCAGGAAGCATTAAGATGGAAAAAAGATATAGATTAGAACTGGTTGGAATAACCTTTAATCAAATTGAATCCGGAGTTTATGCTCTCATTCTACAGCAAATGGGGAGCGATCGTCGTATTCCCATTGTAATAGGCTTTCCGGAGGCACAGGCAATTCAATGCAAACTTCAGGAAGTGTCAACTCCTCGCCCTCTCACCCATGACACTATGGTTGCCGCATTGGAGGCATTTGGCATTAAGCTTAAGGAAGTTGAGATAAAAAGACTGCCGAATGGAGTGTTTGCGGCAGATCTATTTCTCTCAAATGGTGAAAAATTAATGGCAATCGATTCTCGTTCGTCTGATGCCATCGCTTTGGCAATCAGGGTAGGAGCTCCTATTTATACAACTGAATCTGTACTTAAAGAAGCTGGAATCGTCCCTGAAAAGAATGGAGAAGAGAAAGAGACTGATTATGATAATTTAGCCGAAAAAGATGAGATTAAGAACATTGATTTGTCGGAAATGACAATTGATCAACTTCATGCAGCCATGGCTAATGCAGCAGAAAATGAAAATTATGAGGAAGCTGCGAAAATAAAAAAAGAAATTAATCGTCGAACTGAAAAATCCGATTCAGAATGAAAAATAGGAAAAAGAGAATTGACCTTATTATCGAACTTATAAAACACCAGTGCATCGGAAGTCAGGACGAATTGGCAGAGATATTGGCTGAAAAGGGTCATCCCGTTACTCAAGCCACACTTTCTCGGGATTTAAAAATGTTGCGCACCACAAAAGTGCCAACTGATCGAGGAACATATATGTATGTTCTGCCCGAGAGTGATTCTCTAAAAGATCATCTCCTTAATTTCGGCCAGCCTTTAGCCAGAGCGAATTATCAGAGCGGTTTCATTTCTTTACAATTCTCCGGTAATTTAGTTGTGATAAAAACAAGAAATGGTTACGCTTCCGGTCTTGCTTATGATATAGATATGAGTAATTACCCGGAAATTCTTGGAACGATTTCCGGAACTGATACAATTTTAGCTATACTTAGGGAGGATGTGTCCAGAGCTCGTGCAGCTGAGGTCCTTGCTTCCATTCTCGGTATGGATATTGACGACTTAAAGGAGTTATGACATGATTAAAGTTGGAATATTGGGTGCCGATTCTCCAGATGGAGGAGAATTATTGCGAATACTGATTCATCATCCCGAAGTGGATTTACGTTCACTTTACTCTCCATCATTATTAGGAAGAAAAGTTTCTTCCTTTCATCATGGCTTTATAGGCGAGCAAGATCTTTTCTTCACAGATAAGATAGATCCCTCCTCTCTTGATGCCCTTTTTATTTTAGATGATTCACATCTGGGAAAACAAATAGTTGAGCGCATTGATAACTGGCCTGAGTTAAGAATAATAAATCTTTCAAAAGACAGATTTGAAAATTGGACCCAATACGAATTCGATTACGGTCTGTCTGAAATCAATCGCAAAACCCTTGTTCGCGGCTCCAAGAATGCTGTTATCCCCTCTTCACCGGCATCTGTGGCTCTTATTGCATTATATCCTTTGGCATCCCACCTTCTTTTGACTTCTGACATTCAAATTGATGTCGATCTTCCGGCAGATAGCTTAGATGAAGTTGATAAGAAATTATGCACTCGTGAGATTGAAGAGAGAATACAGTCCGTTCAAAGGAGTTTTGATCAGAATGTCGAAGTCAATATATCTTCATGGAGCGCAAACCGTGCCATTCGTGTTAGGATTGGATTGAAATGCCCCTTAGGGATAGATGAGATTTCAAAAGTCTATCAATCTGTATACGATGATCACAATTTCACCTTTATTTCAAATGAGGGAAATAATGTAGCAGAAGTTGAAGGAACTCAAAAGTGTATTATCTCTTTCTCCAAACCGGGAGCCGGACTCTTGGAGATAGAGGCAGTTGCTGACGGCAGGCTCCGAGGAGGTGCCGGTGATGCTGTGCATGTCCTGAACCTTTTCTTTGCACTCCATGAAAAAATAGGACTATCTCTCAAACCCTCCGCGTTCGGGAATAAAAATGATAATTCGAATTCCCAAAACACCTCTTGGTTCGCTTAGATAACTAACATGGTAAGTTATGTCAGTTAATAAGGTATTTTTAATGGGTCATGTCGGTAATGACCCGGAAATCCGTTATCCCGACAAAGACCATCCTGTAGCTTTTCTCTCGCTTGCTACAAATGAAGTAAGGGGGACATCCCGGGTGGAAATAACTGAATGGCATTCCCTTGTGTTTAATGGTCAGAATGCCCTTTTTGTCGAAAGATATGTACGAAAAGGCACTTATCTTTTCGTTGAGGGTTATCTTAGGACAAGAGAGTTTGAAGATAGAATGAAAATTGCCCGACGTAAAACTGAAATCATCGTGGAGAGATTGGAGATTGTGGGTAGAAATAAGTAATGATTTAAAAGATTATAATGAGAAAATGGCGTATAGAAGACTCGGCAGAAGTCTATAATATAAGTGGATGGGGACTAAAATATTTCTCCATTAATGACAAGGGACATGTCCAGGTAACTCCTCGTGAGGGAGGTGCCTCGGTTGATTTGAAAGAGGTGATTGACGAACTTAAAATCAGGGATGTTTCCGCTCCTGTCTTGCTTCGTTTTCCTGATATTCTGGATAACAGGATTCAAAAGATTTCCTTGTGCTTTAAAAAAGCCGCCGAGGAATATAATTATCTTGGTCAGAATTTTATTGTCTATCCTATTAAAGTAAACCAAATGAGGCAAGTGGTTGAAGAAATAGTAAGTCATGGCAATAAATATAATATTGGGCTTGAAGCAGGATCTAAGCCGGAATTGCATGCTGTTTTGGGAGTTAGTTGTAATTCTAATTCGCTTATTGTGTGCAATGGCTACAAAGATGAGGATTATGTTGAGCTGGCTCTTTTGGCTCAAAAAATGGGGAGAAGAATATATCTCGTGGTGGAGAAACTCAACGAGCTTAAGCTCATTCATAATGTCGCCAAAAGACTGGGTATAGTTCCAAACATTGGAATAAGAATAAAACTCTCTTCATCGGGAAGTGGCAAATGGGAAGAGTCAGGAGGCGACGTGAGTAAATTCGGATTGAACTCATCTGAACTTCTTGAAGCACTCTCCTATCTTGAAAAAAACAATCTCAAGGATGCATTAAAGCTCATCCATTTCCATATTGGAAGTCAAATCACAAAAATCAGAAGGATAAAGAATGCTTTGAGAGAGGCAATGCAATTCTATGTTCAGCTCTCGAAGATGGATTTCAATATTGAATTTGTTGATATAGGAGGCGGCCTTGGAGTTGACTATGATGGCACACGTTCCTCCTCAGGCGAACATTCCATGAATTATTCCATTCAGGAATATGTGAATGATGGGGTGTCGGCGCTTGTGGATGTTTGTGTGAAGAATAATCTTCCACAACCTAATATAATTACAGAGAGCGGCAGATCTCTCACTGCCCACCATTCCGTTTTGATTATAGAAGTTTTGGAAACTACTCACCTGCCCATCTGGAATGACAATGAGACAGTCGGTGAAAATGACCATGAGTTAGCTAAGGAGCTATATAATATTTGGGATAGGATTAATCCTACAACTATGTTCGAAGATTGGCATGATGCCCTTCAAATCCGTGAGGAGGCATTAGACCTTTTTAGTCTTGGACTACTGGATTTAAGGACACGTGCCCAGATTGAAAAACTATTTTGGTCGGTAGCAAGAGATGTTAATGATCTTACTCGTTCAATGAAACATCCCCCCGAAGAATTAAAAAAGGTTGACAGAATGCTTCCTGAAAAATATTTCTGTAATTTTTCATTATTCCAAAGTCTTCCCGACTCATGGGCAATTGATCAGGTTTTTCCGATTATGCCCATCTCTCGTTTGGATGAAAAGCCTACAAGAAGATGCACTATTCAAGACATCACTTGCGATTCAGATGGTAAGATTAACCGTTTTGTTTCCCCTCAGGGGATGTCTTACTCATTGCCGGTTCATGCTCTTAAGGCCAATGATAAATATTATATCGGTGTATTTCTGGTAGGAGCTTATCAGGAAATTCTTGGTGATTTGCATAACCTTTTCGGTGATACATGTGCCGTTCACATATCTGTGGATAAAGATGGCTATGAAATAGAACAAGTGATTGATGGGGAACCCGTAACTGATGTGTTGGATTATGTAGAATATAACCCAAAGAAACTTGTACGGAATCTTGAGGCATGGGTATCGAAATCCATGAAGCAAGGTGTAATTACAGCTGAAGAGGGACGGCAGTTCCTTAATAATTACAGATCCGGCCTATATGGCATTACCTATCTGGAAAAGGATTGATATATGAGATATTTTGTTCGCCTCTCTTATAATGGATCCGGCTTCCACGGATGGCAAACCCAGCCTAATGCTTTGAGTGTTCAGCAGAAAATAGAGGAATCTTTGTCAATTGTCCTGAGAACACCCGTAACTATTGTTGGTGCGGGAAGAACGGATGCCGGCGTACATGCAAAAGAGATGTTTGCTCATTTTGATCTGCCATTTCAAATTAATGATAAGTCAAAGCTTCTGATTTCGCTTAACAGATTGGTTGGAAAGAATATCGCTTTCTATGAAATTTTTGAAGTAAGTGCAGAGGCACATGCTCGATTCGATGCCACTGAGCGCACTTATAAGTATTTCGTGTGTTATGAGAAAACTCCCTTTCTGTATCCTTTTGCATGGCATTCCTCCTCTATCCTGAATGTAAGGAAGATGAATGAGGCGGCAAAGTTATTATTGAGTGTTGATGATTTTACCTCCTTCGCCAAGCTTCATTCTGATGTAAAAACTAATATTTGTCATGTATCACAAGCAATTTGGACTGAACATGTCGACGAAATGCCTCTTATGGGAAGAGGTTTAGTTTTTACGATAACAGCGAATAGATTTCTTAGGAACATGGTGAGGGCCATTGTCGGAACATTAGTTGATGTTGGGAGGGAAAAAATATCATTAATCGAATTCGACCAAATTATAAAGAGTAAGAATAGATGTTCAGCAGGCATTTCTATGCCTGCTGAAGGTCTGTTCCTTTGGAAAATAAAATATCCTTATACTTCCTGTTAATATAATATGTGATGATATCCAGTAAAGCTAAAGGATACCTGATAGGTGCTGTGGCAGCTGCAAGTTATGGCACGAATCCACTTTTTGCTCTCCCCCTCTATTCCGAAGGAATGACTCCGGATTCGGTGCTTTTCTTTAGATATCTTCTCGCCATTCCTGTTATGGGACTCATGCTTTTATTTAGAAGAGGGTCTGATCAATTTAAAATCAATGTCCGCCAACTTGCCCAATTATTTATAATGGGCATTTTGCTGGCGATGTCCTCTTTAACATTATTCATGAGCTATACCTATATGGATGCTGGAATTGCTTCTACAATCCTCTTCGTCTATCCGGTTATGGTTGCAGTAATTATGGCAGTGGGATTTAAAGAGAAAATAACTTTCACCACTCTGCTATGTATTATTATGGCTCTTTCAGGAATTGGATTGCTTTTTAAGAAATCAGATGGTTCAACTATTTCGTTATTTGGCACCCTATTAGTATTGGTTTCGTCTCTGACTTACGCCATATACATAGTGGGAGTTAATCAAACCAAACTTCGATATATGGCAACTCTGAAAGTTATTTTCTATGTACTGTCATTTGGTCTGCTGGTTTTCTTGATTAAGATAATAATACAAGATAATTTTACTCCTCCCCTTTCAATTCTCGCATGGATAAATCTTCTTGGATTAGCGATTTTTCCAACTGCCATATCATTTCTATGCACCACCTCTGCAATTCAGCTCATTGGACCTACTCCAACAGCTATTCTTGGCGCATTAGAACCTGTTACTGCTGTGGCAATTGGAGTTTTTTTCTTTGGAGAGTCTTTAACACCGAGAATTATTCTTGGTATGGCTTTAATTATTATGGCTGTATCCTTAATTATTGGAGGTGAGGATATTCACCGACAATTGCTTCATAATCATCGTCTTTTCCCAAGAAAAAAGAAAAATAATTAAATCAGAATTTTATAGATTATACTATAATTTTAAGTTGAAACCATGAATATCAAAGACCAAATAGAAACTTTAAGAAAAGAGCTTCATCGCCATAATCATAATTACTATATCCTTAATCAGCCGGAAATATCCGATAAGGAATTCGATTTGATGATGAAAGAATTGGAAAAACTAGAGAAGGAGCATCCTGAATACTATGACCCGGTCTCTCCGTCGTTGAGAGTGGGATCCGATCTTTCAAAGGCTTTTGAACATGTCGTACACAATATTCCCATGATGTCTCTCTCTAATTCTTATTCCGTGGAAGAAGTTGATGAATGGTTCGACAGAGTAAAGAGGGCTTTAGGAGATGAACCTTTCAAGATTGTAGGAGAATTGAAATTCGATGGAACCTCCATATCAATTACCTATAAAAAAGGGAAGTTGGTGAGAGCCGTTACACGAGGAGATGGCACTCAGGGTGACGATGTAACGGCAAACGTCAAGACAATCCGAAGCGTACCCCTGCAACTACAGCCTGGAGATTGGCCGGAAGAGTTTGAAATCAGAGGGGAGATTCTTATGCCTTGGGAGGTTTTTGAAAAATTGAACGCAGAACGAGCCTATAATGAAGAACCTCTTTTTGCTAATCCAAGAAATGCTGCATCCGGCACACTCAAGATGCAGGATTCACGTGAAGTAGCCAAGCGTCATTTGGATGCCCGCTTTTACTATCTGCTTAGCGACAAACTCCCTTTTGATAATCATTACGATAATCTTGAGGCTGCAAGGAGTTGGGGATTTAAAGTATCAAAGGAGATGCGACTGTTGGAGTCTCTTGAAAACGTTAATGATTTTGTTGCATATTGGGATGTCCATAGGAAGGAACTCCCTGTGGCCACCGATGGTCTTGTTTTCAAAATCAATTCTCTTCGTCAGCAGTTAAATCTTGGCTATACAGCCAAATCTCCCCGTTGGGCAATTGCATTCAAATTTAATCCGGAAAGAGCCTGCACTCCGTTAAGGTTTGTATCTTTTGAAACCGGCAGAATGGGTATTGTTACTCCGGTAGCCAATCTTGAGCCTGTTCTTCTTTCTGGCACGACTGTTAAAAGGGCTTCTCTTCATAATGATGACATCATTCAAGAACTCGATATCCATGAAGGTGACTGGTTATATGTGGAAAAAGGTGGAGAAATAATACCCAAGATTACAGGAGTTGATAAAAGTAAGAGAAAAGAGGATTCACATAAGATAACCTTTGTAACCTGTTGTCCGGAATGTGGCACTCCCCTTCGCAGAATTTATGGAGATGCTGCTTGGTGTTGCCCGAATCATTATGGATGTCGTCCACAGATAACAGGGAAAATTGAACACTTCTGTGCAAGAAGAATGATGAATATAGATGGCATTGGAGAGGAAACTGCTGAGCTTCTCTTTTCCGCCGGCTTGGTTGAAAGAATTGCCGATTTATATGATCTGACTAAAGAAAAATTAGAACGTCTTGAAAGAATAGGCGAAAAATCTGCTCAAAGAATTCTTGATGGGATTGCTGCTTCCAAATTGGTTCCATTCGAGAGGGTAATCTATGCATTATCTATTCCCAACGTAGGAGAGACCACTGCCAAAAGATTGGCGTCATACGTAAAAAGTATGGAGCGTCTGCTTTCTATGAGTGAGACAGATCTTACGAATGTGCCCGATGTTGGTCCGATAATTGCAAAATCAATCTTTGAATATTTATCTGATCCAATTTGCCTTGATAATATTCGTAGGTTGAAAGAAGCCGGCGTTCAGATGTCCCTGTCGGAAGATAAGCTTTTGCCGGGAGGAGACGCTCTGAATGGAAAGACTATTGTAATATCCGGCACTTTTACTCATCATTCCAGAGATGAATATAAAGATTTGATAGAAAGAGAGGGAGGAAAAAATTCAGGCAGCATATCTAAAAAAACCTCCTTCGTCTTGGCTGGAGAGAACATGGGTCCATCCAAAAAAGAAAAATGTGAGAAGATGGGGATTCCAATGGTTTCGGAAGATGAATTTTTAAAAATGTTAAACAAATAATTCAATTTTCGAAAGTCCCACTTAGTCGCCGGTTATAAGGTTAAAACATTGCATCCTTATAACCTTAGAATTTTTTTGACACTCCGGAAAGCAGGTAACTTCCGGAGTGTTTTCATTAAATAGAGAAAAAATTTATTTTTTATTGATATAGAAAAATCTAATTTACGCTTTAAATTGTTAAAATATCAGAATTATGTTCCAAAGATATGTATTATTGCTTCCCCTTTGGAATATATCAATTCATTGCTTTTTAAATCCACAAAGTTTATTATAATATGGCATTAAACAGTTCGAAGTTACCTTCCGGTGTCAGAATACGGGGTTTATATATGTCCCTACATATCCTGATTCTACTTTTGTCTATTTTTCTTGTTGTGTGTATTTCAATTGACTCATTTAGAAATGAAGCCTTCTATAATGAGCCACAATTTATGAAGGTGCAATTTTGGATATGTGTAATTTTTCTCGCAGATTTTTTTATTGAATTCTTCCTTTCAGATAATAAATGGAGTTATTTAGGCTCTCACTTCCTTTTTTTTCTTGTTTCAATCCCCTATAATTCTATAATAGCTCATTACGGTTGGAGCTTTGATCCTCAGCTTACTTACTGCATGCGATACATTCCTCTAATAAGAGGTGGTTATGCCATGTCAATAGTTGTAAGCTGGTTTACATATAATAAAGCAACGGGGTTATTTATCTCCTACCTTGCAACACTTTTATTCACAATATATTTTGCCTCTCTCGCTTTCTTCTTATTTGAACATGGGGTAAATAGCCTTGTAGTAAATTATGACGATGCTCTATGGTGGGCATTTATGGATGCTACAACTGTAGGTTGCAACATAACGGCAGTTACTACCGTTGGTCGAATATTATCTGTTCTTTTAGCGGCGTTAGGCATGATGATGTTCCCTATATTTACAGTCTACGTTACTAATATTCTTACAAAACATCATCAGATAGGGCAAAAGTATGGAGACGTTAGTTTTACAACTCCTTTGATTGGCAGCGATCCCAAAGATATTCCTTCCAAGGATAATTCCTCTAAAGCTACGACTGCAGGCCCTGCGTCATCCTCCCCGACCGTTTCAAATTCTTAAATATAATAAAAATTATAATAAATTATTATGTTTGATAAAGTGTACATCTCTAACTCTGTAAAAGAGTTTCCCCGAACCGTGGCTCGTGGTGTCGGACAGGTAATGTTTCAGGACAATATGTGGACTGGAATATTTTTTCTCATTGGCATCTTTTGGGGTGCATACATGGAGGGTTCTCCTCTTGTTGCCTGGGGTGCATTGGTAGGAGTTCTCGTTTCCACCTTAGTAGGTTATATTCTTCACTTGCCCGACCAGAATGGAGCTCAGGGATTATGGGGATTTAATGGTGTGCTCGTCGGATGTGCTTTCCCCACTTTCCTTGGCAATACTCCATGGATGTGGATTGGGTTAGTGCTTTGTTCGGCGCTTACTATTGTTGCAAGATCAGGTATGGATAATTTTTTCAGCAGATGGAATTTATCCTCCTTCACTTTCCCTTTTGTCTTCTGCACATGGATTTTTTTACTTTCAGCACGTCTTTTTGACGGATTCCCCCCTGTTTCAATGGGATCTCCGGAATTTCCTCATGGAGCCGAAGGCGTAATCTCTATGAAATTTATTGATTTGGTTGTTTACTGGTTAAGAGGAATCTCACAGGTCTTTTTAATCAAATCATGGGTCTGTGGAATATTCTTTCTAATTGGTCTGGCAGTTAGCAGTTGGAGAGCTGCTTTATGGGCTGCCTTAGGATCATTAATATCTCTTCTAATTGCGTTTTTGTGGCATGGTCCTGCCATTGATATTTCAAATGGCCTCTACGGCTTTTCTGCTGTTCTAACGGCAATCGCTCTTGGTGCAACTTTCTGCAATTTCTCTTGGAGAAGTGCTATATGGGCAATACTCGGAACAATTGTTACAGTATTTATTCAAGCAGCGATGAATGCCTTTTTTGCTCCTATGGGATTGCCTACTCTTACAGGTCCATTTTGTGTAGGAACTTGGATTTTCCTTCTTCCCGCATATAAATTCTTCCTCCCCGCAAAAAATTAATTGTTGAAATAATAATGAATTATACGATAAAAAATGCCCCTTTGACGTGGCATCAGTTCAGAATCGTAGCGGTTGCTTCTCTTGGTCAGCTAATAGGCACTGGTTTGGCAACTTTGGTATCCGTCATTATTCCACTTTATCAACTCATTTCTCATCCGGAATTATCTTCTTCCATGCAGGGATTAGTTGGCGCCATGGATTTAATTGGAATTATGGTAGGTTCGGCAATATTAGGTAAATTATCTGATAAGATTGGTTATCTTTTGTTATTCCGATTATGCCCCCTGATCATACTTATTGCATCGGTAGTTGCTCTCCTATTTCCCAATATCATTATCCTCATGGTATGCCTCTTCATTATGGGTTTCGGCATAGGCGGGGAATATAGTCTGGATTCTGACTATATCTCTGAACTGATGCCAGAGAAATGGAAGTTTACAATGGTTGGCGCCGCTAAAGCTGCAAGTGCTTTAGGAAATATTATTGTAGCCCTTGTTTGCTTTCTTGTTGTCAAGGATTGGTCAACAGCTACCGCATGGCCAACTCTATTGTGGATTATGATAGGCATTTCCGGTCTGATGCTGATCTGTAGGATTAATTTTTGGCAAAGTCCTGTTTGGCTTCTCGAACATGGAAGATTAAAGGAAGCTGAAAATGCGACTCACAAATTTCTCGGTGCTAACGTCATTATTGATGAGGTTCCGGTAAAGGCAGACAGCCAAAAACAAACTGAGAAATCCGTTGACAATAAAGAAAGTTTCTCTCAATTCATTCTTAAGAATTGGAAGAATGTGATTTTCACTGGTATTCCTTGGGCATGTGAAGGTCTTGGTGTGTATGGAATAGGAGTCTTTCTTCCAATATTGGTAATGGCTTTAGGGCTTGAACATGTTCAGGAAGGTGGAAATGCAATCCAACATGTAGCCGGTTCAGTAGAAATAACCCTTTGGATATCCTGTATTATTCTTCCCGGTTTTATTATTGGTCTTTTTCTAATTCCAAGAATGAACGGGGCGAAACAGCAAACTCTTGGTTTTCTTATGAGTGGTGTTTCTCTTTTGATTCTGCTTTTTGCCTATAGAAATAATTGGCCACATTGGATTTCTATCGGTGCCTTCATGCTTTTCGAACTCTTCTTGAATCTTGGCCCTCATTTGATGACATACGTGTTGCCTTCCAAAGTTTTCCCTGTAGAAGTCAGAGGTCAAGGTTCCGGAATAGCTGCTTCAATTGGAAAGATGGGTGCCGTGTTAGGTGTTTTCTTCATTCCTATTCTTCTTAAATCAGGAGGTTCTTCATTGGTCTTGGTCGTTTCAATCATTGTAATGTTGGTTGGTGCGCTTGTTACCTACGTATTTGCTCCTGATCATAAATTATAAACTACATAACAATCCCTCCATAAGGCTGAATCTGATCTTATGGAGGGATTGTTATGTAGTGAAATATGGATTTGTCTATTGGTTATTTCACGGAATGAACGGCTGAAAGAATTACTTCACTTACCGTCGGATGTCCGAAAATGATATCTGAAATACTCTCTTTAGTAGCTCCGGCATTCATCAGATCTGCACATTGCTGAGCCAAATCTGCTGCCTCAATACCCATGATATGTGCGCCAATAAGTTTATGAGTATTTTTGTCAAATATCAGTTTGCATAAACCTTCCGGCTCTCCCATCGCCAAAGCTTTTCCATTAGCTCTAAAAAAACTTTGACCCACAATAAACTCAATACTGTTTGCTTTGCACTCTTCTTCCGTTTTTCCTACCATTCCACATTCTGGCACGGTAAAGACTGCGGATGGCACAATCTCAAAATTGATGGAATCAGATTTATTATCTATTGCGTTAAGGGCACGCAATCCCTGAAATGAAGCAACATGAGCTAACATCATCCTGCCATTTACATCACCAATTGCATAAATGGATTCTTCGGAGGTCTGCATATTCTCATTTACTTCTATACCTTTTGAAGAAAAGTTTATACCAGTATTTTCAAGGCCCATTCCATTTACTCGAGGTGCCCTACCGACGGCCATGAGTAGGTTTGTAGCTTTTACTACTTCACTCTTCCCCTTTGATTCGTAGGTTACCTCTATCTCCCCTTCGCTGTTCTGGCTTATTAGTTTTGCAGCTGCGCCCGTGATAATCTTTATCCCTTTTTTTGACAAAGACTGTTTGAGACGCTTGGCTATATCGGAATCAAAAGGAGGAAGAATTTGCTTCATAAACTCAATTACGGTTACCTCCGAACCCAATTGGTTGAAGATTGATGCGAACTCCATGCCAATCACCCCACCCCCGATAATTACTAACGACTGGGGTACATGATCTATATTTAGAAGAGAAGTTGAATCCATCACACACTCCAGATCACTTCCGGGTATAGGCAAATTCTTTGATACACTTCCAGTCGCAATAATGATATTGGACGCAGTGTACTCCTCTCCATTACTTATTACGGTTTTAGAGTCTTTAAAACTTGCAAATGAATTGATGACATTAATTTTTGCCTGTTTCAGCAATGTTTCAATCCCACTCCTTAAGGTGTTGACCACATTCTCTTTCCTTGACATTATCTTGGAAAAGTCAAGAGTGAATGAGAAATCATCTATTCCAAATTCTTCCGAATTCTTGAACTGAGAAACTATTTCCGCGTTACGGCAAAGACATTTCGTTGGAATGCATCCTTCATTCAGACAAGTACCCCCCAACAGGTTGCCATTAAAGAGTGTAACAGTTTTTCCTCTTCGTGAAGCAGCCAGGGCGGTTTCATACCCTCCCGGACCTGCTCCTATGATTATTAAATCAGAAGAATTCATTTTGCATTCGCTTTTAATGATCTATAACTGAGGATAGGATTCTTGGCAGCAGAAGTTTCGTCAAGCTTACGAACGATGGTGGTTAAAGGAGCCGATTTTACCACCTCGGGATTTTCTCTTGCTTCCTTAGCCACTGTGTGCATTACGTCGATAAACTCATCAAGAGTTTCCTTGCTCTCAGTTTCAGTTGGCTCGATCATCATTGATTCATGGAACAATAACGGGAAATAGATCGTAGGCGCATGGAATCCATAATCCAGCAGACGCTTGGCTACATTAAGAGTCGTAACACCGGTGGATTTATCTTTAAGACCATCAAATACAAACTCATGCTTGCAAACCCCCTCTATTGGCAATAGATAATCATCTTTCAGACTCTCTTTGATATAATTGGCATTAAGAGTTGCTAAAGGCCCGACATTCTTTATATTTTCCTTCCCTAAAGAAAGAATATATGCGTAGGCCTTCATCATTACTCCAAAGTTGCCAAGGAAGCTTGATATGTTGCCAAGGCTTTGATCTTCACTCTTAATTGAGAAAGATCCATCTTCATTTTTCACAACTCGTGGATTAGGCAAAAAATCTACAAGATGCTTAGCTACGCCAACCGGTCCTGAACCGGGTCCACCTCCTCCGTGAGGTGTGGAAAAAGTCTTGTGAAGATTAATGTGCATGATGTCAAAGCCCATGTCTCCGGGGCGCACTTTTCCCAATAGTGGATTTAAATTTGCTCCGTCATAATAAAGAAGGCCGCCTGCATTATGGACAAGGTTGGCAATTTCCATGATTTCAGTCTCAAACATACCCAAGGTGTTTGGATTGGTCATCATTATTCCTGCTACACTATCATCCAGCAGTGGTTTAAGATCTTCTACATCTATTGAGCCATTGGGTTTAGACTTAACTTCAACCACTTCCAGGCCTGCAACCATCGCTGAGGCAGGGTTAGTGCCATGAGCGGAATTTGGGACAATTACTTTTTTCCTCTTTTCATCCCCTCTTGAGATATGATACTGGCGCATAACCATCAGTCCTGTCAATTCTCCATGAGCGCCGGCATAAGGATTTAAAGTAAATTCAGCTAAGCCTGCAATATTCGACAGCATTTCCTGAAGATTCCAGTAAAGTTCAAGAGCCCCTTGCACTGTCTTCTCACTTTGAAGAGGATGAAGATTTGTAAATGAGGGAAGTGCGGAAAGTTCCTCGTTTATTTTTGGATTATATTTCATGGTGCAGCTACCCAAAGGATAGAAGCCCGTATCAACACCAAAGTTTTTGCTGGAGAGATTAGTGAAATGACGCACTACATCGAGCTCACTTACTTCCGGCAGATCTGCAACCTCTTTTCTTAATAAATCTTTCGGTATTGAACTCAATCCATCTGTTTTATATTCATTTTCCGGCAGTGAATACCCTTTTCTGCCAGGCTTTGAAAGTTCAAATATTAATTTATCGTATGTTTTCATTTCTCCTCTTCCAGCATTAGGTTAACTAAAGTCTCGATTTCCTCTTTTGTCCTTTTTTCAGTAACAGCAAAGAGCACCTTGTTCTCTCCTACCTTAAGACCTCCCTGTATGCCATTGTCCAAAAGACGCTGGTTCACCTTTTCCATATCCAAAGATGTCTCAACAAGAAATTCCTTTAAGAAGGGCTTGTCGAATACAGCCTTGAATTTTCCGGATGCCAACAAAAGATTATAGAGATAGTGTGCTCCATCACAACACATCGTGTTGACCTCCTCCAATCCTTTCTTACCGAGAAGGGAAAGATACACTGTAGCGTATAAGGCCATCAAACTCTGGTTTGAACATATATTGCTCGTAGCCTTCTCTCTGCGGATGTGTTGTTCTCTTGCCTGAAGAGTTAATACATACGCTCTTTTACCGTCAGCATCTTTAGTTGCACCAACAACTCTCCCCGGCATTTTGCGTATCATTGTTTTTGAGCAAGAGATGAAACCTAAATAAGGGCCTCCAAAATTTAATGGCATTCCTAATGACTGACCATCTCCACATGCCACGTCAGCATTCCACTCTGCCGGAGTTCTCAAAACGGCTAAGGTAGAAGGATCAGCATATATTCCAAAATAACCTTTTTTAGAATGTATCTTGTCGGCCAAGCCGGAATAATCTTCTATTATACCATATTTATTAGGGGTAGGAACAAGCACACCTGCCACATCATCTTTTTGCAGCTCTTCATCAATAGCTTCTAAATCTGTAACGCCATTTTTTTCAGGAATGATTGTGAGTTCAATCCCATGAAATTTTGCATAGGTCTTTATAACGTCCACCACTCTTTGATGAATGGTAGAAGAAATTAAAACCCTATTTCTTTTTTTTGAAGATGCCACCATCATAAATATTACTTCCGCAGCTGATGTAGCTCCGTCATACATTGAAGCATTAGTAGCCTCCAAACCGGTAAGTTCACTTATCATGCTTTGATACTCAAATATATATTGAAGAGTACCTTGAGATATTTCTGGTTGATAGGGAGTATAGGCTGTATAAAATTCGCTTCTTTGTAAGAGATGGGACACTACCGAAGGGGAATAATGGTCATAGACTCCTCCACCGGAGAAAACGGTTAGCGTCTTATTTTTTTTCCCTAATTCTTCAAAATGACGCCTCAGTTCAATTTCAGACATTGAGGAGGGAATATCATATTCTTCAGTAAAAATTACTTCCTCCGGCACATCTTTATAGAGGTCATTTATAGATTCCACACCAATCTTTTCAAGCATCTCCTGGATCTCTTCATTGGTGTGAGGCATATATTTATCAGACATTTCGATTCTATGTTAGGTTCAAGAATTTCTATTATGTTTTTTAGATTCTTTAAATCTAATTTCCCCCGGGAGACATTTATCTTCCGGGGGTAATACAATGGAGGTTTTTATTCCTCACAAATCTTCGCGTATGCGGCAGCGTCAAGCAGGTTATCGATTTCAGAAGGATCCGAAACTTTTACTTTCATAATCCAATTCTCGAAAGCATCTTGATTCACCAGCTCAGGCTCGTCTTCAAGTGCCTCGTTAATCTCTACGACTTCTCCCGACACCGGAGAAATAAGATCACTGGCTGCCTTTACCGATTCTACAGCACCGAAATCTTCACCCTGTGTTACTTCATCACCCACTTCTGGCATATCAACATATACGATACTTCCCAAAGCATGTTGAGCATAATCAGTAATACCGATTGTTGCAATGTCTCCTTCGAGTTTTACCCATTCATGTGAATCCGCATAGCGGAGATCTTCCAATATCTTACTCATAATATTTTTTTTATTTATTTCTTATAATTCTTATCATAAAAGCGCTTCTTGACAACAGTGGCAGGAAAAACTTTTTTGCGTATTCTCACCTCCACTTTTGTTCCAAGTTTATCGTTTGGCTTGTCAATCATTGCCATTGCTACACTCTTTCCGGTAGAGATAGATCTATAACCTGTCGTAATCTCACCTACCTTCACTCCATCAATCTCTACAGGGTAGCCATGACGTGGAATAGCATTACCTTCCAATTCAATACCAACTATTCTACGTTTTACGCCCTCGGTTTTCTGCTTTGCTAAAGCATCTTTTCCGATAAATTCCGGCTTGTCAAGCTTTACAAACATACTCAGACTTGCCTCTATCGGAGAAATATCCGCCGACAATTCATCCCCATATAAAGGTAATCCAACTTCAAAGCGAAGAGTATCACGACACCCTAATCCACAAGGCTTCACACCGGCTTGAATTAACTGATCCCATAAATGCTGTATGAAAGCATGGCTGCCATAAACTTCAAAACCGTCTTCTCCGGTGTAACCGGTTCTGCTGACAATTATATTTTCGCCATCTTTATCGTAGGTTTTGAAATTATAGAATGCAATATCCTCAATTGGAAGATTTAAGATTTCCTGAAGAACTTTCTCTGCCTTGGGTCCTTGAACTGCAACTTCTCCATAATAGTCGCTTTCGTTTTCTACTTTAACATCAAAACCTTCGGCGTTATCCTTAATCCAGGCTACATCTTTATCAATATTGGAAGCATTGATGACAAGGAAATACTCATTATCGTTCACCTTATAAACGAGTAAGTCATCTACTGTACCACCATTTTCATAGCACATCATGCCATAAAAGATTTGCCCGTCAGGTGCACCTGTTACATCATTGGTGAAGATATGGCTTACAAATTTATATGCTTCAGGTCCCGTAATTCTTACTTCCCCCATATGGCTTACGTCGAACACTCCTACTTCATTCCTTACAGCATTATGTTCATCTGTAATATTGGTGTACTGGATAGGCATATCGAATCCCCCAAAAGGCGACATTAGTGC
This sequence comes from uncultured Porphyromonadaceae bacterium, assembly GCA_947176915.1. Lineage (GTDB taxonomy): Bacteria > Bacteroidota > Bacteroidia > Bacteroidales > Muribaculaceae > Lepagella. The sequence goes on along the minus strand of CAMWSM010000044.1, from coordinate 493 downwards.
TCCGAGTTTTTCATGTCTGTCATGTAGACATGTTTTGATAAGTTTTTCTTCCATTTTTAAGGATTGTAAAGATTGAATGTATCAATTTGCCATGTAAACCTTAAAGATTCATAGGCAGTTTGAAAATAAGTCTTCATTAAAACACTTATTTTCTTTCGCCAAAATTAACATTTGCTATTTAAACCTCCAAATTATTTTTGAAAAATATTTATTTTTTTATTAAGTAAGTGTCGAAAATTAGTTTATACAGAGATTTGAGATGGTATTAGCAATATTAAATTCATGAAGTTGAAGTTACGGGGGGCTATAATGACAGATGAATGAATTAATAGATTGCAAGAGAGTACCCAACATTAACATAAAATAATTTTTATCACTTGCTTAATAATTTATATATAATTCCATTCGTTTGATGACAGAATTATTGTAACTTTGCAGTATCATGAACTATTCTCTTTATATATCACGAAGATTATCCCTGTCTTCAGGAGGA
>CAMWSM010000043.1 GCA_947176915.1 uncultured Porphyromonadaceae bacterium | reverse complement strand
ATTTTAAATTGAATCTATAAAATCAGAAATCGTTTTTTCCATTTTTTTGCTTTTCTCATTTCTTATAAGTATTTTTGCAATCCTTTATTCAAAAGCAGACATGAAATTTTCTGAAATAGCCGGTCATCAATCTGCAATTGACTCTCTCCGCGCAACTGCTGACGCCGGAAAAATCCCGCATGCCATTCTCATTTCCGGCATCTCCGGAATTGGGAAAATGCGTCTCGCAAGAGCTTTTGCTCAATACATTCACTGCAAGAATCATGTTAACGGAGATTCTTGTGGTGTGTGTCCATCATGCCTGCAACATCAGAATTTCAATAATCCTGATCTACATTTTTCCTACCCTATTTTAAAGAAAGAGAGTAAAAATCCCATCTCGACTGATTTTATAAACCAATGGAAAGAGATGCTCTCCGATTGGAGTTATATGCCCCCGGAAAAATGGAATGAGATTCTACAGGCGGGAAACTCACAACCTGCAATTTACGTCAGTGAAAGCGAACATATCATCGTTAAGTCGGCTTTATCATCTTATCAGGAAAATTATAAGATCTTTATAATCTGGCTTCCGGAAAAATTGCGTCCGGAAGCAGCCAATAAATTGCTTAAAGTTGTTGAAGAACCTTTTGACGACACAATCTTCATTCTCGTCTCTAACGATGATTCTAAAATTCTGCCTACTATTTATTCCAGGACTCAACGCTATAATCTCCATCCCCTATCTGAAGAGGAGATTATAAATCATCTTGAGAAGAATAGAAATATCTCAGGACAGACAGCAGGAAATGCCGCCAGAATTGCAGAAGGAAGCATGGGAAAGGCGGAAGAGATTGCATGCCATCCCGAGGAACTCGTAGAGTTTTCCGATCTTTTTAAGGAGATTATGAGAATGGCGTATTCTCTGAAAGCCGACAGGCTTAAAGCTATTTCCGAACTTACTGCCGCAATGGGCAGAGAGAAACTTCAAAGATTTCTTGCCTATTGCTCACGCATGATAAGAGAAAACTTCATCTATAACCTGAAAGTGAGCTCCCTATCTCTGATGACTGCGGAAGAGGAAATTTTCAGCCAAAGGTTTTCTCCTTTCATTCATGAAGGAAATGTTGAAGCTCTTTCAGAAGAAATCGGAAGGGCTGCAAGAGACATAGAAAGAAATGCTAATGCCAAGATTGTAATGTTTGACTTAATGCTTCTGATCTCTCAATGGGTAAGAAAGCCTAAGCCAAATCCTCTCCCCATCAATCAATCTTAGGAATATTTCTTTAGCGAATAATAATCGAATAATAAATTGAAAAATGAAACCAACACTTTTTATTCTTGCTGCCGGCATGGGCAGTCGCTATGGTGGGTTAAAACAACTTGACGGTGTCGGCCCCGGTGGAGATACGATAATGGATTATTCCGTATATGATGCTCTTCGTGCCGGATTCGGAAAAATCGTTTTCGTAATCCGACATGATTTTGAGAAAGAATTTATTGAAAAAGTTGTTTCTAAATATGAAGGTCATATTCCAGTAGAGGTGGTCTTTCAGGACATCAATAATCTTCCGGGAGACTACAAGCCTAATCCCGAAAGAGTAAAGCCTTGGGGTACTAATCACGCCGTTCTCATGGGAAAGGATGTAATCAAAGAACCTTTCGCTGTCATAAATGCCGACGACTACTATGGGGTAGACAGTTTCAAAATCCTCGCCGACTTCCTTCGCTCTGTAGAGGGAAAGAGAGATTGTTATTGCATGGTTGGCTTTAACATTCAAAATACATTAAGCGAAAATGGAGGCGTTTCACGCGGACTTTGCTCCGTGAATGAAAATGGAAATCTCACAGGTGTGAAAGAGTGCCATGGAATTGAAAAGAAAGATGGAAAACTCATCCAGGTGGTAGATGGAGAGAATGTAGAATTTCCGGCTGATGGAACTGTCTCCATGAATATGTGGGGCTTTACTCCTGACTATTTCGATTATTCCGTAGAATCCTTCCTAAGATTTCTTGCTGATCATCACGATGACCTAAAATCGGAGTTTTATATCCCAACGGTGGTAAATGAACTTATAGAGGGAGGGAAAGTTGATTTGAAAGTGCTTGAGACTCCCTCCAAATGGTTTGGTGTTACCTACGCGGCAGACCGCCCCGCTACCGTCGAACAGTTTCGCAAACTCACTGATGAGGGTGTTTATCCTGAAAAGCTTTTCTAAATTAGGAAAAGAATAAAGAATGCGGATTCAGAAGCTTCTGAATCCGCATTCTTTATTCTTATCCTTTCTCTGATTATTTGAATCTTCCTCCCTTCATGGCACCGCGCGCCTGCTTGAGCTGATTCATCATTTTCATCGGATTCTTCATATTAGAAGCTGCTCTCATCATTTTGCGCGTATCTTCAAATTGTTTAATAAATTTGTTGACTGCCTGAATAGATGTGCCAGAACCCTTTGCAATACGTTGCCGGCGGCTTGTATTCAAGATCTCGGGATTATGACGTTCGTATGGAGTCATGGAGTTGATTATTGCCTCTATCGAATTGAAAGCGGAATCGTCAATATCAATATCTTTTATCACCTTTCCGACTCCTGGAATCATGGAGGCGAGTTCCTTGATGTTACCCATCTTCTTTATCTGATGGATCTGATTGAGGAAATCTTCGAAGTCAAATTTATTTTTCTTTATCTTCTCCTGCAGACGTTCTGCCTCTTTCTGGTCATAAAGTTCTTGGGCACGTTTTGCCAGCTCCACGATATCGCCCATGCCAAGGATACGACTCGCCATGCCTTCCGGATTAAACTCCTGCAGATCATCAAGTTTCTCTCCTGTACCGATATATTTTATCGGCTTCTCAACCACCGAACGTATTGAGAGTGCAGCTCCACCTCGTGTGTCGCCATCAAGTTTCGTAAGAATGACTCCATCGAAGTCAAGACGGTTGTTAAATTCCTTGGCAGTATTCACCGCATCCTGACCGGTCATGGAGTCTACTACAAAGAGAATTTCCTGAGGTTTTACAGCCTTTTTGATAGCTTCGATCTCATCCATCATCTCCTCGTCTACTGCCAGACGGCCTGCCGTATCTATAACGACCAGATCATAGTGCTTGCTCTTTGCTTCTGCAATTGCATTCCGAGCAATCTCTACAGGATTCTTATTACCCTCTTCGGTATAAACGGGAACATCAATACTTTCACCCAGCACCTTTAACTGTTCGATAGCTGCGGGACGATATACGTCAGCGGCTACAAGAAGCGGGCGTTTACCTTTGCTTGATTTAAGCTTTTTGGCAAGTTTACCCGAAAAAGTTGTCTTGCCCGAACCCTGCAAACCTGACATTAGGATTACAGTAGGATTTCCCGACAGATTTAGCGGTGCAGCCTCTCCTCCCATAAGCGAGGTAAGTTCATCATGCACTATTTTCACCATCAATTCCTTTGGTTTCAAGGAATTGATAACGTTTTGACCCAAAGCCTTTTTCTTTACGGTCTCCGTAAAGGTTTTTGCTACTTTGAAACTTACGTCGGCATCAAGCAGAGCGCGACGCACATCTTTCATGGTCTGGGCTATGTTGATTTCGGTAATCTTCCCCTCTCCTTTAAGGAGTTTGAAAGAACGCTCAAGGCGATCTGAAAGATTATTAAACATATTTGGTATATGTGTCTATTTTACTTTTTCATTCCCCGGAACCTTCCTGCCTCCGGAGCTGACAGATCTTAAAGGCTGTTGGTAGCGGTGTCCGGGAATATGACCGTAGGCTTAAATTCACGCGCCTCCTCGGGGGTCATCATCGCGTATGCCATTATGATAACTACATCCCCCGGCTGTACTTTTCGCGCTGCCGCTCCATTAAGACATATTACTCCACTCCCCTCTTCTCCCCCGATTGTATACGTGTCAAAGCGCTCCCCGTTGTTATTATCAACAATCCATACTCTCTCCCCTTCAAGTATATTCGCCGCACGTAGTAACGCCCGATCTATTGTAATGCTCCCGATATAGTTAAGATTCGCCTCTGTAACTGTTACACGGTGAATCTTTGATTTCATCATTTCAATAAGCATTTCCTCTCCTTTAATTTGGCAAACGATAAGCAATATTATCTATTAGTCTGACCTTTCCACAGTAGACTGTGATACACCCCACTACCCAGGGAGATTCTTCCCATTCATCAATTTTTTCAAGGGTTCGCGCATCAACAATCTCAAAATATTCCACACTCATCTCAGGAAGCGCGTCTATTCTCTCCACAACAGAATCGTGGGTGGCTTGCACAGAATGTGCTTTACTGTATTCAACACTTTCTTTCAATGCCGAATGTATTTCGGGAGCGAGCATGCGTTGTTCAGGCGTAAGAAGAGCATTACGGCTCGACAAGGCAAGACCGTCGTCCGCACGCTTTATCGGACAAGCTATGATTTCAACCTTTATTCCCTCGCTCTTCACCATATTTCTGATGACCGCTATCTGCTGGAAATCCTTTTCTCCGAAATATGCCCTGTCAGGAGTTACAATCCGGAAAAGAAGGCTTACTATCTGCGCTACTCCCTGGAAATGTCCGGGACGATATTTTCCCTCCATCACTTCAGCTGCTCTGCCGAGATCAAACTCATGTTTGGCTTGAGCTTCCACACCCCCCGGATATATCTCCTCTACGGAGGGCGCAAAAACAGCACTTGCCCCGGCTTCCGAAAGAAGCCGGAAATCATCTTCCTCTTTTCGAGGATATGTGGCAAGATCGTCAGGATTGTTGAATTGCGTAGGATTTACAAACACACTTGCGATTACCACATCATTATCTTTGACGGCTTGTTCCACGAGAGAGATATGTCCGGCATGGAGCGCTCCCATCGTAGGGACAAGACCTATCGATGCATTGCGTCCTTTCTGTTCTGAAACATAAAGACGCACATCGTCTACTGTTCTTAGGATAATCATTTCCCTTACTTTTTTATTTCAGTAATGTTGGGGTTTTATTTTCGAGTGCAAAATTAATGATTTATTCATTATCTTGCCAAACAACTCATCCAAACTTTCGTGATTTTGACGATTTTTATAAGATTTCCTCTCTCTTTTTTATTAAAGTTACTTAAATTTACCACTTCAGCATCCCAAAGCGACTTCTATCAACAAAAAAATTATTAACTTTGCATCTTGAAAGTATTTCCCGCCTATCTCATCTGAGAATACTTTCGGCTTCCCCCTCCGCTTCAAGGAAGGAAAAATGACAGAAAATGACAAACAAACGTATTCTATTCATCAATCAGGAAATTAATCCTTATCTCCCGGCAAGTCCTGTCTCTACCCTCGGCAAAGCCCTCCCCGTGGCAATGCAGGGAAAGGGATTCGAGGTTAGAACCTTCATGCCGAAATTCGGCAACGTCAATGAGCGTCGCAATCAGCTCCATGAAGTGATTCGACTCTCCGGTATGAACATAATCATTGATGACAATGACCATCCCTTGATTATTAAGGTTGCTTCTCTTCAGCCTTCGAGGATTCAGGTGTATTTCATTGACAACGACGACTATTTCCAAAAACTTGACTCCGACGAAGATGCCGTGGGCAGTAACCGTCAGGATAATGATGAGCGTGCCATATTTTACGCACGTGGCGCAATGGAGACGGCAAAAAAACTCCGCTGGGATCCTAAAATAATACATGTGGCTGGTTGGATTTCCTCTCTCGTGCCTATGTACATCAAAAGAATGTATTCTGACGACACATCATTCAAGGGGGCTAAGGTGGTCTATTCCATCGTTCCCGGGAAAGTCTCGGCTCCAATTGATGAACGAATTTTCAGCAAACTTAAAGAGGATGGTTTCACTGCTCGAGATTTGAAAAAATTTCAAGGAATGCAGTTGGATACAAATCTCCTTCACAAAATGGCTATTGATTTCAGCCATGCAATCATCATTCAGGATCCTGACGCCGACCCTGAAATTATAGAGTATGTGAAAGCTTCCGGCAAACCTTACATCATGCCTGACCAAATTGAAACCAACGGTATGGAGGCATACGCCGATTTCTTCAATTCGCTCTAAACATTCCTTTTCATTATTCATTTTTAGCTCCTAATGAAGAATACTCGTCTTTTATTACCCATAGTGGCTATGGCGCTCTCCTTATCTTCAGTGTCATGCGACGATGATTCAAGTCAGATAGGTAATTCCCTCACAGAAGGGAATCTCACAATCTACGTCGACTCGCTCACTTTCGATCTTGCGGCACGAGGTGTGGAGAATGTAAATTATGATGCGCGCTCGGGCAACCTGTTGCTTGGTTCAATTAATGTGCCGGATTATGGAAGACTTAAATCTTCTTTCGTCAGTCGCCTGATGTGTGTTACGGATTTAGGGCTACCCGAAGACTTCGATACCTCTCTCATCGACTCTTGCCAGTTTGTTATGGCGATGATGAGAGGAGACATTGTGGGTGATTCTCTTGCTCCTCAAAAAGTTAATGTCTACAGACTTGATAGCCAAATCCCGGATAACATCACTAATACGTTTGACCCGGTTGCAGAATTTGGATATGATAAAATGCATCTTCTCGGAACAAGTAGTTTTACTGCCTCTGCTATGGGAAAAACCGACTCCCTTTTCAATAAGCAGAAAGCGGTGAATATTACTGTAGATTTAGGCAAAGAGTTTGCAACAAAGATTGTTACGGAATATTCCCAACACCCGCAATATTTTCAGTGGCCGCAATCATTTGCCCAAAACTTTCTTCCGGGAATATTTGTAGAGACCTCTTTCGGACGTGGCTGCGTTTCAAACATTCAGGCTGCTCTCGTCGCCGTATATTATCATACGGTTGAGGAAGAGAAAAAAACAGAGGATGATAAAGAGATTGTTACTTATAAAAATGTTCCTGATACAATCATCCCGTTCTCTATCTCTCCCGAGGTGCTGAGCAGCAATAATATTAACTTTGAAATGGCACAGTCTCTGCGTGATAAGGTGGAATCCGGAGAAATCATAATCACTACCCCGGGTGGGTATAATGCTCAATTTGAATTTCCTGCGCAGGACATTATCAAACGCTATGAGAGCGAAGAGCATAATCTTTCCCTCATCAGCCAGCTCAGCCTGAATATTCCGGCTGAGGAGATTGAAAATGAATATGGCATTACTGTGGCTCCTTATCTATTATTGATTAAGACCTCAGAAGTAGCGGATTTCTTTAATAACAACAAACTGCCCGACGATATTACCTCTTTTTCTGCCTCATACGATTCTGACAAAAAGCAATACAGTTTCGCTGCAATGAGAAGCTATATTCTCAATCTCCTTCAAAAAGATAATATAAGTAGCGAAGACACCGATTTCTCCATAATCCCGGTCTACCTCAAACAGGTTACTCAGGACGATTATTATGGAAATAAAGTAACCTATACCACCCAGTGCGTGCCCTTCACCATGCGTCCTACAATGACGCGCCTGCACACTGAAAAAGCTATGGTTGTTTTCTCGTTCTCAAGTCAGAAATTTGATTGATAAAACACGGCATCCAATCCCATACCTCTATATGACACTACATATTTTTCTTTTCTCTCTCATCTCATTTCTTACAGGTGCCGACAGCATTGGTTCCGCCCCAAAGGCGGAACTTCTGTTTGTGGGGGATGCTATGCAGCATCAGGCACAACTTGACAAAGCCAAAGAATTGGGGGGTGGGAAAAGATATGACTATTCGGATTGCTTCTCCCTGATTGCGCCTGAGATACATTCTGCCGATTATGCTGTATGCAACCTTGAGGTTCCCCTCGGAGGAGGACCCGATTATTCCGGCTATCCCTGCTTCAGCGCGCCCGATTCTTATGCGGAAGCACTCAGAGACGCCGGATTCAACATGATGCTCACTGCAAACAATCATTGTCTTGACCGCCGGGATAGAGCCGCCAGAAGAACTATTTCAGCACTCGACCGACTCGGAATTGATCATATAGGCACATATTCCACCGCCACTCAGCGAGACTCTCTTATTCCTTTTATCAAGGATATAAATGGATTTAAAGTTGGATTTCTGAATTACACTTATGGCACCAACGGCATTCCTCCTCAGGATGGAATTGAAGTGGCTTTGATTGATAAGGAGAAGATTGCCCGAGAAATTTCACTCACAAAGAAAGCCGGAGCTGAAATCACCGTTGTCGCAATGCATTGGGGCATTGAGTATGTATTGCTTGAAAACGGAGTACAAAGAGATCTTGCCAACTTTCTGATTGATCAAGGAGTGGACCTTATAATAGGAGGTCATCCTCACGTCATTCAACCCATGAAGATTGTCAGGAATGAAAAAGAGGGTAAAGATGTATTGGTGGTTTACTCCTTAGGTAATTTCATTTCCAACATGAAGACTGCTGATACTCGTGGAGGTGCACTGGTAAAGGCTGTAATTACTCGCGATGAAGATGGAAAAGCGCGTTTCAGCCATGCCGCCTACGACACTTTCTTTGCAGCTAAGCCATACGGGAAAAGAAACTATCGGGTCGTCCCTTCCTGGATGCCGGAATCAATTCCGGCAGCACAGAGAGTTCATTGGGAATTATTCGAAAGGGGTGCATCCAGAATCTTTGACCGCTATAATGAGAATGTGCCAAGAGTAGAAAGATGAACATAGAGAGGGTTTCTTTTGTTATATAGTAAAACTTAATTATACAAATAATATGAAAGACAGAGAACCATTTCTTATAGCTTACTTTACTATTAAAGGTAAAGAAGATTCCGCTGCCACAGCTAAGATTGCAGCTAAACTCGGACAGAAGCTCACTGAAAAGGGAGTAAAGTTTGACTCATTCGCTATTGTACCCACTGAAGAATATCCTTCAGATCCTGCTAATTTTGAATTGGCTACAAAAACAGAGAAAGAGAATCATGCACGTCCTGAACTTGTAGGAAAATACAGCGGGATGAAAGAAGTAAAGGATATATTCCTCGTTGTTCCCAATTGGTGGAATTCTCTTCCTCAGGGTGTCTTTACATTCCTTGATGATTATGACTTCTCCGGCAAACGACTCGTGCCTGTTGTGATTCACTCCGGTGACGGAGCAGACGGAATTGTCAATGAACTTCGCAATTTCATTCATAAGGTGTGGGTAATGGATGAAGTAGTTATCAAAGATTCTGAAGTGGAGAATTGCGACGCTGAACTCAATAAGGCAGTAGAGGAAATGTTCCGTCCCTCTACTTCTAAATACTGATTCCACCGTTTATTCTCAACGCATGCGAATTAAAACCTTCGACATATAAATAAAGATTCTTTAGTTTCAAAGAGAGAGGTCTTTTCAGACATCTCTCTTTTTTCTTTTGAAGGGAACATTATTACAAGTTGAGCAAAGAAATTACCTTATTAATTCTCCAATACGATCTCTTATTTGTCTGTTTGAGTAAATTTGAGTAACTTTGCAGTGCTTTTCTATATTTTCTCTCCATCTTGAAATTCTTTGGAATATCTCTTAAGGAGCAAATTTCTTGTAGTTTCAAGAAAACTCAATTGACAATCAATAAACACATGATCCAGGTAAATAATTTAGGTATTCAGTTTGGTAAGCGCACGCTCTTTTCTGACGTAAACCTTACCTTTAACCGTGGCAACTGCTATGGAATTATCGGTGCTAACGGTGCCGGAAAATCTACGCTTATGCGCATATTATCCGGTCAGCTCTCTCCCACTCACGGAACAGTTACTTTTGGCCCTGGTGAACGTCTCTCAGTCCTGAGTCAGGATCACTTTGAGTTTGATGAATGCACAGTAATTGAAACCGTACTTCGCGGGCATACGGTTCTATGGGATATCATGCAGGAGAAAGATGCCCTTTATGCTAAACCTGATTTCTCCGATGAAGATGGTATAAAAGCTGCCGAACTTGAAGAAAAATTTGCCGAACTCGAAGGCTGGAATGCAGAAAGCGATGCGGCTGCTCTCCTTAGCGGACTTGGAATCAAGGAAGACCGTCACTATATGCTCATGAAAGACATGAGTGCAAACGAAAAAGTTCGTGTCCTTCTTGCAAAAGCTCTTTTCGGTAATCCTGACAATCTTCTTCTTGATGAACCTACCAACGACCTTGATCTTGAAACAGTAAGTTGGCTGGAAAATTATCTCGCAAACTTTGAGAACACCGTTCTTGTCGTGAGCCACGACCGCCACTTCCTTGACGCTGTCAGCACTCACACTCTCGACATTGACTATAATAAGATTTCTCTCTTCGCAGGCAACTATAGTTTCTGGTATCAGTCTTCGCAGCTGGCTCTTAAGCAGCAGCAGATGGCTAATAAGAAAGCTGAAGAAAAACGTAAGGAACTCCTTGAATTCATTCAGCGGTTCAGTGCCAATGTCGCTAAAAGCAAACAGACCACAAGCCGTAAGAAGATGCTTGAAAAACTCAATGTTGAGGAAATCAAACCATCTTCACGTCGCTATCCCGGAATCATATTTACCCCAAACCGTGAAGTAGGCAATAAGATTCTTGAGGTAAAAGGACTCAAGGCTTCTGTGGATGGAGAGGTGTTGTTCGATGATGTGAATTTCCAGATTGAGAAAGGAGATAAAGTGGCATTCCTGAGCCGTGACCCACGTGCAATGACTGCCCTTTTTGAAATCATTAACGGAAATCGTAAGGCGGATGCCGGAGAATATGACTGGGGGCAGACAATAACAACAGCCTATCTCCCCCTTGATAACAGCAGTTTCTTTGAAACCGACCTCAATCTTGTCGACTGGCTTTGTCAATACTCGAAAGATTCCTCGGAAATTTATCTTAAGGGATTCCTTGGTAAGATGCTTTTCAGCGGAGAAGAGGTGTTGAAAAAAGCAAGTGTGCTTTCGGGTGGAGAAAAAATACGATGCATGATTGCCCGGATGATGCTTACAGATGCCAATACATTAATCCTGGACTCTCCAACAAACCATCTTGATCTTGAGTCAATCCAGGCTTTCAATAATACTTTACAGGCTTTTAAAGGCGTTATCCTGATGGCAAGCCATGACCATGAGTTTATCCAAACTGTCTGCAATCGTATAATTGAACTTACTCCTAACGGAATCATTGACAAGATGATGGATTATGATGATTATATCACCGATGACAAGGTGGCAGCCGCCCGTGAACGTCTTTATAAATAATATCTTTAATTTCGACTTATTATGGTAAAGCATATCGTAACTTTTAAATTCAAAGGTTCTGAAGAGGAACGTAAGGCTGTGGCTCAGAAATTTGCTGATGCTCTTATGCAGCTTCCCCAACAGATTGAGGAACTTTTCTCTATCGAAGTAGGCATCAATGTAAATCCGGCTGAGACATGGGACTTAGTGTTGACTGCTACTGCTGCTTCTCTTGAAGACGTCGCAAAATATTCAGCTCATCCTGCTCATGTTGCTGCCGTGCAGATAATTGCTCCCTATAAAGAGGACAGGGCGTGTGTAGACTACGTTTTCTGATAAAAACTTTTAAGAACTTCAAGAGGATGTACCGTTTTTACGATACATCCTTTTTTTATCTCACGCTCAACATTGAAAGCCTCATAGTTGTTTTCTTTAAAAGATTCCATTATTATGAACATCAGTTTTAATAAATACTATTTTTCCATCCCTGCAACGCTAATGCTTTTGGTTGCTTCGGGATGCAGTGACAATGATTCCAAGCCTGTAGGTAACTTGAAAGATAAGACTTATACGGCATCTACGGGATTGGAGCTATATTACAATGGTGTTGAAATGCCTGGAAAATCCTTTAGCTTTTATCAAGAGGGTAATAACGCAACACTTAAAGGTTTTTCAGAATTTGACCTTTCGCAACTCAGTGCATTAGGATTGTCCGGGGAATTACCTTGTCCCGGAGTAATACCTGGTTCTCCGGAAACTGTGTGGAATGTGAGTCTTACGGAAAAAAATGGTTATCTTACTTTTTCAGGTAAAGATAACAACGGTATATGCAACTATGAGTATACCGGAGAAATAAATGCTGACAGGCTTAAGATATATATCAACGATGCCGTTCTAAATAATCAAACTTTATCGGGAAAAATCTGGATACCGGCACCAATTGATAAGGATGCGGATGGAATCATTACTTCCACTCCATTTTATATAGATTGGGAAATTGATCCGATTCCGGAAATTGATGTTGACTTATCTTCTCTGCTTGAATCCCTTACAACTCTTCCATTTATCCCGGTATATAATAATACCGCATACATGTCGTTGAGCCAGGCATTGGATCAGATAGTTAAAACTGTTGCTTTCAGGGCCGACGGCAATATCCTTTTTACCTATATCTCAACGACAGGGGGAGCAGCAAGAATAGCGCAGACTCAACCTAATGGGCTGCAATACTCTATTCCCGAACAAGGGGTAATCAAACTTTATGTTAATCCTCTATCCCTTTTTGGATTTATTCTTGAAAACGCTTCCGGAAGCACCCCTCCCGAAGATGTGGATCTTACAGGCACAGGTCTGTATCCCTCCGGAAATAATTCATCTAATGAAGGATCTTCTCTCTCATCATTAATATCCTCCCCTACTGCACAAGCCATGGTAAAGAGTGTATTGTCTGAAATACTCCCACAGTTGGCTACCGGAATCCCTCTGAGATATATTCAAAATGGAGATGAACTTGATATTTATATTGACACACAGGCATCTTTAGGAATAATACGGACTCTCATTGACTCTTTTTTGCAAAACGACGAGGCAGTAAAAAGCATTCTCTCTCAACTCGAAAAGAATCCGGAGATTGCCCCCCTCTTATCCGATCTGCCCAAATTTCAGAATATGATTGAGCAAGTGCTTCTAAACACATCCACTCTAAGGATCGGTTTCGCATTTAAAGCACAATAATAACAATAACCATTCTGATACATAATCCTTTATTAAAATTAAAAATAAATCACAACGAAAAAAAGCTTTGAAATAATCATTATTCAAAAAAAAATTATTAACTTTGCATTACCAATTCATTTCCTTCTAAAAGGAATCTTGGAATTAAGCCGCAATAGCTCAGTCGGTAGAGCATTTCATTCGTAACGAAAAGGTCCCGGGTTCGAGCCCCGGTCGCGGCTCAAAAGTAAAAACGCTAAAAACCAACTCTTTAAGGGTTGGTTTTTCTCTTTTTATGTTGTAAAACATGTTGTGTATGTCAAAAAATATCCCCACTTTTGAGGAGAAATCCGTGCAGAATCCGTGCGTTGCACAAGGATGGAAACTTTAAATTTATTTAACAACTAAATGGCTCAGTTATCTTATGTAATAGTGCCTTCAAGGGCAAATAAGGATGGTTCTCACCAAATCAGGCTTAAAATTACCAATGCCAACACCACAGCGTATATGGTTACGAAATTCAGTGTTGACAAGCCCGGTCAGTTGCAGAACGGGACGGTGGTCAAGCATCCGAGAGCGATAGCGATAAACAAGGATCTGCGCATCCAGCTTGGGGAATATGAGGAGCTGGTGAAGGAAATCAGGGATCCGAAAGCCACAGCCTCCCAGATAAAGAAATATCTGGAGCAGCCGCGCTTTGTCGGGGATTTATTGAAAAGTTTTGCGGAGAGATATATTGAACAGCTTAAAGAGAACGGGCAAGCATCATACGCTCAGAATATGAGCTATTCACTGAAATACCTTATCGAGAAATTCGGTGAGTACGTATCCTTGTCAGCAATGTCTTTGACTGCAATTAAGGAATGGGAAAAGTTTTTGGTTAAGCGTGGCGATTCGCCGACTACCGTTAACATCCGCATGACACACCTGAAGGCGTTGCTCAATGCTGCCGTCAATGAGGGTGTTGTCGAGTATAAGATATTCCCCTTCCGCAACTACAAGATGCCAACAAAGAATGTGCGGGATATTTGCATCAGTAAGGCAGAACTTGTAAAACTTCGTGAGGCAGAGTTTTCGGGTGTATCTGCCAAACGCTTGACAGTTGCGCGTGATTTATTCATGCTCTCATTCTATTGCGCCGGGATAAATCTTACTGACCTTATGAGCGCGAAGCTCGACGGCGATATACTTACCTTTGTCCGAAAGAAGACAGCCGATAAGAAAACTGGGGCCGATAAAGAAGTCTCAATCACCATACAATCGGAGGCACGGGTGATTATTAGCAGATACATCAACGAAAACGGAGAATTGGAGATGGGTTACCATTACAAGGACTACGAGCAATTCCGCTCCTTCGTAACCAAGTCGCTGAACCGAATAGGCGAGGAGCTTGGATTTGAGAAGCGGCTGACGTTCTATTCTGCCCGTAAGACCTTCGTGCAGTTCGGCTCCGAGTTGGGCATACCGCTCTATATTCTGGAGTATGCAATCGGACAGACCATAAAGGAAGCCAATAATCGCCCTGTGTTCAATTATCTCAAGATAATGCGCCAGCAGGCGGACTTGGCAATCAGGACGATTATTGACTATTCCCTTGAACCGGATAGCGAGGATGATATGCCCATTCCGGAATGGGCGCGTAGGCGTAAATGACCTAATAATATGCAAAAATCTTCATCGTCTGACGCTCGGCTTTACGAACACGAAGTAGGCGTTGACGAGCGAAGTTATACTGCTGATAGCCTCGCTCGTTCACCCAACGGAATATTAACCTCTCATCGCTGAGTTCACAACAAATCTCCCCTTCTCATACACTACAATCCTATTAAGGAGCGTGTAGATGTCCGACAGATGCCGCTCCACCCTCGGAAGGCTCGCAAGGTGCTGGTTGGCGGCTGTCAGCAGGTCTGTGTAGTCAATGGTCTTCGCCGGGCTTGCACTTCCGCTGGAAACCGTTGCTGAGCCTCCTTGCAGAATCATTCTGATCGCTGCCACGTTCTCGCCTATGACCGGAACTTGGCTGAGATAGTAGTTCTGCGTGTTGAGCGCGGTGGTGTTGGCGTTTATCTCCTCACTCGTCGCGGTCGCCACGTTCTTCGCGATTCCGGTATAACTGCTCTCAGTGTCACCGATAAGTTGCTTCATGTCGTAGCCGCGCGCCTCCAGAGCCTTCCAAAGCACCTCCATACCGTTGTTGGCGGCGTTGAGAGCGTTGTCCATTTCTCCGATAATAGAGTCAATAGCACCCTCAATGTCGTTCTTTTCAAGCGCTTTCTCCATCTTGTCCCACATCGGAGTGAGGGCGTTCTCTATGACCCTCGCGGCGGCTCCCTCCACAAGCAGGTTCTTTATCATCTCGGAGTAGTCGCCCTTGATTGCGGCGAAGGTGTCAGACATGGAAACCCTTGCGTCAATCCACGACTGCGCCATCTGCCGGGCCACATCCTGGCGGTTGGTGCCGGTGAACTTTTCCACAAGTTGGGTCTGCATATCGGCGATCTCGTCCATCGTGTCGCGGTACGAGTTCTCATACTCCTTCAGCTTCTCCTTGTCGGTCTTCTTACCCTTGCTCTTCTCCGCCTCTGCCTGCTTCTGGTAAGCCGCCGCCTGCGCCTGGAGGTTGCTGAGCTGCTGATTGTAATTGTTTATGTAATCCCTCCCGAAGAGCTTATCTGCAACTTTTTCCAGACGGGAAAAGGTGTATTCCAGTTGTTCAAGAAGTTCTTGCTGACGTTTGATCTCTTTATTTGCCTTACGGATTTTCCCTGCCGAGAACAGGTTGACGAATCCGACAAACATCTTCGGTATTGCGGTCAGTACAGAAGATACCATGCCAAAAATATCACCGCTCATCGCGGAATTGACAATATCCTGAATGCCTGCGGAAATATTGCTGAGAGAATCCGCAACAGTGTTCCAATACTGCACATCCTCCTCGTCTGCCCCGAGAGCCTCAGAAATATCTGCGACCCCTCTTGCAATATCGCCCGCCCATCCGAGCATCTGACCCACCACCTGCGCGGCTTTCTCCAAAGCCGCTTTCAGGGTCATGCTTGTCTGCGCCGTTTCCTGCACGATATTTGCCACATCCTGAGCGACCTCGACCTCCTCTTTCGCTGCCTCGACACGCATATTCGCCGCCTTGACTGCCGGATCGGTGGCAGGGTCCTTTCCCTCTTTGACAGCCTTGTCTATTGCCTCCTGCTGTTCTTCCACAGCCTGATCCAGAAGTCCACGGGCGATTTTCAGATTGTCATTGGCTTTTATCTGCGCCTTATCCAAGGCTTTCTGCCCCTTCAGCTGTCTCCCGTTTTCATCGGTTAGACTACGGGTTATACCGAGAATTTTCTCACGCACTCTCAATTCCCTTTCAGCCGCCATTGCCTGTTTGGAATCAGCTCCGTAATCCCTTGTATCTTCATAGACCCGTGTGGCAGCCTCTCCTGATTTCTCAACCGCACCTTTTACGGTAAGGTCTTTCATGGAGTTTTTATAGTCCAGATACGCCTCTTTTAATGCTTTGAAAGGATTTCGCTGACGTAACCGTTCGGTAATCTCATTCATGCGGGACTGCATCTCCTTCAACTGCGCAGGATCAAGAGCCGAACCCCATGTCTTAGACAATGCTAAAAGGCGTTCACGCATAGTTTTGAGCGTGGTAGTAGAAGCGTGCTCTAAGTCTTCAAACATCTGCACATAGAGCGGTGTCTCCTTGAATGCTTCATATTCAAGTTTGGCGGCTTCATTAGCTTCTTTGTCAATCAGACCCCTGATTGTTTTCCTGCCGTCCTCCTCCGGTATGTTCCCTGCGGCAATATCGGCATTGATCTTACGTATTTTTTCGGCCGTGGTACGGGCGAGCTCCACACGCTTATCCGCGTACGTCTTTGCCTTTTCCAAATCCTTGAAATAACCCTCGTATGTCTTTGCAAGGTCTTTCTGTCCCTGCTCGGCAATCTTTTTAAGCGCCTCGTAGGGTTTCTCGCCAATTTCATCCTTTATTTGCTCGGCAAATTCGCCAAGACGCTTGTAGTTGATTTGATTGCCTGTCGTAATCACATCCACCGGAATCTCAATGCTGATCTGATCGTTTTGCAGATAACTCTTAATCTGCTCCACCAACTGCCTTTGCAATTCAAATCCATCATCCCCGTAGATGCTCATGCTCATCTGTGCCGCAAGTTCAATATCCCCCGTCTGGCTAAGGATCTTGTCGTAAAACTCCCTCGCGGTCTTGGTGCGTGAGATTTTTTCAGACAGTTTTTTGAGTTGGACTTCTATCTGTTTCTGAAGCTTGTCAACATCTCCGGTATCAATCTTTGTCTGTAATTCAAGAGCCGCCTTTTCGTAGCCCTTCATCTTCAATGTTTCAATGACATTGAGTATAGCCTTGCGGTAGTCTTGCAAGGTCTTGAATGCGGTAGGCATCTCAAACGCAAGTCCAAACTGCTTGCCGAGTTTGTTGATATAGTCAAGGGTGTCGCCGTATATCTTCCGAATATCGGCAAGAGCCTGTGCTTTACCCTCTTTTTTCAGCAATTCCTCATATTTCTGATTAATCTTTGTAAGGGTCTCTTCAATCTCTCTGAGAGTCTGGAGACGGGTGTCGGATTGGCGACCGCCGTTTTTCTTTTCCTTTTGCACTGTGTATCCCTCCACAAAAGGATAAAGCTCCTTAATGATTCCAAGTTTTTGCTTTGTTTCATCAATCTCCTTTTGAAGCTGATCTTTTGTTTTTCCTGAAAAGATAAAATCTATTATTGACCAGTTTTCCAGTGTCTCCATTTTCTTTTTCAGAAGAGCTTCTAACTCTTCCTGCTGCTCTTTGAGTCTTTTCAGATAATCGTCCACACTTCCGCTTCCATCCCATAGATACTTTTTCATCTTATCTATGGAAACCCCGAATGAGTCTGAGACATCAAGTAACTTCTGCCGGATCTGAATGGCAGTCGGGTCAGTAGGCGCGATATTGCCCCATTCTTTTTGAATTTGACGGATCTTGTCGGCAAGTGGGGGATATTTTGCATTAAAGGCCTTAATTATGGCATCGAAATTGATGGTTGTAATATCCATCAAATTATCCGGATCAACACTCGACACAAGATGAATCCAATCCTCCTGCCACTCGGTCTCTTTATCCTTAATCGCATCTCGGATAGAAGTGTCGCTTTTTATCAAATCCGCGACAACCTTCATCGTCTCGTTTGCCTTTATCTGCTGCCCCAGAAGGGCATTTTCGTTAATCGGAGAGCCGTCGGTATTAGTTAGGGTTAATTCATCAATTTTCTTTTTTGTGTTCTCAATTTCTTTTGACCATTCGCCGACAGCTCCAGTAGACGCTTCTACCCTTTTGTGCCATTCGTCAAGTTCTCCAAATTGTCCTGCAATAGCATCTGTCAAAGCGACAAACTCATTTGTTGCTTTCCCTAAGCCCAGATGGTCGTACCAGTTATCTCTCCACGGTGTAGTTGTCAGTGACTGTGCAAGCGAGTCACTGATGTCAACCCCAAACTTGCCAGCAATATCTTTCAGTCTCTGTCCGGCGGTGCGGTAGTCAAAAATTCCCTTTTCAAGATTTTCCTGAACCTCGCGTTGCAGCTCTCCGACAATATTTATTGCTACATCCTTTTCAATCTTTAAATAATCAACAAGTGAGTCAATCGCCTTTTTTGAAGCCGCATTGATTTTGTCGCCATATTCACTGGATATTTCATTGAGGCCCTTCTGCATCTGCTGTGTTGCGATATACTCCCTCAGAGTCGCCGTAAGCTCACCATAGCTATGATTCATCTTTCGCAGATTTTCAAGCTTCAATGCGTCCTGCGGTAGGATGTCTCCGTATGTCCTGCTCAGTTCGGCGAGTGCGTCACGTTGCTTTTTGCTTCCGTCAGCCGCATTGACAGCAGCTTCCGCAAGATGCTCAAACCTCCCCACGGATTGATTCTGGAGGTTGATCGTCTCTGCCTCTATATCATTCAATGCGCGTTTAAGTCTTGTCGCCTTTTCCACCGCTGCGGCAATTGCCACTCCGATAGCAACCATCGCTGTAACAAGAAGCATGACCCAATTCCCGGCAACTGCTGCTTTTAATTGATGAGCTGCCGCAATAAGCCTATATTTCGCTGCCGTCCATACATTCGTCGCATTAGCTGCAAGTCTATTTGCTGTCGCCGCTTTTACAGCCCACTGAGCCTCTAAAATAGAAGTCTCAGCTGACTGTATGGCTGCTTTGTTTCCAAGTCTTTTTGCCGCTGTGAGTTTATTCTGTGCTGCTGTCAACTGTGCCTTTGCAGCCATCAATCTCTGCGTTGCTTTTGTAGACGCATCTATACTGACCCTTGTAAGGTTTAAAATAATCTTGTATGCGCCAAAACCAAGAGTTGCTACCGCAATCTCCCCTGCCACAAGCCTCCAATTCTTCATCAGGTCGGTCGCGCTCTGGATAAGTCCTTTCATCGTGGCGTTGACCGCTCCGGTACGCCCTATCTCGTCATACATCACAGACGCGGCATCACCCAACTTCGCCCACAATCCGTAGAGAGTGTTGCCCTGCTTCTCCTGCATGTTGTAGAATATACCTCCTGCGGAAGTCATATCGTCAAACACTTCCTTCACCATGTCGAAGCCGATGGCGCGCTTGGAGACCATATCCATCACGTCTGCGGCAGTCACAAGCTCGCCATTCATCTTTGAGAGCTTGGCAGCGAGTTCCTCCACAATCGGCACACCCATTTCGGTGAACTGCCTGATTTCCGAGGCGCGGAGGTGTCCGGTGGCGCGAACCTGTCCGTAGGCAAGCACGACCCTATCCATAGACACACCGAGACCTACCGACACGTCTGTTAGTTTCTTGGTGGTCTCAAACAGCTCGTCATAGCCGATTTTGTAGGCGGCTAACTGTTTGGTATATTTCGTGAGGTCAAGGATGGAGACCGGAGATTTGAGCGCGAAGCCCTTGATTTCCGAGAAGAGTTGATTGGCTTTCGTCTGGTCTTGCAATATCGCACCCAACGACACCCTCTGCAACTCAAACTGAGCCGTAACCTCGCGGACATTCCTAAGGAAACCGCCTATCATGCCGATTGAACCATAGACAGCCATACGCCTAACAAGACGGTCAAGATAAGTCAACTGCTTGGAATACTCCTCACTGACCTTTCGTGCGTTCCTTGCCTGAGTACCCGTTCCAGAAGTTGACTGCCCGGTCAACTCCGCCATCTTTTTTCTCGCTTCGTCGAGTTTCTTTGTCAGACGCTCAACCTCCTTTGCTATGCGAGTAAACTTATTGGAATCAAGGTTTGTGGATTCAAGGCGAGACTTTTGAAGCTGTAACTTGGCGGTTATGTTCTTTATGGTGTTTTCCTCTGCTGCGAGTATCTTTCGATTTTTTGCAAAGGCATCAGTTATCTCTTTTTGTTTGGCTTTGCGTTTCTCTATTTCACGATTTATCTCCTTCTCGCGTTCAAGCTGGAGGTCAGCCCCAGTTTTTAGCATCTCGTTGATCTGACGTGTATACCCCATACGCTGTTTGAGTAGATTATTTACAATCTGCTCATCCATAGGTCCCGCCCATTTACCTGCGTTGTTGGCCTTCTGTTGTTGGAGTTCGTGAAGCTGCGCATCAATATCACGGATTTCATTCCGTAGATTGGTTAGTCTGGCTACCTGCTGCTCTGTGATAACATTCCCCAATCCCTTGAACGCGGTTTGCTGAAAATCGCGCATCCTCTGATTGGCGCGTTCAAGTTCATCCGTCAATCGTCTGACTTCAAGAGCGGTCTTATTGAATTTCTGCGAGCCAACTTCAAGACCCTTCAGCCTTTCCTGATACACTTGCAGCTTACCTGTCAGTCCCGATATGGTCTTCTCGGATGCAGCAAGGATTTCCCTCAACGCCCTAAGAGCCTCCACGCGCTTTCCTGCTGCATCAAGAGCCTCACGCATCAAGTTGAGTTTTCTTGTCAGACGGTCAACCTCCTCACTTATGCGCTCGTATTTTACTGAACCAACTTTTGACTCATCAAGCCTCTGCCTTTGCAGTTGGAGTTTGGCAGTGACGGCAGCAATGCTGTTTTCCTCGGCATTGAGAATGCGTTGGCGTTCAAGTCCTGCCTGACGCTGTGCGTTGTAAGCCGCCTGACGCGCCTGATTCTCGCGGTTGGCGTTGGCGATCGCCTGTTGAGTCTCCTTCTCACGCTCACGTTCCCTCTGGTCTTTTGCGGCAAGCCATTCGCGCTGAAGTTGTTCCTGAGCCTTCATCTGAGCCTTCGGAGTGTTTGCCTCCATCTTCTTAAGCAATCGAAGCAACCTCTCACCCTCCTCGCTCGCCCTGCGGAAGCCGAAAGAGTCCTGCGGAGTCTTGGCAAGTATCTGTTCAACGGCTTTCAGTTTCGCCTTCACTTGCTCGATTGTGGATTCCGCACCGCGAAGGGTCTGCTTCAACTGCTCGGTGTTGAATATGTCCTTCCCTTTATTGCCCGTGGCGGAAGTCATTATGTTCTGGAGTCGCTGATATTGCGCTCCTAATCGTTCCACCTGCTGAGTGGCGTATAAGAACGACTTGCTTCCGAAGTCGCTCTTGTCGGCAATCTGCTGATAGAATTTCATCTTGGCGGCTACTGCGGATAGGGAAGTCTCTTCCGCTTTGAGCATAGCAACCGTCTGCTGAGACCTTGCGACTCTCTTTTCAAGTTCTGCTTGAGCCTTCTGATTGGCACGAATTTCCGCGTCTGCTGACTTCTTCGCCGCCGCCGCTATCTGCTCCAGGCTGCGGGCATAGCTCTCGCTCGCCGTTACAAGTTGGCTGTAACGGTTGATTATCTTCATAGCGTCTGCCGTGAACGCTCCGCTTTTCTGGTCCGTTATGCGCTGTGCCTCGCTGAGTTTGTTCCACTGCTCGACAAGTTTCGCCATCTCCTTGCGCATGGCAGTGATACTCCCCTTGCCGTAGTCTCCAAGTTTCTTGTCCCAGCCTCCCTTTGGCTGCTCTATCTCTATGCCGAGTTTAAGGGGACGTGAATTAATCATCGTGCCGAGTCTTTTCAGCACTCTGTCCGCGTCACCGCTTGCCTCCTTTACTGCCGCTTCCAAGTCAAACCTGACCGGGAAAACTAATTTGCCGTCTGCCATCGCTTATAAAAATTATGAGCCGACCACTTCTGTGATACGGCTCATAGGCTCAGGCTCGGTTAATAAAATAGAACCACTACCCCGTCAGGGATAATGGCTCATGGCTCTTTCGTTATGCAAAGATAGTAAATTATAACTGCTTACACAACTGTTGAGATTGTATATTCTTTTTGTTCTTATTTATAATAGAATTAAGTATGCTTGTGATTTTATCCAACTTTTTACGATTCCCTTCAATCTCTAATATCATGGTAGGATTTTCCGTTGAATTTACATTAATACACATTTTACTTTTCCATATAGCTTTCTTTGTTGCATAATCATAATTTACCCTGTTATGAGTAGAAAAGCTAACAATATCGGAGAAAGGAATATATTTCCCATTTATTACTATTATATTGGATTTTCTAAAAACTAACAGTCGTTTTTTTATCGTACACTCATCCCAATTGCCAAGGTTAATGTTTGCTGAACAATTACCAAATCTCTTTATTAGTCTGTCAAGTTTTGCATAATATAATCTTCTTTCAGCTTTTCGCTGATCTTCCAGTTTTCCCTTGGCAGTTTTACTTTTCCTGTCTTTCTTAGTAGAAAAGTAATACAGAATTGCGCCCAAAATCAATGCAGATAATATTACCCATAAAAATTCTGGTAAAATCGCACACAGAAATATAAGCACGCATATCACAAGCAAGATAAGCCCAAATTCTCCGGTACAGAAAAACAATAGAGCTAAAAGAACAACAAAGAAAAACATAGGTTATTTTCCCGCAAAATTACTCAAAAATCCAACACGAAAAATATGTTTTACAACATATTTTATACATAATCTATTAATAATCAATATATCATTTAATAAAATCGCTAATAAAACTTCAAATACTCTTGTATATCTTATTTATGTTGTGTAACTTTGCAGTGTGAACCACGACTCACAGCAAGAAGATATTTTTGAGCAACCCCTTTGATGTGTGTCGTGGCCATCTTTGGGGTTGCTTCTCTTTTTATAGAAATCCCGGCAATATTGCCACAAAACCATAAATACTGAATGCCTATGGCGAACAAGAAAACAATCACCGTGGAGCTAAACCGCGATTCGGTCAACGGAAGATTCGTGACTGCTGAATATGCGAAGAAACACCCGAAGACTACGCAGACCGAGCACCGGAAGAAAAAGATAAAGTGAACTCTTCCAGAATCCGCTTAGTCAGGAACTGAATGAGGTAGGAATACGCCTCGTCGCTTTTCTCACAGAGGACTATTCCTGCCTTTTCAAGAATGAAGAATGCCACATGAAAAATCTCATGCTGAAGCACGGCATAATCGCTGGCAGTAGACGGCATCTGTGGTATAAACAGAATTATCTGCCCTCCATCAAGTATGATTGTCCTTCCGAGCGAAACATCAGAGAAATGTCCGGAAATCTCCTTTGCGGTCTCCTTGTCAAACATCCTGCCGAGTTTCTTCCTAAGTTCTTTCCTGCTTCCGAAGTGAACCATCACGTCTCGGTTATACAGTTCTATTGTGATAATCTTGTTCATATCGCAAAGTTAATAAATATTTACCTCCTATGCAATAGCATCTTACAAT
>CAMWSM010000042.1 GCA_947176915.1 uncultured Porphyromonadaceae bacterium | reverse complement strand
GCAAAATTACAACCTAATTGCAGCCTCTAAAAGGTGTAGTTGAGTTAATGCTTACAAAGATGACAAATAATCATTTGGGAGCCGGGGCAGTCCCTTGCCCCGGCAGGCGCAGTGTAGACTGGATCATCAAGGGATAAAAAAAACGCCGTTGACACTTTCAGGTGATAACGGCGATTTGAATTTTTAGCTGCGGATCACTACCGGACCTTGGGAAAAGCCTATGTAGGATTTCGGATTCTCCTTTTTCACATATTCGGCTGAGAATCGAGCCGCCTTTTTCATGGAGGGAAATTCTCCTATCACAACATAATATTTTTCAAATATCTCCCTTAAATAGAATCAATCGGATTCGATCCCTGTCTCTCATGCTTAGTTTTTCCGATAGAAAGACCTCCTATTACTTTCGCACCATTGTCAATCAATAAATTCCTTAGTCTTTCCATTGATCTTCCTGATGTTATCACATCATCAAAGAGAAGTACAAACTTATTTTTGAAAAAATTATCATCAATAGAAAAACAGGACTGCATATCTCCGCCTAAGTGTTTTGCCTCTCCATCTGAAAGAACTTCTATATAGTTATATCCATTCTCCATTCCGGTGGCAATACATAATTTTTCAGCGAAGTCCCTATATCTACGTTCGCTAACACTTTTCTTAGAGGAGGGGATGCAAACCAAGGTAAGAGAAGACTTAGCACTACCAAAGAAATGATTTATAACTTTTTCAATTTCAGGAAGCAATTTATTATGAGCGCGTTCTTGTCGTTTATTAATCTCAGACTCAGATTGGGGTTTATTGGGATTTACCTTAAAGTCCCAAATAAGATTTCGAATATCCCATTCTTCTTGAGAAGCATCCCAAGTGCAGGTAGTAGGATAATAATAATATAGAGAAAAACAGGGAACCACAGACCAAGATGGTCTTTTCCAAGATAGAATACAAGAGACGAGTCTCCGGAATTCTATCTTGAATTTCTCCTCTTCCTTTTGTTTCCTTATTTCCTCCTTTCTTATTCTTTCTCGCTCCCTTATTATTCTATCTTCATTATAAATATCATCTTTTTGTTCAATTATCTGTAGAATTTCAGACAAAGGTATTGAATGAACATCTATATCGCCAATGACATTTTCAAATGCTTCTCTATATTGTCTCTGTAGACGGACTACCTCATCTCGATATTCCCTTTCTTTTTCATAAGATTTAATGAATTTGGACAGTGATGAATCAGATGAAGCTAATTCTGAGTAATCGGAAATATATATACTTCCAGAAAGCCCTTTTGATTTTTTATATTCATTAATACCTTTCTCATTCCTTATAACTAACTCTAAAATATAATCAAACTTTACTCCTTGCTTATCTAAATCTTCCCTTAATCGATATAGAGAAGATGGTGAATCGTATTTTAATCCAATAAGGTCATGCTCATAGTCAGAAGAATCAAGAATTATTCTTTTAAATTCCTCTTTATCATCTAAGTGGACCGTATATTGAACCGCTATCTCTTCTTCTGAAAGATTATCCATTTCCAGCAACTCAATAACCAACTTCTCCTTTTCAATTTCATCGATTTCAAAAGATGACAGATTGGGTGATGGAGTGTTCATCAATAACATTACTTTCGTCTTTTGTTTGTTCCAAAGGTCGAGAAAAATTTCTTTGACATTCATCCTTTCACGGAATGATGCGATTTGATTATAAAAATCACGCATTTCATCCAGAGGAATATTATCTATCTCTTGTCCTTTAGAAAAAAGAGTCCACGCCTTAGGAAATCTTGTCTGATAAGATTTAGCATACCGAAGAATCGAGTCAGTTTCTATAAGAACATTATCCGAAAGATTGGCAATTCTTCGAATATCTATATGAGAATAGGAAGAAGAAGTATGATTTAAAAGTTTCTTTATAGCATCCCTGTACTTTACTTTCACCCTATTAAATTTATATATATAGGAGGACCAAAGATTTATCTCTTTCTCATTCAGCGCAATAAATTTATATTCTTCATAAGATAAGAAAGGAATTGACGATTTTCCTCTTCTATCAATATACAAATATGTGATAGCCTCTCTTTTTGATGAAATCAATCTATTAGTAATTTCAATCCACTTGTTTAATTGTCTAATCTCCGAAATATGATTGTAGATGAACTCCTTACTTTCATAATCATCACTTAATGAATAACGGAAATGCTGACACCAAATAGAGAACGCACTTTTGAGTGACGAGTGAACCTCATTAAAAGAAGAATTAACTTCTTTGTATTTTTTATTATTAAATAAAAAGTCAGAAATAGAGCCCATATTACTCCATTGGTATATTAATTAGACATTTAGGAAAACATAAATCATTGTGTAAGAACGATTCGTATCCTCCAATCAATTTTATAAAATTATTTTCAATTTTCGCAAAAAGAATCCTCGAATCCCCATTCACCATAATAGTATGGAGATCAGGATTATAAGTGCGAGAAATATATCCAAGTTCGTAAAAGTGATTACCGCTTTCTATGTTTGCGGTCTTCTTTGAAATCTTCGATTCAATAATTTTTATTCTTTTCTGTACATCCTCTTCCCATTCATTTTCTCCTTTTGAATTAGAAAGCCCCTCTTTACTTTGTTTTAATTTAACTTTATTTGAGGACAAATCAGTTTTAAGTGTTTTAAGTTCTTTAATTTCTTGAATCAACTTATTTTTAGTTGTAGGAATCCATCTAAGAACCTTAATCGCTTTTTTATCATATTGATTATCTAATTCTGCGAAAAGGACACAATAACAGTCCTTATTTGTCGAATAAGGAGCGTAGTGATTCTTCCCGACTAAAGGATAACGTATATTGAGAATAGTTGAAGGAATCTCAATTCTCCTTAGTATTTTTACGTCAGGAAAATCATATACTGGCAGTCCTAAATCATCCTCAATTTTGTCAGAATCATTTACCACAATATCCAGTAGCTTTTTCTCGTATCCATAAGTTTTCTTTGGAGTGAGTTCTAATAGTATTGATTCTCTATTACTCTTCCACTTCTGTATGATAGAGTAGTTAATTCCTTCACATAAATAATTATCCCATCCTCTATGACGTCGAATTGGGAAAAGCGCAGCATAGTCAATTTGAAAACAAATACCCCTCAAGATACAATTATTTATCATGAAAAAAGCTTTGATAGCATTGTCAGGCTGAGGGTATTTAAAGTCAATAAATAATTGATAGGTTAGCATTCTCTTTTTATTTTTTTCCTTTATTAGAGAAAAATCACCGTACCTCCATGACGACCGCCATGCTTTCCTTAATATCTCCTCAAATTGAGAGTTGAGAGATAGGGCTCCCCTTACAAATTCATCTCCAATTATCTTCGGCTGAGGTATTACTAGTTTTGCCATTATTTTATCTGATAAGAGTTAAAATTTCTTTAGGATAAATGATCGCATGATTATAGTGGGAGCGAAGTAATTCCCTTTTTTCTTTTGTACCCCAAAAACAAGCTACACTCTCAATTCCGGCAGCATTAGCTGCTTCTATATCTATTACTCGGTCTCCAAAAGATACAACCTTATCTGCTGATACTCCCATAATTTCAAGTGCTTTTAACATTTGAGCGGGATGAGGTTTAATTGGTTTTGCATCGTGATAGGAAACAATATGCTGAATAGGTAGATTGTAATGGGCAACAATCTTTTCTATATAGGACCTTGGTGAGGTGCTGACAATTGCACAGAGAATATTATGCTTCCGTATAACTTCTAATATTTCTGCCATACCCTCATACATTGTGGTTTCTGGAATCCTTTGATACGCTTCTTGCCATCTTCTTTCATGGCGTAATGTCTCTAAACAAGTCGTATCAATCAGAGTGAGATCCAAATCAAATATTATGCTTTTCATATACTTGGATCAAATAAGGATGGTTGTTCTACTTTGACTTGCTTAGAGTTAGCCCCTCTAATGATAGCAACTGCTGAGACTATACCTTTTGAAGATAGGGGTACAGCATCTTTATTCCGTATAAGCATGATATTCCCTTGAACCTTTTCATGGCTTAAATCCTCTTCATTTTTGTATTCTACAGCGAAAAGAGGCTTCTTTGATGCAATGGTTGCATTAACGGCATGCATTGAACCACCATCTTTCCCAGTTTGCACAACTATGGTTGCTTTTGCCATCCCTGCTTGCAATCTGTCACGAGCTACTAATCCGTATCTTCCACAACTTTGCCCTATGGGATATTCGCTTAAAAGTAATCCATTATTAACTACAATTCTTTTTGCCAATTCAAGATTCTCTTTTGGATATATCGATTTCCAATCAAGACCATTGGCAAGAAATGCAGTTGTAACACCATTTACTTTCAGTGCTCCATTATGGCCAGAGGTATCACAGCCCTTAGCAAGTCC
This sequence comes from uncultured Porphyromonadaceae bacterium, assembly GCA_947176915.1. GTDB lineage: Bacteria > Bacteroidota > Bacteroidia > Bacteroidales > Muribaculaceae > Lepagella. The sequence continues at coordinate 19,141 of CAMWSM010000042.1, read as the reverse complement.
CGACACTATATTGAATCCAAGTTTTGCTAACTCTCCCGCAAAATATTCACCGGCACTAACCCCATTCGGAGTAGGTTCACGAGTTCCTATTACAGCCACTCCCGGCATCTCTAACGCCTTTATATTACCTCTGAAAAAGAGTACCAAAGGAGGATCAGGATTACCTTTTTCATCAGTACATTGACGTAATATATCAGGATATTCTCTATCGTAATAGGCAATAATACCTACACCTTCTTTTTCAGCCTGACTGATTATCTTCTTCGCAACGACGTTAGCATCCTTAATATCATCAGGTGTAATTGACTGTAACCTCCCATTAACAGTAGACCAAAAATTTAACAAATCTTCTAAATTTGAAATAGGAGACATTACATTACTTACTATTTTTGAAAGAATTGTTTTATTCCCAATTCCCCTCAATTGTTGGAGCGTTAGTATTATTTCTTGTGATAATAATGGTTGATTCATAGATATGCCGTTATTAGAGTTTGAGTTTAGGAAGTGAGTTTACTATATCGACGGTCTGCACGGAGAGATTGATGACGGAGAGCAGGAGGTCGAAGATGTATGTGGGATTATGGTGTTCTTTGCTCCAGGCGTTAGGGTCGTTGATGATTAGCGATTTGGAGTCTTGGGTTACGGCATAGCGTTCCATAATCCACTCAATAGCGGATTTGCCATTGACAATATATTCGTAGGCTTTAGCAGGAATATTCGTAATGGTGATGAGTTCGTTATAGATGATGCGCGATTTATCATGGACGAGTTTTCCAGCTTCGTTGCGCATTTTTGGGAATGACATTTTATTCACTGAATAACGTGTGTATTCAGTGAAGTTTGGAGAAGGATCGACAAGAGCCTCGATTACGTCCACGTCAGGCGATGGTGGCACTTGCTCATAATTGAGGTGCAAGTCGGAAAGGACTTTACCAGCTTTGTAGAAAGCCATAAAGTCTTCGACGTTATCAACAATGGGAATGCGCGGTAACGACTTCTTCAGGTCGGCGGCAAAACGCTCACGATACTGCGGAGAGTGAAGTATGCCATAGACATAATAGAATATATGCTCTTTGGTAATTGCTTTAGAATTGCCAAAGCGTTTGCGTACCTCCTTTAATATCCAGTCTGTGATACCGTCTCTACGGATATATTTATCGGAGGAGTCTGTGCCGAAGTCAAAAAGGCTCTTTTCTTGTACTTTGCTTTCCTCGTACCAATAAAGAGGGAAACACTGAATTTTATCAAGGACTTGCAGGTCAGTAACATTTTCAGTAATAAAAACAGAAAATGGTTTTTGGTGACCTACTCCAGAGACGCCTATAAAAAGGTTTTTAGAATCTTTTATAGGTAGCAAAGAAGAGAATAATCCCGGAGCCTCAATTAAATCTTTTGAGTAGTAAAGATTCTGTTTGCAGAAAGGACGGTAGGAGGCATCGACTACAGAAATTTTATCCACAGAAAGTGCTTCTCCCTTTTCAGCTCTACGTTTTAGCGATCTCGTCCAACTAATCCGCGTTGGGTCAGAGTCAAGTTCTGAAAAAGTGATATCTCCATTAGCAATTTTTGTAATTTCTGAGTTGAAGAAATTTACAGAATTTTCAACATTTTTCAGAAGGTTTTTATGGCTGAAATTATATGCCCATGCATCACGATTACTAACGGAGCCAATTGCGACAGTTGAAAAAAATGTTTGGGATTTTTGATTAAACTTTTTGTCAGGATTAAGCGAGATAAACGTGTCAAATAGACCGTCGCGTTGGTTTATCCAATCGTGGCGGTCGGTTGGCTCAATAGTTTGCCATTCAATAGAACGACCATGAATGGACTTGAACTTCTTAACAAGGTCAAGTTTCTGTTCACGAGTAAGATAATCGCCGATGTCGTGGTAATGGATGGTTACTTTCTGACCTGATTTAGCAGGGTTCTTAATAAGGAAAGTAATGGTTATCGGAGTTCGAGAGCCACCTCCGAAAATTTTACCTCCCTCTTTACGAGACAACTCGCCACTGGTACGTTGGTTGCCACGGAGATTGAGAACGTAGATGTCTGTAAATTCGGATTCGAGACAAGCACGAAAACCGTCTTGTCCGAGTCCATCAAGCCACGAGCCATTGCTAATAAAAGCGACGATGCCTCCATCTGGATTGTCTGCAATGCGGTCAGAAGACCATCGGAAAGCTTTTATATAACTATCATAAAGAGATTTATTAAGAGTTGCCTGAGATGAGGATGCATAAGTTTCGGCGATTCTTGCATCAAGAATAGGATATGATAGATTAGCTGCATTATCGTTGGCGGATTTCTGCCCGACTGAATAAGGAGGGTTGCCAATGATTACACGGATAGGAGCTTTTTTCTGACGTAGAACGCCCTCCGAGTTTTCACGGAAGAACACTTGCGACAGAGTCGCTTGTTTTGACTCTGCGAGTTGGAAAGTATCAGTCAGGCAAATGCCATCATAATTAACGTAATGGTCGGGCTTCATTAAGTCGTGATACACGGCTTCTATATTGACATCTGCAATATAGTATGCAAGTAAGACGATTTCATTGCAATGGATTTCAGAGCGATACTTGCGCTCCATATCTTCGGGCTTGATAAGTCCTGATTGTAGTAAGCGAGTTATGAACGTGCCGGTGCCTGTAAAGGGGTCGATGATATGTACGTTCTCATCGGAGAGTGAAGAATTAAATTCACGCTTTAGAATATCATTGACAGAGTGAATGATGAAATCCACACACTCGACAGGAGTATATACGATACCGAGTTTTTCGACAGTCAAAGGGAACGCTCCCTTAAAGAACTTTTCATAAAGGTTCTTGATGACTGTCTGCTTACCCTCCAAGTTATCAATGTTGCCGACATTGACTCGCACCGAGTCATAGAACTGCTCCAGTTCGGCGGTGTCCTTCTCGAAACCGCCTACTTCGGTAAGTAGCTCAATCATTCGGTGCATAGAGCGACTGACGGCGTTGTTATTGACGAAATTGTAGTCTTGGAACAACGCATCGAAAACGGGCTGAGAAATGAGGTGTTGTGCCAACATCTCAATGGCTTGCCCTTCGTCCACTGAGGGATTAAGGTTTTCCTGTAATCCCTTGACGAAGATATTAAACTCGGATTTGAGATCCGGAACATTCTCAACAAGTTTGGATATGCGCTCAATGAATTTACGCGCAATCAAGCCGACTTTCTTAGACCAGTTTTCCCAATATAGACGGTCGCCACACTTCTCCACGAGTTTAGCGTAAATGCCTGACTGCATTTCGCCAAAACGCAATTCGAGCTGACGAGCGACTTCTGCATTTTCGAGTTGTTGAGCGTCGTGGGTGTCCTGACCGTCGGACAAAGCATTATGACCTATGCCGGGACCACCGACAACGACTTTGGAGGCTTTGTTCTTATTCAGAGCAATCTTCTGAACTTCCGCATTGAAATGATCGTCGTGTGAACGGAGAGCATTGAGTATATTCCAGACGGTAGAAAAGTAAACGTTATTGTCAAGCGCATCTTCAGGCTTTACGTCAGAAGGTACGACAATAGGGATAATGATATATCCGTATTTCTTTTCGTCCGGCTGACCTTTGCGGAAATTTCGCATAACGCGCCCAACCGACTGCACGACATCAACCTGCGAGTTACGAGAAGAAAGGAACAGTACAGCGTCGAGAGCCGGAACGTCTATGCCCTCGGATAGACAACGCACGTTAGTAAGCACACGGCATTCATTCTCGGCGATGTTATCTTCGGCAAGCCACGCGAGTTGAGCATTTCTTTCCTGTGAGTTCATTGATCCGTCGATGTGTCTTGCCGAGACTTCTACAACGTGTTCGCGTTCTTCGAGGTCAATGGAATCACGGTATTTCTCGCATATCTTCGGCAATACCATAGAGGTATTAACTGAGGTGCCCGGTGAGGCTGCGTTCCCAATAGACGAACAGAAAGCGATAGCGCGTTGCATTACACCGGGGTCGTTATCCCAAGTAACGCGGTTATCACCACGAATTATCTTTGAGAGTCCATTGATAACACCTATAAGTTTGGAGGTATCATCAAAGTTTAATTCGGTATTATTCGGGTCTTTAATATCTTTGAGGACTTCTCCGGGCAGGTCGTCTTCATTAACAGTGAGGACTAAAACTTTATAATCGGCAAGGAGTCCGTGTTCTACTGCATAGGAGAAGTTTACACGGAAAAACTCATCACCGTAAAGTTTTTCATCATCCATTGAGCAAAGGATAGCATCTTTTTCAGAGGCTTTGATTTTTGCCGAAGAACCGTAAAGGCGAGGTGTCGCCGTCATATAAAGACGCTTGTTCCCTTTGATATAATCCGCATTGTGGATTTTAGTAAAATTGCTTTCGTCGCGGTCAGAAAGTTTCACGCCTGTTGTGCGGTGCGCTTCATCGCATACGATAAGGTCGAACTTGCCGTATGAGCCGCCTGTCTCTTTGAGTGTTTCATCTTGGGCGGCTTTGACAGCCTCGATGGATTGATAGGTTGAGAACACAACTGTCAATCCGTCATGTGAGCGATACGCCTTTAACTGTTTGGCGATACTCTTAGGATTTGTAGTAGCCGGAACAGCGAGGTCAACAGCTGAATCTTGCGTATCGTCAAAGTCTTTCTTGATTTTGCGAGATGCCTTTGCATCTGAGCAAATGCAGATACCCTTAATAGGCTTAGTAGCATCAGCGCACCACGCATTGAGGGTCTGACCGAGAAGTGAGATTGAGGGAACGAGGAAAAGGACAAGTCCTTTTTCGGGCAACATTTCTTCGGCTATTTTCAGAGCCGTATAGGTCTTGCCTGTTCCACACGCCATAATGAGTTTTCCTCGGTCGTGGGTGGTGAAGTACTCGTGTGCTGCCGACATCGCGCGGAGTTGGTGTTCTCGCGGTTGCTTACCAGGTAGCATTGCATCCCTACCTTTGAGACCGTCAAGAAGCAATTTCCAATCAACTGGGGAATTTTGGAGATCCACTAAAGAGACACGATTGACAGGCGGATTTTGATTTTGGATTGCTTCTTCGGCGTTTATACCCCAATGGTTAGTTGTTGAAATCCACACACGACGAGCGAAAGATGTTGTCTGCAAAGTATCAACATCTTTGAATGTTCTGCTTGACGTTGCAAGGAACGAGTCAACAGCAGGTTTATCTATGGTTGCGTCCTCTTTGTAGCACTTACACTGGATAGCCCAGTAGTCGCCGGAATCAGTACGAGCGACAAGATCTATGCCGGTGTCCTTGCCTCCAAAATCGGCTTTGCTTGGGAAGTCTTCCCAAAGCCATACTTCGGCGAGCATAGAATAGCGAGGGTCGGAAAGCAGCCATGAGCGCATAAGTCGCTCAAACTGCGTTCCTTTATCTTTCTGTGTGAAGGACTCAGCACGGAATTTATTTAGAATTTCATTAAATATCATATATCTGAGCATCCATCTCTTATTAAGAGATTTGGATACTCAGAAACATCAAAGTTTCAGCTAATTAGAAATTATTAAAGATTAATTTGCTAAACAATTAATCTCAACAATAAAGAAATTTTGAAACGAAAAAGGATAAAAAACACTCTAAATCAGTTATTATATAATTTTATTTTTGTAATTTTACCGAAATTAGTTATCTCTTAATAAGAGATTTGGATAATTTTAAAACAATTTTCTTCCATATCACAATCGTGTTATGAGTTGGTATGATAATGTTGTTATTATACTTATATTTTGGAAAAAGTCGTTATCTTTGTAGCAGAAAGATAAAAAGGGAAAAAGAGTATGGAAGAAAGACAAATATATGCAATCGGGGAGCAGAATTTCAAGCTTCTGCGCGAGAGTGGTGCCATATAGATTGGATCATCAAGGGATAAAAGAAAACCGCCGTTGACACTTTCAGGTGATAACGGCGGTTTGAATTTTTAGCTGCGGATCACTACCGGACCTTGGGAAAAGCCTATGTAGGATTTCGGATTCTCCTTTTTTACATATTCGGCTGAGAATCGAGCTGCCTCTTTCATGGAGGGAAATTCTCCTATCACAACATAATATTTGCCATCTCCGTCTTGTGCTGCAAAAGCGGGATAGCCTTTCTCCTGCATATCCTTCACCTGGGCGTTGCAGTTGGTGGGCATTTTATAAGAGGCTATCACAACACAGTATTTTCCCCGCAACACTTCTGATGTGTCGGGGCGCTTGAGTTTACGGCTTTCAAAATAGAATGTGCCCCCCTCCATGACTCGTTTTGAAGGACCGTCGGCAGATTGCAGCATCCCCTCTTCTATTCCCAGCTCAGCCTCTTCCGCTTTCTCTTTGTTCTTTTTCTGAATAGCCACATCGTATGCCGCCTGATAGTTTTTTTCCGTGGTCTTGCAGCTTGTGGCAGCTAATGCAAAAGCTATAATCAGGGGACAGACGTAATATTTATTCTTCATAATCATCCATATTTAAAAGAAAGGCACACTCCCCTAAGAATGTGCCTTCCATATATAATCGACTAAATTTCTATCAATTTGTCTGGATTACGAGGAACGGAGTCATGCTCCAGAATTCCTTGGGATTTGTAATCTTAATTGTCTTGGTGCCATCCTCGTTTTCTACGATTTCGTAGGAATTAGCCGGCATGTTGGTCCAGATCTTAACTTTCTTAGCTCCGGTCGGGATAACGGAAAGTGAACGCTTGTCAGCCTTGGTGAAATAAGATTCATTGAAATCACCTTTAAGCACCTTTGTCTGTCCGAGGAATTTCTTCTCAAGAAGACCGTTCTTCTTCAACTCCTTGTTAGAGCCAATTGCATAATAAACAGTATTTGCGGCATTTTCCACTGCTACTGTCTCAGCCTGAGCTGCCTCTTTTGCTGCTGTCTCTGACTTAAGGCTATCAGTGGTCTGAGCCACTTTTGTATTTAGACTCTCTATTTCTCCGCGAGCACTGCTGAGATCGCTTTCGAGCTGTGCGATTTTTGAATCCTGCTGAGCGATGCGGTCTTTCAACTGAGCCACAGTCTTTGCCAGAACACTGTTTTCATTGCCACTCTTGCGCAATCTGGCTTCCATATCATTCAAAAGAGCCTTATTGGCAGCAAGACGAGCTTTGATGTTGGCAAGATTCTGACGGATTTCAGCACGACGGTCGCCGCTTTCGCCATTACCCATATTATAGAGCAGACCCTCCTGCATATTGATTGAGTCAAGACCGGAATAAATATCCCCCATAAGGAGCATAAGGGAATCATTGAAACTGCTTGCCTCAGCATACTCTGCAGAAAGTTCTGCAATCTTTGCCGAATCCTCGGCAAGTTTCTTGTCATTGCCGGAGCAAGAGGCAAGAAGAAGGGCACTCATGCCCAAAATAATAAAACCTTTCTTCATTTTGGATATATAGTTTAGTATGTTTCTGTATTTAAGTCAATCCGTTTTGAGGAGATGAATCAAAGATAAACTTTATTCATCCTCTTCATCCCTCTCTTTAGGCTTGGAAGGTAAACCTCTGACAATAATAACAATTTCACCCTTTGCTTGGTTCATTTCAAAATACTCTGAAAGTTCGGAAAGTGTGCCTCGATGATAAGTTTCATGCAATTTGGAAATCTCGCGGCATACACAAGCCTCTCTCTCCCCTCCGAAATATTCGGAGAGCTGGCGCAAGGTTCTTCCAAGACGCTTCGGAGATTCATAAATAATAACGGTGCGCGAATCAGCAGCCAGACTGTTCAGACGCGTAGCCCGTCCCTTTTTCGGAGGGAGGAAACCTTCGAACACAAACTTATCGCAAGGTAATCCGGATGCCACCAAAGCAGGCACGAAGGCTGTAGCGCCGGGCAGACACTCCACATCAACTCCAGCCCTTACACACTCCCGGCTAAGCATAAACCCGGGGTCGGAAATTCCGGGAGTACCCGCATCAGAAATCAATGCCACATTCTCCCCTCCGAGAATACGCTCCGCTATGCGAGGCGCCTCCTCATGCTCATTAAATTTATGATGACTCCGCATGGGAGTGGTGATTTCAAAATGCTTAAGCAATATTCCGGAGGTGCGCGTATCCTCAGCCAGAATGAGATCCACCTCTTTGAGCACCTTGATGGCGCGGAAGGTCATATCTTCAAGGTTGCCTACCGGTGTGGGCACCAAATAGAGTTTCCCGCTCATTTGAAATAATTCTTCAGTATAGTCAGAAATTCCTTCACCTCCTCCCGCTCAGGATTCCATTGAAGTTCTGTCAGGAAATAATCTTCCGCTTCTTCATAAGAGTCAAGAGAAGCCACATACGACAGAGTGTTATTGAAATCAGGCTCTGAATTTCGGAATAATTCTTTTTTAAACCTGAATTTGTCATTGAGAGTAAACACCAAACGTCCTCTCGCTTTCTGAGGCTCAGTTTTTGCGAGAGACTCCTTCGCTATCTCCCCGACAATTTCCTCCATAGCTTTCTCCTCCGCTCCGGCAATTCCGTCAGAAATAATCTCCCTTTCAAGAGGGGAGTCGATTTTCTCAAGGGGAATGGAGACAGTGGCTGCAATCTCAGCCTCATCCTGAGGAGCATCCGATTCTTCCACATACTCCGGTTCCTCATCTTCCGATCCGAAAGGAGCGATCACCTCCGGCTCTTCATCTTCTTCCGAACTGAATGAGGCAATCACTTCCGGCTCATCCTCTTCGGCAACATACTTATCCTCACTGACAAATTCCTGTGCGGAAGAGTGTATCCGGGCAGCCTCATCAGCAATCTTACTCCCTTTTCGTGCAATAAGATCACAGAGCACCGGAATATTATCATCTCTGTTTAAAGCGAGATATATCAATCCCTCCAGTTCGTAAACACTATCGAGAAGTTCATTTAATTTTGTCTTATCCATCATAAATATTCAATTTTTATTCCTCTTCCTCTCCCTCACCAAATATTTCAAGCAGCATCTTTTCTGCGGCTTTCTTTGCGACGTCACGGCTGCCCGTGATTTCATTCATGATTATCACAACCGTATGAGTCGGAACATAATCATCATCCAGCTTATAGCCGGCATAACACTGAATCCCTTTCATGCTTCCCGTCTTCATTGCTATATAGCCTTCCAGAGGCGAGCCTGCAAGAAAACGTCGCAGTGTGCCCTCCTGACCTGCCAAAGGGAAAAATGAAGCGTATGTAGCGTCCCCGCTCATCTCGGTCAGCATTCCTGTCATAAAATCGGCTGTTACACGATTTGAACGAGATAATCCGGAACCGTCCACTATATTTACACCCTCGAAAGGAAGACCTGCCTTCCCCCAACGTTCCATCGACTTTCCTGCCGCATCAGCAGCAGAGCCGGAGCCTCCCCGAATCTTGCCGTAAGCACGGAACATTGATTCAGCAAAAAGATTATCACTCCTCATCATGCACGACCTCATTATCTCATCAACAGGAGGAGACAGATGGTCAAAAATCTGTGTGCGCCTTCCCTCGCTCATGGATTTTCCATGCACCGGAATGCCCATCTCGTTTAATCGGGAGGTGAGATGACGCGCAAATATTGCTCCCGGATTCTCTACGGCTTTGTTTCCACTCACATTGTTGCGATAATTTAAGGCATGAAAGCCTGTCCCGTAGCTTGTAGAGAAATCAGCCTTTGCCCATGACACCGGACGCGAAGGACCCGGGAACGCCGATTCATCAACAATCACCGAACCATCCACCTGCATTATGCCCATATCGCGTAGTGTCTCTGCAATCTCCTTAAAGATATCGCTTCCGTAAGGCTCCGCGTTGGAATGAAGCGACGGATCGCCATTACCTTCGACTATGATATTGCCGCGAAGGATGCCCATATCAAGAACGCCGTCGATATATACCCTCGTATGAAATCGGAAGTCAGCTCCCGCTTCTTCCCATAATGCAGCCGTAGTCACTGATTTCATTATGGAGGCAGGCACAAGAGGAGCCTTTGAATTATGAGATGCCAGTAATTTGCCTTCCGACAAATCGGTTATCTTCACAGCAAGCGACTCCGGACGCACTCCCGAACGCTTCACAAAATTATCAACTGCCTCTTGAGGGGAGGAAGCGAATGCCCATCCCGCAGCAACGACAAGAAGCAACAAAAGATTTAATATTCTCTTAGTCATATTTCCTGCTATCCACCTTTGCGGTTGAAACAAAGGTTTAGTCTGTTGCAAAGTTACAAAAAGTTTTTCGGTTTTTTCCATCTCTTTTTTGTTATCCGGGAATTAGTTGTTAATTTTACTCTCCGAAACCGATTGTTCGGAAACATTTATCCACCTTCATCACTTAACCCCCTCATAATGGACACCGCAGAATCAATCCCACGGCGCCCCTTTACATTTGACAGAGTGGTGAGGATTATGTTTACCATCCTCACCGTTTTAGGCATAATATATGTGCTGGATGCCTTGAAAGGAGTGCTTCTTCCTTTCCTTGTTGCCTGTCTGATTGCATATATGCTGGAGCCTGTCGTGAAATGGAATATGCGTATCACTCATATCTCCCGCCGATTTATCCCCGTAATGCTCACTCTCCTTGAAGCAATTGCAGTCGTAACGGCAGCGGCAGTCATCTTTCTGCCTTATCTCGTGTCGGAAGCCACACAAATGGCATCTATGATCAGACACTATGCCACGACTCAATTTCAGATTCCATATATCTCGGACAGCCTTCATGCCTTCATCCGCGATAACATCGACTTTAATGAGATTGCCCGCATGTTGTCGAGAGAGGAATGGAAGGCACTCATAAAAAGCACACTCTCCTCATCCTGGAATTTCTTGAGCTCAAGCCTGGCTGTATTATTCGGCATCTTAAGTTGGCTGATAGTTATCCTTTATGTGATTTTCATAATGATAGACTACGACCGCATTATGCTTGGGTTCAAACATCTGGTTCCGGCACGCCATCGTCATCGCACATTCCGTGTTTTTGATGATATCAAGAACGCCATGGACCGTTATTTCCGAGGGCAATTCCTGATTGCAATGATTGTGGGAGTCCTGTTCTCAATCGGGTTTCTCATCATCGGGCTACCTATGTCGGTCATATTGGGATTATTCATTGGGGTTTTGAACCTTGTGCCCTATCTTCAGATCATATCCATCCCGATTACAGCACTGTTATGTCTCGTGGCAGCAAGCACGGGAGCAGACTTCTGGATTATCTTCGGAGAGAGTATGCTGGTATATCTCATAGTCCAGTGTATTCAGGATCTAATTCTTACCCCCCGCATAATGGGGAAAGCTATGGGATTGAATCCCGCTATCATACTCCTCTCCATATCTATATGGGGCTCCATATTAGGATTCATGGGCCTGATAATTGCTCTCCCCCTCACTACTCTCATTCTCTCTTACTATGATATGTATGTCGTAAAAAGATCTCGGCATCACCACCGTTCCATCACTACTAAACATTAAGAAATGCTAACACTTCCTCTTGCCGACGGCTTTGACCCTGTAATTCAGGAAAGCGCGACTCAGACTGTAACAACAACTGAGGTCGTGGCTGATTCTCACACCACTTCAGATGAAACCCACACAAATGGACTTATCGCTGACCTGGCGTGGATTCTTTTGCTGGGTGCAATATCCACCCTTATTTTCAAGAAATTGAAACAGCCTGTTGTCTTAGGCTATATTCTGGCAGGATTTCTTGCCAGTCCTAAATTTGAATATCTCCCCTCAATATCCAATCTTGACAATATCGAGTTTTGGGCTGATTTAGGTATTGTGGTTCTTATGTTCACGTTAGGACTTGAATTCAGTTTCAAGAAACTGATGAATTCGGGGTCATCGGCAGTCGTTACCGCCCTGATCATCATTACCGGAATGACCTTTGCCGGCTTTGGTGTCGGAAAGATTCTCCAGCTTAACTCCATCAACTGCATATTCCTGGGAGGAATGATCTCAATGTCGAGCACGACAATAATTTTGAAAACGCTCTCTGACTTGGGCATGAGACAAAAGAAATATGCCTCCTTGGTTTTGGCAGTGCTGATTATAGAAGACCTTTTCGCAGTGCTTATGCTTGTGCTTCTCTCTTCGCTCGCAATGGGCAATGTGGAGGGCACGGAATTACTTTTCTCAATAGGAAAACTGCTTTTCTTCCTCATTATATGGTTTGTGGTAGGGGTTTATGTTCTCCCCTCTTTCCTAAACAGAGTCAGGAATTTCCTTAATGACGAAACCCTTCTGGTAGTGGCGATGGGGCTTTGCTTCTCTATGGCTGTATTCTCAGTTATGTGCGGATTTTCACTTGAGCTCGGAGCTTTCGTGATGGGTTCTATTCTGGCAGGGACAATGGTGGCGGAAAGAATGGAAAAAGTGGTTCAGTCGGTAAAGGATCTGTTTGGCGCTGTCTTCTTCATTTCCGTAGGCATGATGGTTGAACCATCTGTCCTGGTAACCTACTGGTGGCAGATTCTCCTCCTTGCCGTTGTAGTGATCGTGGGAATGATTTTCTTCGGTTCGCTTGGCATGTTAGTAACCGGTCAGACCCTCAGAGTTGCCATTGAAAGCGGCTTCACCCTAACTCAAGTGGGCGAGTTCTCTTTCATCATAGCCTCATTAGGCATGAGTCTCGGAGTGCTTCAGGAATCAATATATCCAATCATAGTTGCAGTGTCGGTGATTACGATTTTCACAACTCCCTATTTTGTAAAAATGTCGCAGCCGGCATATAAATTCATAGAGAAACATCTCCCCGCACGACTCAATTTCCTTATTGACCGTTATTCCAAGCAGGTGGTCGATACGAGTGAGACAAAGCAGCTTTGGAGAGAAATCCTGAGCCGATATGCATGGAGAGTGGTGCTATATTCCGTAGTGCTTCTTGCGATAGTGCTCGTATCCCGCTACTATTTCTTCCCTCTCTGCGAATTATATCTTGCCGACTGGGGACGTCTTGCGGCTACCGTAATTACGTTTCTCTGCATGCTTCCATTTCTGTTTGCGCTCACTTTCAGTTCCACTAAAGCGGAAGAACGCGAACGCCTCCAGAAATGCGCGAGTTTCTATGCCGTACCGCTCGTTGCAATGAGAATAATACGTTATCTTGTGGCTCTCCTCTTCATTGTCTATCTGATGACTATAGCCTATAATTCATTTGTAGCATGGATTGTGGGAGCGGTATGCTTCGGTTTGTTAGTGGTGTTCGCCTCTTCAAAGCTCATGGCTCAGTATGGGAAGATAGAAACCAAATTCCTCAACAACCTCAACATCCGTGAAGATATGCGCACCGGACGCAACAATCTCCTTGTAAGCGATCTACATCAGGCATATATTCAGGTGGGCGCCTACTGTCCCTTTGTTGGCGACAAGATCAGAGATTCAGGACTCCGCGAGGAATACGGGGTCAGCATTTCCAGCATTCAACGTGGAGAAAGAGTCATGCCGCTCCCTTCGGTAGATGCTCGCATCTTCCCCGGAGATATACTCGGACTTATAGGCACTGACGAACAGATCAAGCGGCTCAATGATGAAATTGAACAGAATGAGAAAGCGTTTAAGGCTGTTGAGGTCTCACCGGTCAATGTTGAGTTGCGCAGCATTCTTCTGACGGGCAATTCCCCCATTATCAACATACCCTTGGGAAAGACAAATCTTCGCACGGATTATTACAGCATGATTGTCAAAGTGCAAAGAGATGACAACGAATTTGAGCAACCGGGTCCGAACACAGTGCTGCATGAGGGAGATATAATATGGGTGGTAGGCGATTCGAGCCGTATTGACCAGATGAAATAAGACAGAAAAAAAGCGGAGAACATTCTCCGCTTTTTTGTTTCTCTCCCGGTTCGTCAGAAGGGAAGTCCTGTGCCTATGAACCCTATGGTTACCTCATCCGTGAAATCAGCCTGAGTGGGATGCATATCGGAATGATACAGACGGCGCGCAAGAATCTCAGGCAAGTTCTCCTGAGAGGGGGCGAACCATAATCCTTCCCAATTCCAATACCACATGCCCGTATCGTCATAACCCGCCCATTCAGCTTTCACGCCCGGCAGTTCAAGCACCTTTCGGAAACTGTCGCCAAGGCTGAAATCACCTCTCGGAGCTTTCACCTTCACATAATTGCCGATAAGATTAAGGACGTCCACCTTATTTTCTCCAAAGTCGTAGGCAACAAAACTTTCTCCATACTCATTTGAAAACTCGATAGTAACGGCATCCTGACTTGCCCCGAGAGTCTTTTTATTATAAAGATCTGCTACGGAGTCAGGAATCTCGTTCATCGGCATTCCAATCTTTATCGCCCCTATTGAATCGCGGGTGATATAGACCGCAGGTCCGATGGAATCTTTCTCAACCATAATTTCCTCCTCCCCGAGGATGCTGTCTGAATCAGAATTACCAGTGCTGTTACCTTTGCTACATCCGACCAATAAAACAGTCATTACTGCTAAATAGAATAGTTTCTTCATATTTATCATTTTAACTCATTCAATGGTTATAATTTCAATCAATTCCCCGCTCCCACCTTAACATCCTATTCTCTTAACATCTTATTCTCTTAACATCTTATTCTCTTAACATCTTATTCTCTTAACATCTTAACACCTCATTCTCCCCTCAGTTTCCTCCGAACTGCTCCGGATAGATCACCACAAGATTATGACGTGCAAAATTCTTACCGATATATGCCGGAAGCGATTCATAATCCGAAGAATAAGATATGGAACCCTTTCTCGCTCCTACAACCATCAGCAGATCCTCCTCGCCGACATCAGCGGAGAAAAGGATGAAATCATCCCAGCCCGACAATTCCCGATATTCATGCCTTATTGAGAAATGTTCATCCTCCAGCACATTTCTTACGAAACTTGCCGTAGCGGGATAGGCTATGAATATCACCTTCACTGCAAGCTGTGAGGCAAGATTCCCGACTCTCTCCACCCAGGTCTGAAAACCGGTCTCGTATTCCGCCTTGTCAGGCACCAGCACAATCATTCTGTTGATGGTCTCGACAGGGATGAAACAGCGTGTCATGAAAATCATCTTATGTGAGGCTTGAAGAAGCTGCTCAATCATCGTGCCATAGAAAGTGTCAACAACGTTCGACTTCCTGTGCAGACCGATCATTATATCGCTTGCCCGAGCCTGCTTAGCTTCATTTATAACACCTGCCACGACATTTATATCATACCTTTCTATATCATTTACCTCAATATCCACTGCCTGGGCCGCCGCTACAGCCGAACGCAAGGCATTCCGCCCCATTTCCAGGGTGCGGACATCATCCGTATTGCGCACGAACAAAGCTGTAACCGGATTAAGGTTATTACGGTTGCGCATAAGCAAAGCCATTCTCATCAACCCCTCCGCCGTGATAGGGTTAGCCACAGCCACAAGCTGCCGGGCATATTCTCCGGGCACTCTCTCCCCCTCAGCCTGCAGTTCAGCTTCAGTCCGCTCTATGCGGAGTCGCTTGGATGCCGATTGAGTTGTAAGGGTAGAGACGATGCAGCTTACCAAAATCATAAGCACCGCTCCATTCATCATGTCCTCGTTGAGAAGTCCGTGCTGAAAACCTATCATTGTGGCAGCAATCGTTGCGGCAGCCTTTCCTGAGGTCAGACCAAACATAAGCCGCATATCCGTACTCCCTAAACCGAACAACCGGCTTCCTATCCAGGCTGCCCCCCATTTGGAAAGCATCGCAACAACGACCATGTTCAAGGCGACCCAGCCTACGCTCCAGCTCTTGAATATGACATGAACGTTTATCAACATCCCCACCCCAATAAGGAAATAGGGGATAAAAATTGCATTGCCGACAAACCGGATTCTCCCCATAAGGCCGGAACGTATCGGAATAAAGCGATTGAGCATAAGTCCGGCAAAGAAGGCTCCGAGAATAGCCTCAAGTCCTATGAGCTGAGCGGTCAGGGAGGATATGAAAACGACTGCAAGAACGTAGATGTATTGGCTTACCTGATCATTGAATTTCCTGAAGAAATATTTTGTGGATATTCTCAGCGCGGTGCCCATCCCTACGGCATACAGCACCATCATCAGAAACAGACGCAGGAGCCTGACAATCGAAAAGCCCCCTTCGGATGCCTCAACGACTCCCGCCAAAGTTAGAAGGGCAAGCAAAACTGCCACTATCGTAGAACACACCGCTATCACCGCCGCCTTTGCATTCTGAAGTCCGAACCGGCTTATTATAGGATAGGAAATCAGGGTGTGGGAGGCATACATGGAGGCAATCAGCACACAGGTGTCCCACCCTGCTCCGAAAGCAAGCCTGCTTCCGAACACTCCTGCCAGCATTGGAAGGAGAAAAGTTATCAATCCGAAAATAATTCCCTTTCCCAGATTCTTTTTAAGATGGAACATGTCGATCTCCACCGCCGCCAGAAACATAAGATAGAGAATGCCGACCTGTCCGAAAATCTCAAAACTTGCATCTCGCGCAAGAAGATTAAAGCCATAAGGACCCACCACTACACCCGACAATATAAGCCCGACAATCTGGGGAATGCCCAGACGGCGGAATATTATCGGACAAAGCAAAATTATGAGCAGCACAAGCAGAAAGATAGCCACCGGCTGCGTCAGCGGGAAACTTACAATCGATTGCGGAATCAGGCTGCAAAGAATCATACCTTAACTTGGGTCTACGAATTATGATAGGTTAAATAGCTTTCGCGCATTGCTGTCTGTTGCTCTCTCCACATCCTCAGGAGTCATTCCCAATGCCTCCGCTACGCCACGCAGAATAAAAGGCAGGAATGAACTTTCGTTTCTCTTTCCCCTTTTCGGAACGGGAGCAAGATAGGGAGCGTCAGTTTCCAGCACTATATGGTCAATGCCTATTTCAGGAATTGCCTCGCGAAGGCTGCCGGCGTTTTTGAATGTAACCACACCGTTTATTCCGAAAGCAGGATTGCAGATTTTACGTATCTCCCTGACATCTTCCCGAGTTCCGGTAAAGCTATGGAAAATCAGCGGCACGGAAGGTCTGACCTTATCTATCACTTCAAGAGTCTCCTTCAAAGCCTCCCGGCAATGGATAATGACGGGAAGCGAAAGTTCTCCGGCGATGCGCAACTGGCGCTCGAAAGCTGCCATCTGTTCCTGCCTGAAGGTCTTATCCCAATAAAGATCCATGCCGACCTCTCCAACTGCAGCGAATCCTCCTTTCTTCAATTCACGTTCCATCTCCTCGACCGTAACACGCCAATCCGCATTGACCTCCGTGGGATGCAACCCTAAGGCTACTGCCGTCGTGTCAGGACGTAAATTATGCAGATGCATCATCGGCTCAACGGATGATGCATCCACATTAGGCAAAACTATAAATGAGACACCGGCTGCCACCGCCCGGTCTACAGCCCCCTCCCCTCCGTCTTCAAATTCCGGAAGATAGGGATGCGAATGAGTGTCTATCATTTTTTACGACCAATCAGTTTCTCCGCAAGCTTGCGGAAACTCTCTTTCTTCTCCTCACTGAGAGAAGTGGCGTTAAGAGCTTTAAGAGCCTTGGCTGAATAATGACCCACAGCCTTACGACATTTTTCATTCATCCCAAGCTTCTCGTAGATTCTGGTTACGGCCTTCACCCTGACATCGCCTGCCGGAATCTGATAAGCACTCTTCAATGCCTCTACATCCTTGCTCCCTTCCGCCATTGCCGCAACGTAGAGATAAGTCTTCTTTACATTATTGATATCACCCCCTATCGGCTTTCCGAAAGTGGTGGCATCTCCGAAAGTGTCAAGCCAGTCATCCTGTATCTGGAAGGCAAGTCCGGTCATCACTCCATACTCATACATAAGATCGGCATCCTTATCGGAAGCACCCCCGATAAGCGCACCTATCTTTACAGCAGCCCCAAGGAGAGAACCTGTCTTTCCTTCAATCATCTCAAGATAATCATCAAGGGAGATTTCGGATGCTGTTTCAAAATCCATATCGAGCTGCTGGCCCTCATAGACCCTCAGAGCCATATCATTGAACGTGTCGAGCACACGGCGCAACTTGTCATCCTCAACTTCAGCCACATATTTTGTGGCAAGAGTCAGCATGGTGTCGCCTGAGAGTATTGCTGTATTCTCATTATACTTCTTATGCACTGTCGGTCTGCCCCGGCGTATGTCGGATTTATCCATAACATCATCATGAAGAAGGGTGAAGTTATGGAAAGTCTCTATGCCGAGCGCCGCCTTCATTCCTTTGGCAGCGCAATCACCGAAGGCATCCGCTCCCATCAGGACAAGCACAGGACGAATACGCTTCCCGCCTGCAGACAGGGCATATTCTATGGGCTGATATAAGCCCGATAGTTTTCCACCGGGATATTCTATACTGCGAAGAGCGGATTCAATCTCCGCTGAATATTCTGCTATTGTTTTCATAATCATCTTTTGATAAAATTTTTTGAAACGTTTTGTTACATCATCAGCATTGTCATCTCTATTGGGCAAACGTAGAATAGATCTCTTCAGGGAGATCCTGACCGTGATCTACTTTCAGCGCTGTCTGAAAACCTTTGACAAAACGGTTGTAAGTAACCGTATCGTCAGCGCATGCCCGGCGAAATTCCTCCATCTCCTCCTTTACCCGTCCAACTGTCTTACGATTCTCCCTGATCTGGCTGACATACTCAAGCCCGAGCTGATAGCCAAGCTGCTGAGGCACGCTTTTCCCTGCGGCAACATAGATTTTCATTTTATCAGGAAGCGGTAGTGCCGCTGAATATTCATCAAAAGCAACGGAATAGACAATAAGAGAGGAATCGTTGTAATGAGAATAAGCATGAGTGGCAGCCAGGGCGAGGCTGTCGATACGCACATTGTTCAGCTTGCCCAAAGTGGCGTTTATAACAAATCTTGCAACGGAATCGGGCGAGGCATGTTTCATCACGTAATCCACCTTTGCAGCGTCACTTCTCGTATTGAAATCAGCAGGTAATCCCGTGGAAGTCTCTGCCGGTGTCTTTTTACACGATAAGAGAATAATGCCGCTCAGCAGACCGGCAGCAAGAAGTCGGGTTGTTTTCATGATAGAGTATATTGCCTAAAATTTTCACAAAATTACAAAAAAATTGCGTAAATCTATTGTCAAATGAAATAAAAGTATTAACTTCGCAGCATGAAAAAAGAGGAGTGATGCTCGAGTGGCTGAAGAGGCACGCCTGGAAAGCGTGTATACGCCAAA
>CAMWSM010000041.1 GCA_947176915.1 uncultured Porphyromonadaceae bacterium | reverse complement strand
TCTCGATATATTCGTGTGAATGCGTTGCGTTTGTAATAATAAATATTTATTTTTGATTCTTCTGAAAGAAATTTGCATGCTTAAGAATATATGACAGAACCGACAAAATCAGTGACAGAATTAACAAATATTCCATATTGATGTTGAAGAAGGCTGCCTGCAATCACTTCAAAAGGAAATCAAATTAGGAAGTAAAAATTGTGGAAATTAAAAAAGTGAAACGTTTTAAGGAAAAAATGATAAAAAAAGCGTTGTTTATACTGAAAATATATAAAAAATAGTTAACTTTGCAGCCTGAATATTCCGCAAATAAACCCAACGGAAATTCAAGCCGAAACGGGGAGCGGGCTTTTTCTGCAAGAAAAATATACTTGAACAAAATGAAAATATTACAAGAGAAGCTATCGAAATACGATGCGCCGCAGAAGGCAATGGCAGCCGGAGTGTACCCCTATTTCCGTCCTATCTCCAGCGAACAGAACACTGAGGTGCTTATGAATGGCAAAAAAGTGTTGATGTTCGGTTCCAACAGTTATATGGGGCTCACCAATCATCCAAAAGTTATAGAGGCGGCTGTAGAAGCTACAAAGAAATACGGCACGGGTATGGCCGGTTCTCCTTTCCTAAACGGCACTCTCGACATACACAAGCAACTTGAGGCTCGTCTTGCCGATTATGTAGGCAAGGAGGATGCGATGCTTTTCAGCACCGGATTCGGTGTCAACCTCGGTGTTGTTTCCTCGCTGACAGGAAGAGAAGACTACATAATTCTCGACGAGCAGGATCATGCCTCAATTATTGAGGGGCGTCGCCTGGCTATGTCTAAATACCTTAAATATCGTCATAACGATATGGAGAGTCTTGAGGCTCAGCTAAAGAAATGCGAGCCTGACAAAGTGAAGCTTATCGTAACAGATGGTGTTTTCTCTATGGAGGGCGATGTTGCAAACCTTCCGGAAATTGTGCGTCTCGCTAAGGAATACAATGCTGCCGTGATGGTTGATGAGGCACATGGAATCGGTGTGTTTGGAAAAGGGGGACGTGGCACTTGTGATCATTTCGGAGTGACTAAGGATGTTGACCTTATAATGGGCACTTTCTCAAAATCTTTTGCTTCCATTGGCGGTTTTATCGCTACGGATAAGGTCATTACCAATTTCCTTCGTCATCACGCGCGTTCGTATATCTTCACTGCCAGCATTACTCCGGGGGCTACTGCTGCCGTTAACGCTGCTCTTGACATTATGATCAACGAGCCTGAGCGTCAGGAGCACCTTTGGAAGATCACTAATTTCGCACTTGAGCAATTCCGCGAAATGGGATGTGAAATCGGACACACCTCCACACCTATTATCCCGTTGTTCATACGTGATGATTACAAAACTTTCCAGGTTACGCGTGATCTTCTTGACGAAGGGGTGTTTGTCAATCCGGTAGTTACCCCTGCAGTGGCTCCTCAGGATACTTTGATTCGCTACTCACTTATGGCTACCCATACAAAGGAACAGGTAGAACGTTCGATAGAGGCAATCCGCAAGGTCTTTAAAAAACATGAAATCATCCACTGATGTGTAGTAAATAAGATAATAAGATGAAACGGAGCTGCTTTTTAGCAGCTCCGTTTTCTTAAATTTGATAACTATGGCTTGTACAATTGAATTCATAGAGGAGATATGCTCGGCTTTGGAATCGCTTGGAGAGGTGAAAAGTCGTAAGATGATGGGAGACTATGTCATTTACGTTAATGAAAAGTGTGTCATAACTGCATGCGACAATATCGCCTATATAAAGAAGTTGCCTTGTGTTGCCCAAATGATGGAGGATGCTGAGAGGGGAGTACCTTATCTCGGTGCCAAAGAGGGCTACATACTTGACTTTTCTGACCCTGTAAAGGCGAGAAAGGTTGTCGATAGCCTTTGGAAACATCTCCCTTTTCCAAAATCAAAAAATAATAAAAAGACTTTGGAAAAGTAATCTATTCATTTTCTACTAACTGATCTGAAGAATCTTGTAGGATGCCAAGACGAAAAAGTTTGAACATCTTGATAAGAAAAAAAGAGAATATAGCAAAAATAATATGTGAATTATTTTGCAAGAATGCTTATTTGCATTAATTTCGCAAACTGAAGACATTCCCGAAACGGGGGGAGTGGCATATAAATGGAAAACGAATAAACTCAATAAGTCAGATGGTATATAAATTTAAACTTGTAAGCGATGAGGTAAGCAATTTCTCACGTGAAATAGAGATAGATTCCACCTCTTCTTTTCTTCAGTTACGTAATGTAATTCTTGACAGTGTAGGCTATACTAAGGATGATATGTGCTCGTTCTTCCTCTGCGATGACCAATGGAACCGTGAAGAGGAGATTACTCTTACAGACATGGGGAGCAGCAGTGATCAGGACGTATGGATAATGGAAGACACCGCCTTGAATGAATTTATAGAGGAGGAGGGTCAGAAGCTTTCGTTTGTGTTTGATTATTTTACGGAGCGTTCCTTCTTTATGGAGATGAAGGAGGAGATCCCCGGCAAAAGTCTTTCAGAGCCTATATGCACTATGAAACGTGGGAATCCACCGGCACAGCATACTCCTCTTGAGGAATTTGAGAAGCAGGTTGACGCAGCTGCCAAGAAGCAGATGGAAGAATTGGATCTGGATGTGGATCTTTATGGAGACACTGACTTCAATGAGGATGAAATCAGCGGATATGAAGAGATGGATTTCAATGGCTAATGAATCATTTGTATAAAAAATGCACCCGGGCTTACGGAAAAGGCCCGGGTGCTTCGTTTTAATAATATCTAAATTTCGGGATATTCTGTCATCTTCCAAATATTCTTCCGAAGAAGGATTTCTTCTCCTCGGGTCTCATGTGAACCCTCATCTGACCGTCCTCTTTTCCAAGGAAAAGAATATGGTCGCGGAATACGAAAGCCACCATCTTGTCAAATTCAAGAACAGCATTCATGCTCCTGATGAGGAAGCGGCGAAAGGGATTAAATTCCTCCAAGTCGTTAAGGATAATTTCAAAATCATCACTTTCGATTGAATGGTGGGTTTGCAGCATCGGCAAAAAATAGTCGAGTCGTAAATCCTCCCTTCTTTTATGCGGCTTCCCGAATTTCTTATATATTTCTTTTATTACACTATCGGTAATCATAGGATTCTTACAAGCAATCGGATAAGAAGAAAGTTAAGGTATAGATCTCATGACGTGGGATTCTTGTCAGGCTAAACCTACATCCATATAACATTCAGGAGAGGATATTAGTTCAAATTTTTTATGTTAAAAAAAGCGTGCTCCCGGACCGCCCTTTGAGCACGCTTTTTGTGGTAACAAACATTTAATCGTTAAGACAAATTCTCTCAATAGATTACCCCAGGAAGCTCAGGAGAACGCCGGCTGCAACGGCTGAACCGATTACGCCTGCCACATTCGGACCCATAGCGTGCATGAGAAGATAATTTGTCGGATCATATTCCAGACCGAGATTATTGGAGATACGAGCTGCCATTGGCACGGCTGACACACCTGCATTTCCGATAAGCGGATTGATCTTTTTATCCTTTCCAAGGAAAAGATTGAAGATCTTCACTGATAATACGCCTGCTGAAGAGGCTATTATGAATGCGATAAAGCCTAAACCGAATATCTTGAGAGTGTCAAATGTCAGGAACTTGTCTGCCTGCGTGGATGCGCCGACTGTGAGACCGAGAAGTATGGTTACGATGTCAGTCATAGCATTGCTTGCAGTCTTGGCGAGACGAGTGGTTACGCCGCTTTCACGAAGAAGATTGCCAAAGAAAAGCATGCCGAGCAGAGGAATGCCTGAAGGCACTACAAAGCAAGTTAGCATAAGACCGACGATCGGGAAAATGATTTTCTCATTTTGGCTTACAATACGTGTCGGCTTCATCTTGATGAGACGTTCCTGCTTGTTTGTGAACAGACGCATCAAGGGGGGCTGAATGAGCGGTATCAGAGCCATATATGAGTATGCTGACACCGCTACCGCTCCAAGCAGATTTGGATTTAGTTTGGAAGTGGTGAAGATTGCAGTCGGACCGTCAGCACCGCCAATGATTGCCACACAACCTGCCGAGAGGGGATCGAAACCGCAAAGGAGTGAAAGCATGTAGGCGCCGAAGATGCCAAATTGAGCGCAGGCGCCTATAATCATCAGTTTGGGATTCGCCAGAAGCGCAGAGAAGTCGGTCATGGCGCCGATGCCCAAAAAGATGAGTGGGGGATACCATCCGCGTTCCACACCATTGTAAAGGATATTAAGCACGGAGCCGGGCTCATATATGCCTATCTCCATTCCAGGCTGGAACGGTATGTTTCCTATGAGCATGCCGAATCCGATTGGAACGAGTAGGAGGGGCTCAAAATTCTTCTTAATGGCAAGCCACACGAAGAAACAGCCCACGGCGAGCATAACGAGATTTTCCCACTCGCAATTATAAAATCCGGTGAACTGCCAAAAAGTCTGCACCGTCTGGCGCATAAATTCACCGAAAGAATATGTTGTTTCCGCTAAAATCATAATCAATAGATTGAGAAATCATAGTTATCAGCCGAGCACCATGATGTCTCCATCCTGAGGCACAGCGTCGCCAACGTTAACAAGAATCTGTTTAACAACGCCACCTTTTGCTGTGTGCACGTCATTTTCCATTTTCATAGCCTCGAGGACACATACGGTGTCGCCGGCTGCGACAGTATCTCCTACTTTCACCTTAAAGGAGGTGATTGTTCCGGGAAGCGGAGCCTGCACCTTGTAACCGGCAGCTGAGGGAGCAGCCGGAGTTGCAATGATTTTCTCGCCCGTTTCAGTTCGGGGGGCTTTCTGTGGACTTTTTACAGGTTGAGAGATTCTGGTCTTGGCAGCCGGAGCCTTGTCAAGCTGCACATTATAAGGGACACCATTTACTTCAACGTGCACCATATCCCCTTCGGGCTCACCTACCTTGACGGTGAATTTTGTGCCATTGATGGTGTATTTATATTCTTTTAATTTCATGTTGGGTGTTATAAGTTCTAAAGGTTAATCGGAAAGAGGAAATAAGAGTTATCAGATGCCGAATCCGTTGCGAGATACTGTGGGATTTTGGCGGATATTATAGATTTTGGAATTCCAGGGAGAATATGCTCTCTTCATTCTGCGGATTGTAAGGATGGTGTCCTCATAATCATGTCCTCCCTTGAAATGCTCTGTAAGAGCCATAGAGATGGCGGCTATTACTTCACCTGAGTCCACTTCATGGTCATCATGATCAACATTGACTGCTTTTACAGCCTGACGTTTGTTGCGGGTCAGGAGTTTTTCAGATATTTTTCCAAAACCGAGGAAAAGGAGGGAAAGTATAGCGAGGGCGGAAATGACGATACACATTGCTATTATGGTGATAGCGCCTCCCCAGGAATCATTTACCTGAGCGTTGTGTGCCTTTTCTGCCTGAGACATTTTCCGGGCGACATTACTTTCCTCTACCGTCGGAGTTGCATTCTCATTTACGGGAGTTTCAGAAGCGGGCTGTACTTCGATATTTACAACCTCGACATTGACATTCTCCACTGCGGTTTGTTCAGCCGACCCGTTTTCCGGGACCCCTGCTGCACGGCTCGTGATAGGAGCGGCAGCAAGAGTCAGGAAAAGAGCCGCTGACAGAAAGATTTTTTTCATATAGCGGTGATTAGACTTTTTGTCGGGCTGGATTTATAAAGGTATATTACCGTGTTTTTTCGGCGGATTGCTGAGCTTCTTGGTAGCAAGCATCTGGAGGGCACGGATAATGCGGAAACGTGTGTTGCGCGGTTCGATTACGTCATCAATATACCCATACTTGGCAGCATTGTAAGGATTGGCAAAGAGTTTGCGATATTCTTCCTCTTTCTCAGCCTTGAGAGCGGCAGGATCTTCAGCTGTCTTCATCTCTTTGGCATGGAGCACGCCGACAGCGCCTTCAGCACCCATAACTGCAATCTCGGAAGTAGGCCACGCATAGTTGATATCGCCTCTGAGTTGCTTGCAGCTCATCACGATATGCGCGCCGCCATAGCTCTTTCTTAGAGTTACGGTTACTTTAGGCACGGTTGCTTCTCCGTAGGCATAAAGAAGTTTTGCTCCATGGAGGATTACGCCATTATATTCCTGTCCTGTGCCGGGAAGGAATCCAGGCACGTCGACGAGTGTAACCAAAGGAATGTTGAAAGCATCGCAGAAACGAACGAAACGCGCTGCCTTGCGTGATGCATTGGAATCAAGCACACCTGCAAGAACTTTCGGCTGGTTTGCTACGATACCTACAGACTGGCCGTTGAAGCGTGCGAAGCCTATGATAATATTTTTGGCAAAATCTTTCTGAACTTCCAGGAATTCGCCATTGTCGACAATAGAACCTATGACTTCATACATGTCATAGCTCATCTTCGCGCTTTCAGGAATAATGTCATTGAGATTGTCCTCCAGACGGTCGATAGGATCATCACATGCTACAAGGGGAGTCTCCTCCATATTGTTTTGCGGCATGTAGCTGAGAAGCTTGCGTATGATGAAGAGAGCCTCTTCTCCATTTTCGGCAGCGAAGTGAGTAACGCCGCTCTTAGTGGAATGAACTGATGCTCCGCCCAGCTGTTCCTGAGTAACATCTTCTCCGGTAACGGTCTTTACAACTGTTGGACCGGTAAGGAACATATAAGAAATTCCCTTCGCCATTATGGTAAAGTCGGTTAGGGCAGGACTATAGACTGCGCCGCCGGCACACGGACCGAGAATTGCTGAAATCTGGGGGATAACACCTGAAGCAAGGATATTGCGCTGGAAAATTTCAGCATAGCCGGCAAGAGCGTTGATGCCTTCCTGAATACGAGCGCCGCCTGAGTCGTTAAGACCGATGACGGGAGCACCCATCTTCATTGCCATATCCATCACCTTGCATATCTTGAGAGCCATAGTCTCCGAGAGAGAGCCGGCATTAACTGTGAAGTCTTGAGCGAAAACATATACGAGGCGACCTTCAATTGTTCCGAAACCTGTAACCACGCCATCCCCGAGGAAATGTTTTTTCTCCATTCCGAAGTTGGTGCAGCGATGAGTTACGAACATGTCAAGTTCTTCAAAGCTACCTTCGTCAAGGAGCTGGGCGATACGTTCGCGCGCGGTATATTTACCTTTGGCATGCTGCTTGTCAATGGCTTTTTCACCACCGCCGAGACGAGCTGTCGCACGTTTATCGATGAGCTCCTGAATTTTTTCTTGTGCTGTGCTCATTATGTTTTATCTTTAGGAAAGTTAGTCAAATAATGGAAATGAAATTTATTTTGCAGGATCCTCGCAAAGTTCTGTGAGGACAGCCTCAGTTGACTTCGGATGCAGGAAGGCGATCTTCAAGCCATCGGCGCCATTGCGGGTTGCCTTGTCGATGAGCTTGACTCCCTTTTCTTCAACCTCAGCGAGAGCATTGTCAACGCCGTCCTCTACGCAGAATGCAAGGTGGTGCATACCTCCGCGACCACCGTTTTTCTCGATGAATTTAGCTATTGTGCTATCGGGAGAGGTAGCTTCGAGCAGTTCGATTTTTACATCGCCAACTTTAATAAAAGCTGTTGTAACTTTCTGATCTTCTACTACTTCTTTTTTGTAGCATTTCAGGCCGAGAACGTTTTCGTAATAATCGATAGCCTTAGCGAGGTCCGGAACAGCGATTCCGATGTGCTCAATGTGAGAAATTTTCATGTGATTTAAGAAATTTGTTAATTCAAAAAAGATAAGAAAAGAGAATTAGCCGGTGCAATGACCGGCAAAACTCTGTGCAAATGTAAGAATTAATCCTGACTTCATCAAGAAAAAAATGAAAATATCTCAAAAAGATGGGTAAAGGATAGATTAATTGAGAGATTATGGTGATTATTCCTAAAAAAATTCCGATATTTGCAAAAAATTATCCAAGAATAATATGGAGATAACACCGAAAGACCTTGCAGCACTCACAGGAGGAACCGTGGAGGGAGATGAAAATATAGCTCTGACAGGGTTCGCAAAGATAGAGGAGGCAGGAGCGGGAGATTTAAGTTTTATAGCTAATCCCAAATACGAACATTTTGCTCAGACTACTAAAGCCGGCGCTCTGTTGGTCGGTAAAGAGTTTAACCCCGGAGGAGAGTGTAAGGCTACTCTGATAAGGGTTGACGATCCATATTCCACACTTGCGCAACTGATGAGATATGTAGAGAGCCTCAAGCCCTCTCCGGAGGGGATAGAACAACCCTCTTATGTCTCAGCTGGTGTTGTAATTCCCGAGAAATGCTATATAGGAGCCTTTGCCTACATTGGAAAAGGGGCAAGACTTGGAAGAAATGTAAAGATATATCCTCAGGCTTATATTGGAGAAGGCGTTGAGATTGGGGATGACAGCATAATCAGGGCAGGGGTGAAAATCTATGAAGGATGCAGGATAGGGCGTCGCTGCATTATTCATTCCGGATGTGTCATCGGAGCCGATGGATTTGGTTTTGCTCCGGAAAATGGAAAATATAAGAAGATTCCGCAGACAGGAATAGTGGTAATTGAAGATGATGTTGAAATCGGAGCAAACACCACAGTTGATCGCGCTACTTTCGGGCAGACTGTAGTCGGCGAGGGCACGAAACTGGATAATCTCATCCAGGTGGCTCATAATGTCACTATAGGCAAGAATAATGTTTTTGCCTCTCAGACAGGTATCGCAGGATCGGTACATATCGGAGACGGTAATATGGTGGGTGGGCAATGCGGCTTCGCAGGGCACATCACAGTAGGCAACTATAATGAGATTGGAGCGCAGTCAGGCATCCCGAAAAGTGTAGGAGACGGAAAACGTCTCATGGGATATCCGGCTGTAGACTATCTTCAGTTTGCCAAAAATCAGGTTTATATAAAGAACCTGGGTAAAATGTACGAGGAAATAAAAAAACTAAAACAATAATGAAGCAACTCACATTAAAGGCTCCTTTCTCTGTGAAAGGGAAGGGTCTGCATTCAGGTTTGGAGATCTCCGCGACATTCCAACCCGCACCCGACAATCATGGCTATAAGTTCAAGCGAGTAGATCTTGAGGATCAACCCGTCATTGATGCTTTGGCAGAGAATGTTGTTGAGACAACGAGAGGCACCGTTTTGGGCAAGAAAGATGTAAGAGTCAGCACTGTTGAGCATGCTCTTGCAGCCTTATATGCTTCAGGCATTGACAACTGTCTCATTGAATTGGATGGTCCGGAGATGCCTATTCTTGACGGCAGCGCTATCGAATATGTAGAGAAGATCGAGGAAGTAGGGCTTGAAGAACAGAAGGAGGATAAGGATTTCTATATTATTAAGGAGAAGGTTCAACTCAAGGATGAGGAGACCGGATCTGTCATTACTTTCTATCCTGACGATAATTTCAGTGTGGAAGTTATGGTGGAATATAACTCCAAGATACTTCCCAATCAGTTTGCAATCCTTGATGACCTTGCTGAGTTTCGTCAGGAGGTGGCAAGCGCACGCACCTTTGTCTTTGTGAGAGAGATTGAGCAGCTGCTCAATCATGGCCTTATCAAGGGGGGGGATATTGAAAATGCCATAGTAATTTATGACGAGCCTGTTTCTCAGGAAAAAATAGATCAGATATGCTCGCTCATGCAGGTAGACACAATGGAGGTTTCGAATCTCGGATATATTAATCCGAAGCCGTTGAAGTGGGACAATGAGCCTGCGCGTCATAAGCTGATGGATGTTATAGGAGACCTTGCCTTGATAGGCAGACCTGTAAAGGGGAGGATTGTGGCAATACGTCCGGGGCATACGATCAATAACAAATTTACGCGTATGATTCGTAAAGAGGTGAGGCATACAGAAATCCAGTCTCCCTACTATAATCCCAATACGGAGCCTGTCATTGATGTCAACGGCATAAAGCATCTCCTTCCTCACCGTTATCCTTTCTTGCTTATCGACAAAATCATTGATATTGACAAGAAGCATTGTGTGGCAGTAAAGAATGTAACAGTCAATGAGCCGTTCTTCCAGGGACACTTCCCTCAGGAGCCTGTGATGCCGGGAGTGCTTCAGGTTGAGGCTATGGCTCAGGCAGCCGGTGTGCTTGTCTTGAACTATCTTGAAGAGCCTGAAAAATACAGCACATATTTCTTGAAGATAGATAACGTTAAATTCCGTCAGAAAGTGGTGCCGGGCAATACATTGCTTTTGAATGTCTCTCTAATGACTGAAATCAGGAGAGGATGCGCCGTAGTCAAGGGGTATGCCTTTGTCGGAGAGAAAGTGGTGTGCGAGGCAGAATTTATGGCTCAGATAATAAAGAATAAGTAAATTTCTTTCTGAGTTACTGAAAATATAAAGAGAATGAGTAATATGTATTATGTGCATCCTGATGCGAAGATCGGGAATAATGTGCAGATAGGAAATTTCACTAATATCTATGATAATGTAGAGATTGGTGATAATTGTGAGATACACGGCAATGTAACAATTTATCCCGGAGCCAGAATAGGGGAAGGGGTGAAGATTTATCCCGGAGCCGTTATTTCTGCAATCCCTCAGGATCTCAAGTTCAAAGGGGAGGAAACGTATGCTTTCATTGGCGACGGCACTACCCTTAGAGAATGTGTAACCGTAAATCGCGGCACTGCTTCAAAGGGAAAGACAGTCGTAGGTAAGAACTGCCTGATTATGGCATACAATCATATCGCGCATGACTGTGTCGTAGGCAACAGGGTCATAATGTCAAACGCCTGTCAGGTCGCCGGAGAGGTAATCATCGATGATGCTGCCGTCGTGGGGGGAGGTTCTTTGATTCACCAGTTCTGCCATCTTGGTAAGAATATAATGCTGCAAGGTGGAGCATTGGTAAATAAGGATATTCCGCCATACGTAAAGGCAGCTCGCGAACCAATCTCATACGTTGGCCTCAACACCATCGGACTTCATCGCAATGGCTTTAGCCAGGAGGCTATTCAGGCGATTGCTGAAGTTTACAGGATATTGTATCTGAGCGATCTTAACGTAACGAATGCTGTGAAATTGATACTTGATACATTGCCGGAGTCAGTCTATAGAGAAGAAATCGTAAATTTTGTTATCAATTCTACTCGTGGAATAATTCGATCTGCAATCTGATCTCGGATATATCTTTGCTTGGCTTCTAAAAGAGGGTGTATCAAAAAACCTGATGGGAAGTAATGCTTGGGAGGGGATTGCTCCGCAATCCCGCTACGCAATAAAAAGGAAACTCCTTTTTATCATCATAATAGCTGACGTAGCGGGATTGCGGAGCAATCCCCTCCCAAGCATTACGAAACAAGGATATATCTTAATTTTGATACATCCTCTTTTTTCGGAAAATGAATAAATAGCCTGCGATTATTCAGAGTCGGAGGAGGGAAGAATATCATCGGATGAATCAAGCCCGAGCAAAGCATCAGGCACTTTAGGACGTCTTTCCATTTTTGCCCCCATCTTTATGAGTTTGCGGCATGTATTGGGTATGCTGTGTCCCCCTTCCTTAATTTTGTCATATCCCTGAGTATATGCCTTTGCTGCGGCATCCAGACGGCTGCCGAGTTCCACATATTTTTCCATAAATTTCGCCACTCTCTCCAACATTTCATTAGCCAGGGCATAGACTTCCTTATGATTCTCATTCTGAGCAATTCGGCTCCAGGTCAGTCTTACTATCTTAAGGGCGGCATAAAGAGTCTGTTCATCGGCAATGTAGACGTTCTGTTCCATAGCCTTTCTCCATAGTTCAGGCTTTGCGTTCGTGGCAAGCAATAGAGCAGATGTATTTGGAACGAACATTATCACATAGCCTATGCTTGAATGATTTGATCCGACAAGTGAGGAATAATCCTTGCGTACCAATTCCTTTACATGATTTTCAATACTGGCGATATGTCGTCTTAATGCCATCTCCCTTTCAGCGTCAGTGTCAGCATTCAGGTAGGAAAGATAGTCAGAAAGAGATACTTTCGCATCAATGATTACATCCCGTTCATTATCGAGATGAAGCACTACATCAGGACGCAGGGAGGTGTTTCCCGGCATCACGTATTGGGTATCAAAATGTCGCCCTTCTGTCAATCCCTGACTTTCGAGCAGTTCCGTGAGAATTGTCTCTCCCCAGTTTCCCTGTATCTTCGAATTATTTCCCAACGCATTCGCAAGCCTTTCCGCACTGAGTCGGGCGGCTTCGCTTTGACGCAGCAGATTCTCCACATTGGATGAGAACAGACCGGAAAACTCATGTTGCAATCTGGAATTATTATCCATAGCCAGCTTCATGCCCTTGATCGACTCATTCAAAGGGGAGAGTATGGAATCAATTTTTTCAGAAGAGGATTCCTGAAATTCCTTCTGTCGCTTTTTAAGCATGTCATTAGTGAGGTTTTTGAGTTCCTCCTGCATAAGCTTGACCGTTGAGTCAAATTTATTCTGAAGCAATTCGAGAGCAGTCTTGTGGTTAACCTCAAGACGCCGTATGGTTTCCTCCTTCTCCTTTATTGTCAGGGCAATGGTCTCCTCTTTCTGTTGCAGTTGCTCCTCAAGGAAAATCTTTTCCTCTCTACGGAGTTTTCGAAATATGCCGGCTGCTAAAAGCGTCCCGGCAGCAAATCCGATCAGAAACAGTATTATAGAAATAAGATATTGTTCCATATCATATTCTTAAATAAAGAATCAGCAAGTCGCTAAAAAGAGACTTGCTGATATATTATTATATTGGAGAAAAATATTCTTGTGAATTCAGAGTGCTGACTTATTTAAGAGCAGCCTGCACGGCATCATTAGGCACCATTTCCTCTTTGAAGACATAAGCGCCTGTCTTAGGAGATTTCTCCATGATAATAACTTTGCTGAATGTGCGGCCTTCACCTTTTTGAAGAGACGCGACGGTTTTCTTTGCCATAGTTCAGTGCTTATTTTATTTCTTTGTGAATGGTCATTTTTTTCAGAATCGGGTTGTATTTTTTCAACTCGAGACGTCCTGTAGTATTCTTGCGGTTTTTAGTAGTGATGTAACGAGACATACCGGGCATTCCGCTTGCTTTATGTTCAGTACATTCAAGAATCACCTGAACTCTGTTGCCTTTAGCTTTCTTTGCCATAATATAGAAATGAGATTAGAGAGAAACGATAGTTATGTCTTTAAAGTCGAGGTTACCCTCTTTCTCTGCTTTCTTGAGAGCGGCGTTAAGACCGATCTTGTTGATAGTGCGGAGAGCGTGAGCTGAAACGAGGAGCTCAATCCACATATCCTGCTCTACCCAGTAGAATTTTTTTCTGTGTAGATTTACGTTAAACTTGCGTTTGGTGCGACGTTTAGAGTGGGAAACATTATTGCCCACAGACGCCTTTTTGCCTGAAATCTGACAAACTTTTGACATGGCTGTTGTTTTTTTAGTGCAATAAAAAAGTCTATAGGTAATGAGGCCGCCATCTCAGTTCTCATATCATCGCCAGGTGCATCGGAAAGGCGACTTTAAAGGATGTGCCACAAACCGGGTGCAAAGTTAGTTAAAAAATTCCAACCTTGCAAATTTCATAATTATTTTTTAATGGATTAGAAACTTATTTTACCAAAGCTGCGGCATTCAGTCGTCGTTGAAATCCTCCTGCATCACATAACTGTTGCGCAGAAGATTTATAAGCATCACCATTCCATGATTGGTAGCACTTTCAATCACCGTATTGCGGTCGCCTTTGAAATGAAGGCATTCGCTCACTATGGTCTCCCCATACTTTACGGCAATCCAGACTGTGCCGACCGGTTTATATGGCGTGCCTCCGTCGGGACCGGCAATGCCCGTGGTTGCTATGGCGCAATCGCTTCTCATCAGCGATGCCACTCCGCGAGCCATTGCTTCCGCAACTTCTTTGCTTACAGCTCCCTTTGAAGATATATCTCCTTTGGGCACTCCGAGCACCTCTGTCTTGACGTTATTTGCATAGCTCACCACACTTCCTAAAAAATAGGCGGAAGACCCCGGCACCTGAACTATTCTGTGAGCAAGATTACCACCTGTGCAGCTTTCCGCGCAAGCTACTGTCAGCTCTCTCTCTGTGAGAAGTTCACCCAGCACCTGAGCTACGGTCTTATCTTCAATGCTGACAACGTCTTCAGTGAAAATGTCATTGAGATTTTGCTGATAGCGATTCATTTTAAACCTTAGGAGTTCAAGTCCTGACTCAATGCCTGTAATCGTTATTTTGGAGACAAGATTGCTGGTGTCGATCGTAACCTTTACAAATTCCGGAAGCTGAGCCTCAAAATGTTTCATAACCTTCTGAAGCTCCTGGCGAGTATATCCGTAAATGACCACATGTCGGGTTTCCGTATGGAGATCCCGATCAGGTCCGGCAGAAGATGGGGTATTATTTTCCTTCATGTTGGAATGTGTTCTACAGGATTAATAAAAATGACACCTTTAGATAGTAACTCTTGAGAAGGGGGGGAGGGAAAGGTCGCAAAATTCTTTATTAATATATTTAAAGTAACCTGCAGCCGCCACCATCGCCGCATTGTCGGTTGTGAAAGCCCTTTCCGGAATCCAAGCCTTAAGCCCGTAATTATGGCAAAATTCCTCTATAGCTTTTCTGACTCCGGAATTTGCTGACACGCCTCCTCCGATAGCCAGGCTTTTGACAGGATATTGCAACAATGCTTTTTTTAGTTTAGACAGGAGAATATCGATTATTGTGGCTTGAAGTGAGGCGGCAAGATCTTCTTTATTTTTCTCAATAAAATCAGAATCCTCCTTAAGCTCGTCACGAAGAGTATAGAGGAAGGAGGTCTTGAGCCCGCTGAAGGAATAGTCGAGTCCGGGAATGTGAGGCTTACTGAATTTAAAAGCCTTAGGATTCCCTTTAGAGGCGAGCCGGTCTATATGCGGACCGCCGGGATAGGGTAGACCCATGACTTTTGCACATTTGTCAAATGCCTCTCCGGCAGCATCATCTATGGTCTTGCCGACAATCTCCATTTCGTAGGGAGATTTTACGAGCACAATCTGAGAATTGCCTCCTGACACTAAAAGACAGATGAAAGGAAACTGAGGCACCTCATCATCCTCCGAAAGACGGATGAAGTGAGATAGCACATGAGCATGAAGGTGATTGACATCAATGAGAGGTATGTCAAGCCCTATTGCCATACCCTTGGCAAAAGATGTGCCGACAAGAAGTGACCCAAGAAGTCCCGGTCCACGTGTGAACGCAATTGCCGAAAGATCATATTTATCTATTCCGGCACGACGCAATGCCTCGCTTACGACGGGCACTATGTTTTGCTGATGGGCTCGCGAAGCCAATTCGGGCACTACGCCTCCGTATGCTTCATGCACTTTTTGCCCGGCAATGACATTGCTTTTCAGAATGCCGTCGGAAATGACGGCAGCTGAAGTGTCATCGCACGAAGATTCAATTCCGAGAATATTTACACTCATAACTGTGTTTCCAATTTCACTACAAAGATAGATGATTTTATTGGATTAGCAAAATAGAAAATGGTATTTGCCGATTATTGCGGAATTTTAGTTAAATTTGCACTCTCTTTACAGACTCTATCCCGATTAATGAAGCTACACAGAAAGATATACAGAGTGGCGCGTAGTGTGCTTTTTACGGCGGTGCTTGCCGTAGTAGGCATCTATCTCGGGATATATGTGCTTCTTTCTGTTCCTGCGGTTCAAAACAGAATAAAGGGTATTGCCGTTAAGGAAATTTCCGCCTTCCTGGGAAGTGAGGTGAAAATAGATAATCTTGTTGTAAAGCCTTTTAACGAAGTGGTGGTAAAGGGATTGTCAGTCAATGATCTCTCGGGGAGGGAATGTCTTTATGTTGAGACAGTCGGGGTCGGTGTAAGTCTCTGGAAACTCTTGTCCGAGGGGAAGGTAGAGTTCAGCTATGGAGAGATAATAGGACTGAGGGCGGATGTGTCGCAACCGGCAGAGGGAGCTCCCCTGAATATAGCCTTTATAATAGACGCCTTTAAACCCAAAGATAAGAATAAGCCTCCCACGAAGTTTGACATTAAATTGCGTAATGTGGTGCTTCGCCGTTGCTCGGCTACCTTCAACAGAGAATGGCAGCCGTTGAAGCAGCAGCCGGGTACGGATTTCAATCATTTGAATATTTCGGATCTGAAGGCGGATCTGAATATCCCGCGCTTGAAAAATGATGATTTTATTATTGATCTCCGACGGCTGGCGTTTAAAATGTCCGGAGGTTTCAATATGGAGAAATTAGCTTTGCAGACCCATATTACCTCCACATCCATTTCTGTAAATAATCTTGTTGTCGAGCTTCCGGGAACCAAAATCCTTCCTTCAGATTTTTCATTGAATTTTAAGGATTTTAATCATATCGTTGAATCGCTGCAGAAGGGGAATCATCAATTTGTAATGATTGATAACAGGGTTACCCCTTCAGACTTTGCTTGTTTCTGGCAACCTTTGCATTATCTCCATAACCCTATCACACTGACTTTGGAAACTTCCGGGAATATGCATGACGTGAGGATTGAGCGGTTGAATTTAGATGAGGAGGGGGGGATTCAAGTAAGTATGCAGGGAGAATTGTCAAATTCAGGAAATTTTAATGAGTCTGTTTTCTCGATAAATCATTTCCTGGTTGAGCTTGCAGGAAGTGGCTCGGAGGGATGGCTCGCCTTGATTCCTGAAAAAGGTTTGAAGGCAAAAGATTTTATAAGAAGGTCAATTCCGCTGAGCATTGACTTGGAGGGAACGGGCGAGATCGCAAAAGGGGATTATAGCGGAGAACTGGAAGTGGGTACTGCAAATGGGGATTTAAGGATAGAAGCCCAAACACGCCATCTTACTCCAAGGGGAGGTGAGGTTAAAGCCCATATCTATACTGATGGCTTTGATCTTGGAAAATTGCTTGTCCGTAATGATTTGGGATTGATAAAGACCGAAGCGGATTTTGAAGGTGTCTGGAGGGGGAAGGATGTGGATGGAAAAACGGAGATAGAAATTAAGGAAGCGCTATATAAAGGAGTGGACGTAGGAGGGATAAATCTTTCTGCGCAAAAGCAGGGCAAGAATCTTCAGGCAGATATTGAGATGGACAATTATATCGGCAGAGGTAATTTAAGCGGCGACATTCATCTTGACGGGAAAGAGAGTGTATGGAAGATAGAGGGGGTGATGGCTGATTTCTCTCCTTCGATGTTGGGTTTTATGACAAATTATCGCGACTATAGAATCAATGCCGCGCTAAATGCAGAATTGAACGGAAATAATCCTGACAATATGGTGGGGAAAATAGAAGTCAATGATTTTAATTTTTATTCTTCCGGAGGAAAATCCTTATCCTTAAACAGGCTGTGTGCATATTCAATTAAGGAGGATAGAGAGAGTGAAATAAAACTGGCATGCGACTGGTTAGATATGGAATTGATCGGGGAATACAGTCTCACATCCCTTCCGGGAGTTGCTCAGGGGATATTGCATTCAGTATTTCCAAGTCTTGTTTCCCCTAATAAAAATAGTTTGGCCGGGGAGAATACATATACTGAATTTTCTATGCTCTTGCATCCTGATAATGGCTGGACGGAATTTTTAAATCTTCCTGTCCGCCTTCTTGTTCCTGTCGCAGTTTCCGGCAGACTTGACGGAGAGGCCTCGACATTAAAGACAGAGATTGACATTCCCTATCTTCAGCAAGGGAAAAACAAACTGTTGAGAGGGAGTCATCTTGTAGCGGAAGCAGACGGAGTAAGGGGTAGTTTTAATGTTGACATAGCGTCCATTTTCCCTACCAAAAAGGGGGATACGGATCTTAATCTCCGACTATGGGGAGAGAGGGATAATGTCTTGGCAGACATCGACTGGAATACTCCGGAGAGTCCCAATTTTAAAGGAAGGGTAAGTCTTGACGGGAAGGTGAGCCGGAATGATATGGCAAGGAAGCCGGAGGTGAGCGTAAAAGTAAAGCCCTCTATTTTTGAAGCGGGAAGTGCAAGATGGAATATAGGGGAGAGTGAGATCATCTATAAGGAAAAGACTGTTGAGATTGATCCTCTTCGGATATGGCATGACAATCAGTTTCTTGAAATTGCGGGAAGAGTCTCTGAATCGTCTGATGATTCCCTTCATATCTCTCTTGCCGACATAGACTTAGGTTATATTTTTGATACTCTTAATATTAATTATGTGACTTTTGGAGGCGTCGCAACGGGAGCCCTGACAGGATCGCGTCTAATGAGCAAGACTCCGGTTATGTCGACAGAAAAACTTTTTATAAAAGATCTTTCATATAATGGAGCGCTTTTGGGAGACGGTGATATAAGGAGCCGCTGGATGAATGATGACAAGAAGATTGAGATCCTTGCGGATATAAGAAAAGGTGGAAAGATGACAGCTAAGGTAGACGGAGGCATATGGATCGGAAGAGATTCATTAAGCTTTGGAATTGACGCAGACCGGGTGCCTGTAGATTTCCTTGCACCTTTTATGAGCGCATTCTCTTCAGAGGTGAAGGGTTATGCCAGCGGGAGTGCCAAACTTTTCGGAACATTCAGCGACATAGATCTCGCCGGGGACATATATGCAGACTCATTATCGATGAAGCTGGATTTTACAAATACTTACTATCATGGCAGCGATTCGGTCTTTTTACGACCCGGAAAGATAGAGATACCTTCCTTCAGGCTATATGACAAGGATGGAAATTCAGCTCTTCTGACAGGACAATTGACACATAGATATTTCCATGACCCGAGGTTTTCTTTCCGTCTTTCCGACGCAAGGAATCTGTTGTGTTATGACACTAATTCCAGCCTGAATCCGGACTGGTATGGCACGGTTTACGGGAGTGGAGGTGCTCTTGTGCGAGGTTGGCCCGGAGTAGTGTCTGTAAGTGTTGATATGTCGGTGGTGGGTCCGTCGTCATTTACTTTTGTATTGAATGAGACTGAAGCAGCGGGAGATTACAATTTCCTTACTTTTACCGACAAGAGAAAACAGAAGGAAATGAAAGAACGTAAAGACTCCGTGGAGGATATTCTTGCCCGATTCAGAAAGCAGATGAATACGCAAGATGCGCCGCCCTCTAATTTTATCCTTGATTTAAGAGCTTCGGTAACTCCGAGTTCGTTGTTTACTCTCGTGATGGATCCGGCAGCCGGCGATAAGATCACGGCACGTGGAGCCGGCGCGTTGCAGATGGGATATGAGACAAAGAATGATGAGTTTCAGATGTTCGGGAAATATACCCTTGAAGAGGGCAATTATAATTTCTCATTACAGGATCTGATCCTTAAAGACTTCGTTATAAAGCAGGGGAGCTCAATTTCCTTCAACGGCGACCCGATGAACGCATTGCTTGACATCACTGCGAGCTATAGGGTAAACACAAATCTTTCTGATCTTGATAAAAGTTTCTCTACAGACAGAGAATTAAACCGCACGAATGTGCCGGTTGACGCTCTGCTTATGGTAAAGGGGGAGATGCAGCATCCTGATATCACATTCGATATAGAGCTTCCGACCCTGACACAGGATGTGGAGCGTAAGGTCAAAAGCATTATCTCTACGGATGACATGATGAGCCGTCAGATTATATATCTCCTTGCCTTGAACAGATTCTACACGCCTGAATATATGGGAACGAGCAGCAATGGCGGAGAACTGGCAGCGGTCGCCTCCAGCACCCTCTCTTCGCAGCTTACCAATATCATAGGGCAGATGACGGATAAGTTCACTCTCGCCCCCTCTATAAGAAGCGATAAGGGAGATTTCTCAGATGTGGAGTTTGATGTGGCTCTCTCTTCCCGATTACTCAATAACCGACTCCTTATCAACGGTAATTTCGGCTATCGCGATCGCAACACTTCCACTACTACATTCGTAGGGGATTTCGATATAGAGTATCTGCTCAACCGCAGTGGAAATCTGCGATTGAAGGCTTATAACCATTTCAACGATCAGAATTATTATCTTCGGGAAGCTCTTACAACCCAAGGTCTCGGCATCATTTTCAGGAAAGATTTTGATGATGCCTTCAAATGGTTGCGACGACGTAAAAAGTCTGAAGATGAAAATAAATCGGATAAAAATGGGAAAAATCCTGCAGAATGACTAAATTTGCAAATCTAAAGATTAATATTCGGAAAATCCGGATTTGAAAACGATGTTTCTATGGTTTGGAAAATCGAGGGTATATTAGACCGCTTCAGGTTTAGAAAGGAATCAATCATTGGCATGGCATTAAGCGGTGGAGGCGCCAAAGGCTTCTCACATCTTGGAGTGCTCAAGGCCTTTGAGCAATTCGGCATCCATCCTGACATTCTTTCGGGAGTATCGGCAGGCTCCATAGCCGCCTCTCTTTATGGTGCCGGACTTACCCCGAACGAGATTATTCAATGCTTTGAAGAAGCTAATGGATTCAGCGACTTCACTGAATGGGCCATTCCCAAAGAGGGATTTCTGAAGCTAAATAGATTCGGCAAACTGCTGGAAAGCTGGTTGCCTGTAAAGAATCTGGAAGAGATGAAAATCCCGACAGTGATTTGCGCCACTGATTTCGATCATGGAAAGTCTGTCGGCTGGGGAAAAGGGGAGATCGTGCCTCGCGTGATGGCTTCATGTAGCATCCCCATAATTTTCCAGCCTGTGAAAATTAAGGGAGTAAATTACGTTGACGGCGGGGTGCTACGTAATTTGCCGGCTTGGGCTATACGTGATTATTGCACTACACTATATGGCCTTGACTGCAGTCCTATGCAGAGAAGCTACCAATATAGATCTTCTGTCATAGACATAGCCTACAGATCATTTCATCTTATGATGAAAGCCAACACTCCTCAGGATATTAGGTTGTGTGACCATGTCATAACCGTGTCAACACTTTCCCACATAAAGACCTTTGATTTATCTGCGTTGCGCCATGGAGTGCAAGTAGGTTATGAAACAGGGTGCAAGGCGTTGGAAAGAATAATGAAAGAAAAAAATCGCAGAGGAATCTAATTTCAATGCTACCAAAACCAACATACAATGGACAGTCATAAAGAAAAACTTATCATCTATCAACTCTTTCCGAGAATCTTCACAAATCTGAATCCGAATTGTGTGCCCTGGGGCACCCTTAAGCAGAACGGGAGCGGAAAGTTTAATGACTTCACTCCGAAGATATTGCGTTCAATTAAGGAATTAGGAGTTAATTGCCTTTGGCTGACAGGAGTAATAGAGCATGCCACAAAAACAGATTTCACGGAATATGGAATAGAGAAGGATAATCCTAATGTTGTGAAAGGAGAGGCCGGCTCTCCCTACGCCATAAAGGATTACTATGATGTGTGTCCGGCTTTAGCAACTTCGGTGCCAAACAGAATGAAGGAGTTTGAGAGCCTCCTGCGCAGGATTCATAGAGAAAAGATGAAGGTTATAATAGATTTTGTACCCAATCACACGGCTCGTGTATATCATTCCGACATGGCTCCTGTAGGGATAGAAGATTTTGGCGCCAAAGACAGGATAGATATGGGCTTTGCAAGGGATAACAACTATTATTACATTACAAATCAGCAATTCTGTCCTACCATCAACCTGTCGGCAGAGGGTGATAAGCCATACGTTGAGTTCCCTGCGAAAGCAACGGGCAATGACTGTTTCAATGCTTTTTGCGGTGAGTATGACTGGTATGAAACCGTAAAATTGAACTACGGTCACGATTATAATGATCATTCAGATCATTTTCATCCTGTCCCTGACACATGGATGAAAATGCTTCATATCTTGCGCTATTGGGCTGCGAAAGGTGTGGACGGATTTCGATGTGATATGGTGTTCATGGTTCCTCTTGCTTTCTGGCATTGGGCAATTCCTCAGGTGAAATCGGTTTATCCTCATATAATGTTCATAGGGGAGATTTATGATGTTGGATTGTATCGTCCTTTCCTTGACTATGGTTGCTTTGACTATCTTTATGACAAGGTGAATCTTTATGATACGCTTGTTGGAATCGAGACTCAGGGATGGTCGGCAGCTCAACTGACCGGATGTTGGCAGACCGTGGATGGCATTGGTGATTCAATGTTGAATTTCCTTGAGAATCATGATGAAGTGCGTTTCGGTTCTAAGGCTTACGCAGGAGATTCTCTTCGGGTGATACCGTCGTTGGTAACTTCTGCGATGATTTCTCGCGGACCGTTCCTGATTTATTACGGACAGGAACTCGGTGAGCCCGGACGGGATTACGAAGGATTCGCCGGTGATAACGACCGCACCACGATATTCGACTACTGGAGCCTCTCCACAATCCGGCGATGGATGAACCGGGGGAAATGTAATGAAGAATTGATGACTCCGCATGAGAAATGGCTCAGGAATGTATATAAGAAAGTATTAAATCTTTGCAATGAAAGAAAGGCTATATGTGAGGGTGGCTTCTTCGACCTGATGTATGCCAATCTCCGTCAGCCGGGATTTGACCCGCATCGTCAGTTTGCCTTTATACGTTATAAAGATGATGAGGTGCTCCTTATAATAGTGAATTTTTCAAGAGAGGAGGCGCACG
Organism: uncultured Porphyromonadaceae bacterium; assembly: GCA_947176915.1. Taxonomy (GTDB): domain Bacteria; phylum Bacteroidota; class Bacteroidia; order Bacteroidales; family Muribaculaceae; genus Lepagella. Next base: position 1,301 of record CAMWSM010000041.1, on the reverse strand, counting down.
TCAACCTTATGATTCCTCAAGCAGCATTTGAAGCGGCTCAGATTCCGGAAGGAAGCACGGTAAGTCCGGATTTACTATGGGGGAAACCTCATAAGCTCAACTTGAAAGCAGACTCCACCATCTCAGTCTATCTTAGTGCTGCAGATGCGGTAGTGTTGCCTATAGGAAGAAGCAACATGAAGAAGTCTGTTAAAAATGAGGAGGCTGAACAGAAATAAAAAGGATCAGATAGTAAAAAATCAAAAAAATAATTCTAAATTTGCACGACCATTTTTTTCCAATTCCAATATGAGTAATTATCTTCCGCCCATTAAGGTGTTCGCAGGCACCAAGAGTCATTACCTTGGAGAGTCAATCTGCAAGGATCTGGGCATAGAATTAGGCAAAATGAAAATAGAGACTTTTGCCGACGGTGAGTTCGAAATATGTTTCGAGGAATCAATCCGTGGTGCAGAAGTTTATCTTGTGCAGTCAACGTTTCCCAATTCTGACAATCTGATGGAGTTGCTCCTTATGATTGATGCAGCGAAGCGTGCTTCGGCAGCCACAATTGTGGCCGTCATCCCCTATTTCGGATGGGCGCGTCAGGATCGTAAGGATAAGCCGAGAGTTTCTATTGCAGCCAAATTGGTTGCGGATCTTCTCAGTGTAGCAGGCATTGATCGGCTCATAACCATGGACCTCCATGCCGATCAGATTCAGGGTTTCTTTGATGTGCCGGTAGACCATCTTTACGCTTCCTCCATCTTTATTCCTTACATTGAAAGCCTTCACTTAGAGGAAATGGTGATTGCTTCTCCGGATGTCGGTGGTGCAAAGAGAGCAAACTCCTACGCTAAATATTTCGATGTGCCTCTCGTGCTGTGCCATAAGCAGCGTGCCAAGGCGAATGTTGTTGCAAATATGACCGTCATTGGTGATGTGAAGGATAAGAATGTTGTGCTTGTTGATGACATCAGCGATACAGCCGGAACAATCACTAAAGCCGCAGATCTTCTTCTTGAATTCGGCGCCAAATCAGTGCGTGCCCTTTGCAGCCATGCCGTAATGAGTGACCCTGCAACAGATCGGGTAATCAAGTCCGGGCTTACAGAGATTATCTTTACTGACTCCATCCCCTACGGTAAAGATAATCCGAAAGCGGTAGTTCTTCCGGTAGCCAAGCTTTTTGCAGATACAATCCGCCGAATCCACAACAATCAGTCAATCTCCTCTCAATACCTATTTAAGTAAAAGCCTACAAATTAGAGGCTGTGTCAAAATAGATGCAGCCTCTTTTTTTACAACATTCATCAAAAAAA
>CAMWSM010000040.1 GCA_947176915.1 uncultured Porphyromonadaceae bacterium | reverse complement strand
TGGAACGGTTCTTTGAATTGGTCGTATTCAACTATATCTACGCAAACGGAGATGCCCACCTTAAAAATTTCTCTCTAATTCTTAACGGGCAAGATTACCGCTTAGCTCCGGCATACGATCTTCTGAACACCAGCCTTCATGTCAACGGAGATGATCTTGGTCTTGACGGAGGACTATCTCCGGACATTGAGAAAAGCGACGTGTTTGATAAAACCGGTCATCCCTGCCGTCTTGACTTTGAGAGATTCGGCAACAAAATCGGCTTAGTAAAACGGCGTATGGATAAAATTCTTGACAAGTACGTGTCATTACCCGATGGGGCAATAAACCTAATAGCCCAAAGCTACCTACCCGAAAAAGCGAAACGCAACTATACCCGCATCGTCAACGAACGAATAACCCGTTTCATCAGAGAATCGGAGTGATTGTTAGGAGAGATTTGAGACAAGCGCATTTTTACTGAATTTGTACGGCACAGGACGCGAAGAGGAATGTTAAAATTTGGATATTACTTTGATAATCGGGGATTTATCGTTATTTTGCAGTGAGTTTCTGTTGTCAGTTTGGAATGTATGGCACATCTGAAAAGGAATCCAATTTTCTCCTCCATAAAGATTTGAGTGTTCATGCTCCATGAAATACAGTGCATGGCTCCTCCCTCGGATATGACTTTTGACATTGAGATAGGAATGCACTTTTTGCACATGATTGATTCCAGTTGAGATATTGCCAACTTATCGGAGGCAATGTTTGCCGTAGGCACGAGAATAGTATTTCGTAGCTCAAGGTAATTGAGATGGCACCAGCTATTATTTCGGAACTTTGAGCCATACGTCAGGTCCTGAATCTCAAATCTATTGCTGAGAGCCTTCTTTATGATCATTCCAAGATTGGGATCCATATCTGTATAGCAGTTCATCAGAAGGCGACCTTTGCCAATACTTCTAACCATTCCGTCGGCATGGCCGGTTTTTTCTTCGGTGTCCCAGGGGATTAGGATAACTTCGGCATTGAATATGTCGTCAAGCTCGAGCAAGATTTCATGATGTGAAAGTCCCGGATTCTCATACAGAACCTTCGTTGTCATGATAACACAGTCCACTCCATCCTTATCGGTGCAACGTATCATGTTACCCCCATCAATTATAAGAGAAGTGTGTTTACAAACGGAAGATGATAATGCTTCGCTTCCACCTATCGCAAGAAATGCGTCCCGGCAATTGGTTATATATTTGGTGTTTTCGCATTGCAAATAGTCGGGATTATAACGATAAACAACAAATTCTCCATCATGCCGTTGGAAGGGCATAAAATCACGAACCCAAATATCGGCAGCGTTGGGTACAAAATCGTAGATTTCATTTTCGGCAATGAGTACAGACTCAATCTGCGCCCATACCGACTGATATTTCTTGAGGCTTTTGAGCCACGGAGAAAAGTAGTGAATTATCCTCATAACTTACGGTGTTTAAGTTAAATAATGCAAATTAGTACTAATACTAACAGCCGACCGTATCCAAAACGGCAAACCTAATCCACAATATTTTCGATCTCATCTAAACGAGTAAAGCTCCACTCTCGTACGTCCTTTGTGGATTGTTTAATCCAATCCTTTTTATCCTCGTCGTATTTATAGTTATACACGTTTTGACGTTGAGCGGATTTCAAATTTTGATGCTGTGCAATAATAGGTGTATCAATCCACTTTATATTGTTGTCAGAAAAGCCATTAAGAAAGTTATATAGATACGTTGATTGCTTATTCACTCTATCTTTAGAATCATTACAACTAACAAATAGCTTCTTCTCTCTATCATAGTGTAGATAGGTCTCTCGTTTCACATCATACACCTCATACGCACGAATTAACGCTGATGAACGAAGTTGCAAGTCTTTATTCTCAAAAGTAATATCATATCCTGATGCATGTGCATGAAATGACATTAATGGAAAATAAGGCACCTCCCCTTCGACATATCTACCATTTCGGTGATATACAATCGGGTCTTTGGGTAAATCTTTCTCGTCACCCTCGTAATGGCAATAAAACTCGACGGTACGAATGAAAATTCTGTACCGCTCTTCTTTGTAATCAGATACCGAGATATAACCACCATAAAGGAATGCCTCGGCTACCTCATTAAAACATTCGTCAAGTTCAGATTCAGTTTCAGGCTTAAATTTATCCAATACTCTTTTTAGTGTACTCATATTTTATCTTTTTTATAAATCTTACATATTCCTGCAATTTATACAATGCCTATAACACCGCTGCGATATTGCGAATTGAAGATAGAAGCTTCATAAATGAAGCAATTTATGTATTATCCCCTCTTGCCTTTGATAATCTCACTAAGTAGAGAAGACTTAACACCTATACTTGCAGCGAGCTTTGCCTGAGTAATACTATTTGGCTCACGTTCATCCTTAATAAGTTCTCCCGGATGGGTTGTCTCAAACGGAGTGAGATTGTTCGTGATCATATCTGGAGCAACGTCTTGCAGTGTAATCATGTCAATCGTAATAGTTTGATAGTTTAACAATATTACAGATAGCCTAAATCAATCGATACCATGTTTATAGCGTTTGGTTAAGTCTATTCTGTAACGATGTTTTTTATCCCTACACTCCCCTTTAGTATAAAGGTCTCTTAAATATTATTCTCAGAATTCGACTATTATATAATTCTATTACGACACAAAAATACGAAAAGTTTCTCAATTCACAAATTTATGAATCTAATGAGGGAAAACCCTGAAAAATATTTACCTTTGTGCCCTGAAAGGGGTTTCCTTCCGGTCTACGACCTCACGACAATCCCTTCCAGGGATTATGTCCTGACATTCAACTTAAATCAGGAAAATACACTATGTATAATAACAAGTATCATGAAGGGAACGAAATTTCCCAAAACAATCATCTATTAATGTATCTGCTTCAAAATAGGTCAGAAGATTTCATTCGACAATTTGAAGCTCAGGATAACCGATGCTTCATGGGTGTATATTCTCTTTATCGCATGGGATACGCAAATAAAGTTATCTTTAATGGAGATAATTGGTCTACCCATTTTTTACCTATAGTTGAGAACATGCGCAGAGAGAATCAACGCATACTTGATTACCTCGCTTCCATTATACCGATACCTGAAAATTTCCTTGAGGATTTTAAGGAGTCGTTACAGCCATTTGCATGGTTTGATAAAGAAGATGATTTCGAATTTATGCTTGATGGGACTTTGGATCATATCGAGAAGATGGGTTATCGAAAAATCGATTGTTTGCTATATGAAGCCGGTCTAAAATTTAATTTTAAGGAATGTGAGCGTTTATTAGCCAGTGGTGCAGACCCGTATGTCAAGCTATCAGCTGAATATTCTCCAATAATAGCTTCAAAACTTGATATAATCGCATATGATGTATCTTCTCTTTACGAAGATGCTGAATGTCATCTGTCTGATTGTGTCGATATTTATGGGATTAGTGAATGTTGGGAAGATGGGTTATCTGGAAAAGAAACAATAGTAGATTCAAATCTTATAAGAGAATTTTTCCTTGCAGCAGGCTGCCAACTTTTGTGTGAAATAATACGTAACCGGAACTCTATTCCATAAAGTATATTCTTTCCACAATATTGGTACATTGGAATTTCAGCAGACATCTACAATCGTACTCATCATATCAGATGAGAAGAGTCAAAAACGCCAAAATGACATCTTAGAAACGTCAAAAATGCTTATTGGTAAATTAACGTTGAAAGAGATGACTGTAGATAAGCTTATCACGGCACATCCAAAAATCTTAAGTGCCTCCATAACAAATAAGACAGGATTCTCAAGACATACCATCGATTGCTCAAAGAGAATAAAATTCAATGCCCCTTGACGTGCTGTAAAGCTTACATTTGAAACTTATCGCGCTTCGGAATGTTGTAATAGAAAAGAATTTAGTTATGCCTCAGATGATTCAACTAAAAAGAGCTTACGATCCCGAAGAGGGAAAAGACGGTTTCCGTGTTTATATTGACCGCCTTTGGCCGCGTGGCCTTTCGCATGAAAATTTCCATTACGACCTATGGGACAAAGATATTGCTCCATCAACAGAACTTCGCGAATGGTTTCACAAAGATCCCGATAATTTGTGGCAGCAATTTGTGGTGAAATATAAAGCCGAGTTGAAAGCAAATCCGGCATTCGACAAATTAAGGCAAACCCTAAAAGGCAAACCTACTGTAACGCTTCTTTATTCCTCACGCGATCGCGAACATAATAATGCCGTTGTGGTGCAAGAAATGTTAGTAAACCTGAAACTTCTTACGGCGCTTGAATATAAGCACTCTCCCAAAAATATTATTGCCAATGACAGAGGTTAATTATCAAAATAATCATTAACTTTGTGGTTGAAACAAATAATCTCTGTCAATATGAATCTTTTTAAAACCCTTGCTGCTGTTTTTGCAGGCATTTCATTACTGGCATCCTGTTCCGACAGCAAACCCTCCCCTGAAGCTGCATCCGATAATACTCAGGCAGTCATCAACAATATAATGACTCGCACAAGTGTAAGGCAATTTACGTCGCAAACAATCGGGAAAGACACCTTGGAAACAATCGTAAAAGCAGGCATGGCTGCCCCGACAGCCGTCAATGCTCAGCCTTGGGCATTCATTGTCGTTACAGAACGCGAAATGCTTGATTCTATCGCAAATGTCCATCCCTGGTCGAACCTTAAAACAGCTGCCGCTGCCATTGTTGTATGCGGCGACATGGAGAAGAAACTTGAAGGCATGGCGGGCGACTATTGGATTCAAGATTGCTCTGCTGCTTCTGAAAATATTCTCCTTGCCGCTCATGCTTATGGATTAGGAGCGGTATGGTGTGGAGTCTATCCCAATCCTGAAATTCTTCCCGGAGTAAAAAGAGTGTTAGGCATTCCATCCACCATCACACCCCTTAGTGTGATTACACTCGGACATCCCGCTCAGTCGTCAGAACCAAAAGACAAGTGGAAACCTGAAAACGTACACTATCAACGTTGGTAAGTAGGGCCGTGTTGAGAATCTGACATAAAACAGAAATACCGTTTATCTCTTCCAGAATCATGAAAACCAAACTTTTTGCAATTCTTTTCACTCTTATCTCAATTCAAACGATAACAGCCCAGACTCTCGAAAAGATGAACTGGTTTAACGAGCCTGCCAACTGGACAGTCTCAGATGGTAAACTCTCAATGGACGTTACGCCCAAGAGTGATTATTGGCGCATATCTCATTATGGATTTACTGTTGATGATGCTCCCTTCTACTATGCAGAATATGGCGGGGAATTTGAGGCAAAAGTGAAAATATCCGGCGATTATAAGGTTCGTTTCGACCAGGCGGGAATGATGATTCGCATCGACCACGAAAACTACATAAAGACCGGAATAGAGTATGTCGACGGAAAATATAATCTCAGCACCGTAGTTACACACCATACTTCCGACTGGAGCGTAATCGCCCTTGACCGGCCTGTAGACCACATCTGGATTAAGGCTGTGCGTCGTCTGGATGCAATTGAAATTTTCTATTCTTTTGATGACAAGGATTACCGGATGATGCGCAATGCCTGGATGGAAGCCAACCGCCCCGTAAAAATAGGCATGTTTGCAGCCTGTCCTGACGGAGAAGGATTCAGGGCTACCTTCTCTGACTTCAAAGTCACTCACCTCCCCGACAAAGTGCGCACCGAATGGCTGAAAAAAAATGCTGAATAATTACTTCATGTCTTAAAGCCTCTGACAGGAGGCTTTAAAATAAAATCTGATAACGGTGAGATTTTTTTTGAATCTCACCGTTATTTATATATAGCGCCGGAGTTATGGTGGCTGCCTCCGTTTGGTCTCTTCTTATTCCTTCAATGGAAATGACCGGTAAGGAGGGGTTTATGAGAGTGCTGCCCGATATTACTTCTATGAAGTGCGAACAAGATGTTTCAGACTTCGGCGAACCGTACTCCATTTAGGAAAAATCGCCCACGGTCGTACCGGCACAAACCATACAAGTATTAATATCAAAGCCATTACAGCCATAATCAATAACCAGCCATAGATCTCCTTCATTGACACCACAAGGGCTTGCAACTGTATCTCCCTGAAAACAGATTGTAAAGACATCACATCAATTTTCGGATTGAAAACCACTGCATTCGTGCTCAAAAGAGATACATTTTTAGCCATAGTGTGCTTCAGCCATTCCCCGACAAGAGCAGGTCCGAATGTGGCTCCCATTACTGCGCCGGTAAATCCATTCACTGTCAGGGCCTGTGGGAATACGGTAAAGGGAAGCTCGCTTTGCACTATCGATGTAAGGAAAACAATTGAAACTATGACAGATGCCATTCCTCTTATCATCAATGGGATAAAGAGCATCTCCTTCTCCACTCCGTAATCAATCAGGAAATAAAAATAAGCCAAATAAATAGCAGCCAATCCAAATCCTATGAGGGTCATCGTCTTATAAGCCCATTTTCTCAAAGCGAACGTAAAATATGTAAACCCGCATCCCGCTATTATCCCTGCAAAGACATACCAGTTAAGGTCTATGAGATTTGTCTCATCAAAACCGAGGATATTTGAAGCGTAGGAATGCTCGAATACATGCTCGGTGGCAAGAAGGGTAAAGAAGATGAGATAGACTCCCGTAGCCCGCAATACATTCTTATTTCGCAGCGCCATAAATGAAATGTAGGGATGATGGAGGAATGACGCCCTCCGTAGGTTTATAGCAGCGCAGATTCCGCCAATTAATGCAGCCCCCCTTATCTCTGCCGACTCCCACCAGTCATAGAAATTTCCATACACGCAGATGAAAGTGAAGCATAACATGAATATTGCCCACAAGCCTGCTCCTATCCAGTCAATGCCAAGCAGGGGAATAAACATCGGACCCCTTACGGGTTTCAGCAGAATCAAGACAAGCAATATCATAAGGGCAAGCAGACCTATCATTATCCAGTGCATATATTCCCACTGAGAAAAGAAAACCGTATAGATTGTGGCGATCCCGCTCAGCTGAATGACGCTATCGACAATAATATAAACATAGCAGAAAAAAATAGCCATATCCCTCACAGGAGTAAGCCAAAGCTGTATGGTGGAATTACAGGCAAAAGTCGCCTGCATCCTAAACCAACCGGCAACAAAACACGTACCCACCAGCAGAGGCACATTCTCTGTATATGCGCATATCATGTTCGCTGCTATCAGGACTATGCCACACACGATAAGCTGAGTGCGGGTCGAAAACCGAAACTTGATGCGGAACATTACGGCAAAATTGACCGCAAGACCTATCAGTGAAGCATAGCCTGCCATCAGTATGTCTTCCTGCATCAGTGCGGTTGTCCCCACCATATCGGTAGCAGCTGCCAGATACAATCCTCCGGAAAACTGCACTATAAGCACGAAGAAAATAAAAAGATACGGTTTCAGTTGTCTCGGTATTATTCCCCTCACATCCGGAATATCAAAAGGGCCCTGAGGTGCATGCCAATCTGCCATATCAATACCTCACACTACATTCCACATTCATTCCGGCACGCAGTTTTTTCATCTCCTCGGGATCATTGCTCGGAAGAAACTCGATTCTGACAGGAATGCGCTGACGGACCTTTACAAAATTACCTGCCGAATTATCCTGAGGAATCAGTGATAAGGAAGCTCCCGTAGCAGTGGAAATAGCCTTTACCACTCCCTCAAAAACTACGTCAGGAATCGCATCCACCTTAATCTCTACCCTGCTCCCCGGAAAGATATGTTTCAGCTGAGTTTCTTTATAGTTGGCTGTTACCCATATTTCTCCCGAATCAACTATGTCAAGCAAAGTCTGTCCCGGTTGCACGAGTTGCCCGACCTGTATAATCTTTCGTGAAGTATACCCGTCACATGGGGCGATAATCACAGTATAACTTAAATTAAGCTCAGCTGTTTCAACCAAAGCCTTGGAAAGCTCTATTCCCGCTTCCGATTGAGAGATCCTGCCTCTGCTCACGTCAACAGCCGATGATGTGGCATTACGTTGGCGCGCCAACATCTCATATCTGGCTTTCTTTGCTTCATAATCGGTTTTGGCAGCATCATATTGCTGACGTGTTACCGCATCTTTTTCCAATAGTTTATCATATCGTGCGAGATCTGTGGCTGCCATCTCCATAACGACCTTCGCTTCTGCAATTGAGGCTTCGCTTACAGCTACATTTGCAGACGCCGCTGCCACCGAACGATCTGCCACGCTGCGCCCCGCCAAGGCATTGGCATAATCTGCCTTCGCTCTTGCAAGATTAAGGCGCATATCGGCGTCATCAATGATTATCAGAGTGTCTCCTTTCTTAACTTGCTCATACTCTTTAAACCTTATTTCCTTAATATAACCCTGCACCCGGCTGTTGACGGGCACAATCTGTTGATTCACCTGAGCGTTATCCGTAAATTCAACATCTCCCAAATGAATAAATTTGCTTCCTACCCAAATGGCAGCTGCCACTATGACGACTATTGATACGATATATGATAGGATTTTCTTACTGCGATGGTTCATATCTTTCCTGTAGTGAATAAAAGTTTGTAATAATAGTAAATTATATCTATGCGGGCGTTTATAAGTTGCTGCTGGGCATTAAGTCGCGAGTCGGCAGCATCAAGCAAATCAGTGATAAGCGCCATTCCTTCCGCATATCTGGTGGCAACGGTTTCATAATTCCGTTCGGCTAACTCCACGCTTTTATATTGAGTTTTTAATTCCTGATAGGCCTCAAGATAATGCACATGATCTGCACGCACTGCCATACTGACGCCTTCATTTGCAGCCTCAAGTTGCTCCATCGCCTTTTGAGTCGATAATCTGCTTTTCGCAAGCGAGCTGTTGGTTTTATAGATAGATGAAAGATTATAGTTAACGCCGATTCCTACATACCAGTAGCTCAGATTTCTATTGATAGGGGGAATCTCTACAAGAATCGGCCCATCCATGGTCCATCCGGCTTGCAATCCTATTTTCGGATAACGTTCGGATTTTATAAGTGATTCCGCCTTTCGGCTTATTTCAACTCCCTTCCTTGCCAGTTTGAGTGAAGGTGAATTAGACTCCGCTGCTTGCTGCCACCACATCTCCCCCTCTCTCGGCAAAGCTCTTGCCAAAATGGTGGAATCCGGCTCTACCTTCGTATCTTTTGGCAAACCGGATACAGTAACCAGATTATCATTCAGAATTTCAAGAGTATTGTCTATTTTAATAAGCTGCAGGCGCAGGTTTGACGCTAAGAGTTCATAGCGCGTGATGTCATTCTGCAAGACGGTGCCTTGCTCATATCGCGCCTGCATTTCTGAAAGCACTTTACAAGCAGAAGCCAGATTGCTCTCCACAACTTGACGTAGATTCCTGAACTTATAAATGTCAAGATAGAATCCTGTCAGTTCAAAGCGCAGTCGGTTGCGCTGCAGGTCGGTTGTGAATCTCGTGGCAGTTGATTTAAGTTCCGCAAGCTCAATAGCGTTGCTTATGGCGCCTCCGGTATACACTGGCTGAGTTATTCCTAAAGAGAGCCCTGTGCCTAAATGAGGAATGGGAGCCTTTTGATAATCACTGAAATTACGCTTTGTGGTGAAGCCATCGCCTATAAAGCTTACCGTAAGAGAGGCATCTATGTCGGGCAGACGTGCCTCCTTTGCCTTGCCGACCTCTTTCTCTGCCTCCTTTTGAGCAGTAATGTACGGGTGGAGTTGAACACTCTGTGTTTCTGCTGTCTCAAAAATTTCTTCAAGGGTTATTACCCTCTGACTGTAAGAGCACACTCCGCCGCTCAGCATGATGGCACACAACCATCCTGCGAGCAATCGAGGATTGTTCATAAAATTCTTTGGAATTAATTAAATGTTATTCAGATTAAAAAAGAATATAAACTATTTTGGGTTTCTGTCGCAGAAACTCAGCAGGAAGCGGTGCTTTTCCAGTTCTCAAGAAATCCCCAGTTTCTTATGGCAGGGGCAGCCGATTGAAAAAAGATAATTAAACAGTGCATTGTAAAGCAACTCTTTGTGAATTGCTCTGCAAAATTAGGAAAAAATTCGATATAAGAAAAATTAAATCGTTAACTCAAGTTCAGCCACTCCACCTTGAATCATTCATCAAATGTTGCAGGAATGGAAGGAATCAGATTAGATGTGGAGCTCGTTTTTATGTCCTAAAGTCCTTGTATAACTGAAGATACCTGCACATAAGGCAAACCCCATTGCAATGTAAAGGCACACCCTTACTGCATTCATTTCAAGAGCGATCAATGCAAAAACAGTGCTTACCATTGTAGCGCCCAAAGTCTGTCCGACAAGACGGGCGGTGCTTTGCATTCCCCCTGCTCCCCCGCTGCGATGCACGGGAGTAGCCATCACCATTACTATATTGTTCGGAGTCTGGAACATTCCGAATCCCACACCGCATATCGCCATTCGCCATGCAATATTCCATTCCGCCGGCGATGAGCCACACATAAGCAACAGTCCGACACCGACAATAAATACTGCCATGCCTACAGCCGCAGTAGCTCCCGGATTATGCCGCTCCACATATCTTGCAGCTATAGGCGAAACAATCATTGTTGCCAAAGGCCACGGAGTCATTAGCAGTCCGGTGGTGATTTCCGAAAAATGATAGTTATCGAGATATAGAAAAGGCAGTGCGATCATAGTAACGTTTTGGGCTATGAAGGAACATACTGAGGTGGCGATGCTCATAGTGTACATAGAGTTTTTGAAAAGATCTACCGGTAGAAGTGGCTGTGTATGCCGGAATTGCCGCCGGATATAGAATATCCCTACGCAGATTCCTATGGTCAGCATAACCACACTCAAGGTCATATCCCCTTTTCTTGAAAGATTGCCCAACGCATAGAAAATCAAACCGAAGACAACCATATTTTCGATTGCGCTTACACTGTCGAATTTCGGTTTATCCTCTACCTTCGGATTTTGAGGGAGCAGCCTCCACCCAATAAAGAACGCCCCTATTCCTAACGGCACGTTAATAAGAAACAACCAATGCCATGATGCAACCGAAAGAATTGCTCCCGCGATAGTAGGACCGGCAGCAGTAGCGATTGCTATGCACATGGCGTTGAGCGCCATACCTCTTCCGAGAATTTCCCTGGGATAGATTAAACGCACAAGTGCTATGTTCACACCCATTACGCATGCCGCGCCTATGCCCTGAAGAGCACGAAAAATAACGAACATGGTGAAATTCTGAGAGAGAGCACAAAGGGCGGAGGCGGCCGTAAATATCACAACGCCTACAAGAAACGTGCGTTTATAGCTATGAAGATCGCCGATAGAACTGACCGGCAAAAGCAGCATGGTTATAACCAACTGATAGATCGTCACGATCCATACAGAGGATGAATTGCTTATATTAAATTCACCTGCCAGCACAGGAAGGGCGACATTCACAAGCGTAACGTCAAGCACAGTCATCACCAGCACAATCTGCAAAGCAATTACAGCTATATACTTCCTATATGAAAAACCAATTCCTCCCATTATCTCAACTATTATTTTTGCTCAGAATCTTTTCACTCACTTATATTTTAACGCCTGTCTTACTATTTTATGTTCACCACCAATCCTGTTTGTTAGTCCTGTTTCTCCGGATTCTTAATTTATCTTCCATTCTGTGGGTCTTGTGGGTTTATTGGTAGGTTTATTTTAAAATTTGGTTATAATTTTGAGTGGCTGGATTGTTTATATTACATAGAGACGGCATAATAAATATAAGCCGTGTATTAGAAGAATAAAAAATATTTTTGTAATGTTAGGTAATTTTGTATATTCAAACCCCACCAAACTTTATTTCGGTGAAGACTCTAAGAAACATCTTGCTGAAGCCCTCAAAGGATATGGAAATAATGTCCTGCTCACTTACGGCGGAGGCTCAATCAAACGTAACGGCATCTACGACGACGTAATGTCAGTGCTCAGCGAATCGGGTAAAAAAGTAGTTGAACTTCCCGGAGTGATGCCCAATCCTACCCTTGAAAAAGTTATGGAAGGCGTAAAGGCTGTCCGTGAGAATGGAATCGATTTCATTCTGGCAGTAGGAGGAGGATCTACGATTGATTATTCAAAAGCTGTGGCAGCTGCCGCCAACTACGAAGGGGACGCATGGCAGACATTTTGGGTGGAACAAAAAGACCCGTCTGAGGATGCAAAAATTCTCCCTATCGGAGCTGTGCTGACTATGGCAGGGACAGGTTCAGAGATGAATGGAGGTTCCGTAATAACCAACGAACCGATTAAGATGAAGATTGGAAAGGTTTTTGATGACCGCTTAATGCCTAAATTTGCCATTCTTAATCCTAAATATACCTTTTCCGTACCTCGCAATCAGATGGTGGCAGGAATTTTCGATACCATGAGCCATATTATGGAGCAATATTTCTCAGGCGACGATGACTCCACTTCAGATTATCTTTCTGAAGGATTGATGCGTTCTCTGATCGCATCCAGCCGTGTGGCTGTCAAGGATCCTGAAAATTATGAGGCTCGAAGCAATATAATGTGGTCGGCAACCTGGGCGCTCAACACCTTAATAGGTGAAGGAAAGACTCAAGACTGGATGGTCCACATGATCGGTCATGCAATCAGTGCCTTTACACATGCCACTCACGGAATGACCCTTGCGGGAGTCTCTATCGCTTATTACCGTTTGGTAATGAAATACGGAATCCATCGTTTTGCGCGTTTCGCAAAGGTAGTATGGGACATAACGCCTGAAGGGAAAACAGAAGGACAGCTTGCCAATGCCGGCATAGACGCTCTGGCTGCCTGGATAAAGGAAATCGGAGCCGCATCCGACATTTCCTCACTCGGTGTTACTGAAGACATGATAGAGGGCATAGCGAATGCCACTATTGACCTCCCCGGCGGCTATCATCATCTCACTCACGATGAAATCGTCTCCGTCCTCAAGAACAGCCTGTAAAATTCCCTAAAGAGGAGATGCATCAGAAGATAATATCTTTTCTATTGACCTACCGTTCATCCCCTCTTACGAAATGACTAAATAATATCAAAACCTGCTTATAAAAAAGAATGTGTCTTAATTAAGATACATTCTTTTTGTAATGCTTGGGAGGGGATTGCTCCGCAATCCCGCTATGCAATAAGAAGGAATATCCAACATCATTGTGGGCTGCCAGTTCACCATAATTATTGCGATAGACGCACCCCGGCTTATGAGCAAAGGCCCCTATCTGCTCCAGAAAATTCAGTCGTTCATTTAAGGCACTCTTTTTATTTAAGCCCTTATATCTTATAATAGTTACGCACAAAAAGCCAGATAAAATAGAGGCTGACATAAATATATCCCGCTTTTTGTCCGGAAAAGAAACGACGCAGTTTCGACTCCGGCTTTAACCACAAACGCGAGCCAATCACGGCTCCAAGATAAGCCAGCGAGAATATAATAAACCAATTACACCTCCATGCTCCCATAAAATTGCCATTTATGAGTTCATGAAAAGCGCGTTGCAAACCGCATGCAGGACATTGCAGCCCCGTGAGTTGCTTAAAAATACATTTCGGGAAAAAACGGCCTAAGACCGGATCCGACGGATCTATTCTGCCATACAGCCATACAATAGCAATCACTGCCGCAAAGGTAGCGACAGTGATTCCTATGTTGCGATATCGATTTCTCAACTGCATTTCACTCAGCGGATGTCTCAATAACCCGCATTGCCAAGTGAACCGGCGAAAGCTACAGCCAATATAATATAAACAATGATTACAAGCGCACCGACGGCAGCAGAAATCACTGACCAATTCTTAGCTTTGCGAGAAGCATCGTATGCTTCTCCATAAGCCTGTGCATGCCAGAGTGTGTTTACTTTTGTGGCATAGATGATTGCTACGATTCCGGTAGGCAGGAAGCAAAACAAAGTTGTCAGGATTGCGAACACAAGATAGTTGTTCGGTGGAACCTGAGGAGGATTCGGAATATTTACATTCTCCATAATTTAATTTATAATATTAAGTTTTTGAAAAAAAAAGAATTATAGAACCATAATTTTAGAGAGCATTCGAGGCGGACGGATACTTATTCATGGCCTGTCGCCTCCTCAAAAATTTCCACAGGAGTCAATATCTCAAGAGCACGCGGACCCCGGCGTGTCCCGGTCAGGTAGGCAAAACGGTCGTCATACTTAAGATGACCGTCAGCTACTATTCTTCTCACCGCTTCCACGGAATGGCGGTCGGCATGAAGTCCTTGCTGCGCTGATGCGTAGGCCGTTACGCCATAGCTCAAGGCAAGCCAGCGAAGCACGCTCGGATTATGACATATTGCAAATGTAGGGATATTTCCACGGAAAGAGGCGATGAAGCGTGCCGACATACCCTTGTAGGCATCCGTAAGAATTGCTTTCGTGCCAAGAATATTCTCCGACATAACTGCTTCATGAGAAAGGAAAGAACGGATTGCGCTGTCACGCAGCGGCGGAACATCCATAACCTTTCTTTGAGAGGCTTCCACCTCTATGGCCACTCTGGTCATTACCTTTACCGCTTCTACCGGATACTTCCCGTAGGCTGTCTCTCCCGAAAGCATCATTGCATCCGCACGCTGATAGACAGCGTTGGCAACGTCTGAGATTTCGGCTCTTGTCGGGCGCGGATGTTCAATCATGGTATGAAGCATCTGCGTGGCGACGATTACCGGCTTATGAGCTGTTATGCACTTATGGATCATCATTGCCTGTATGCCCGGAATCTTCTCGGCAGCCACCTCTATTCCAAGGTCCCCGCGCGCCACCATAATGCCATAGCTTGCCTTGAGAATCTCATCGAAATTATCAATCCCCTCCTGATTCTCTATTTTGGAGATAATCTTGGTCTTTGCTCCGTAAGAGTCAAGAATATCCTGCACCTCCTTTACGTCAGCAGCAGAGCGTACAAAGGAATGGGCAATGAAATCCACACCCAATTTTGCCGCATAACCTATATTAACCCGGTCGCGCTCGGTTACGGCAGGAAGGTCTACGCTCACACCCGGAAGATTGACGCTCTTTCTTGATCCAAGCTCACCATCATTTTCAGCAACGGCATTCACGACTTCTCCTTTAATATCGACAACTCGGAAAGCAACTTCCCCGTCATCAATAAGAATCTGATTGCCCGGACTCAGCACTGAGGCAATCTTAGGATAAGAGAGGCATATCTCCTCGTGCGAAGTAAGACCCTCCGGATTACCCACGACTTTCACACAATCGCCGGTTGAAAATGAAATCGGATTGTCGTCGACAGTAGTGGTCGTTCTGATCTCCGGACCCTTTGTGTCCATCATCACGGCGATAGATTCCGATGCTTCACGTGTATTAGCAACAATTTTCTCAAAACCCTCATAGTTGAGATGGGCGGAATTCATTCTCACTACATTCAAGCCAGCCTCAAAAAGCGCACGGATAAACTCCGTATCGCAGCGTTTATCAGAAACTGTAGCTACTATTTTGGTGAACTTATTCATAATATCAAGATTTTTATGCACAACTGAAAAATTACTGCAGGAAAAGCAGAAAGCCGTGCATTGGTATTTGACTCCAAAATTACAAAATATTTTTGAAAAAATCCAAATCCTGCCATATAATACATTTTTATTTGTAATTTTGTCTTTGTTAATTTTATCTTTTATGACAAACTCTCATATATTTGACAGAGCCGAACTCCTTCTCGGAGAGGAGACCATGAGGAGATTGGAAAAAACGCGTGTCATTGTGTTCGGTGTCGGAGGAGTCGGATCGTGGTGTGCGGAGAGTCTTATTCGTTCCGGAATCGGACATCTTACGATTGTCGATAACGACACAGTCAGTCCCACAAATATCAATCGACAGCTTATGGCAATCCCCGCCAATATCGGAAGAGTTAAAGTGGAAGCTTTGGGAGAGATATTGAAGAGCATTAATCCTGAGGCTGAAATTGAATGCCGGAATGAGGTCTATTCCGCAGCCACCGCCGGAAATTTTCACCTTGAGGACTACGACTATATCATAGACTGCATTGATTCTCTATCGGATAAAGCCCTGCTCATCGAGAAGGCTACTGCTACATCGGCTACTCTTTATTCCTCAATGGGAGCGGCTCTCAAACTTGATCCTACCCGCATAAAGGTTGCGGAATTTTGGGATGTCAAGGGGTGTCCGCTCGCCCGTGCCCTTCGTCAAAGATTCAAGCGCTCGGGTCTATTCCCTAAAAAGAAATTCAAATGCGTCTACAGCGACGAGCTTCTGAGCAACGCCGGAGTTGTCGACCCCTCCGATTCATCACAACTTGAAAGTTACGGAAGCACGAGAAAAGCCGGGATAAACGGATCGCTGCATCATATCACTTCCATTTTCGGCATAACAATCGCCGGATTATTGATTCGTGATGTGAGCATAAAGGGCATATAAAACGTTATATTATCATATTAATCAAAAAATTTAGACAATCCGTGATAAAAACATTAAGCAAAGTCCGAAAATATGCAGCGGCAGCTCTTATATCGGCAGCGGCTCTCTTTTCATTTACAGGGTGCTCCTCCTCAGGGCTCAATATGTCTTCCCTTATGAGCGGAGCCGGAAAGGCAGTTCAGGCCATGACCATTTCTGATTCACAGATTCAAGGATATGTGAAGGAGTATGTAGCCTATTCCGACAAGCAGAATAAGGTGGCTCCTGCGAATAGCCCTTACACAGTGCGGCTCAACAAACTCACACAGGGTCTGACTTCTGTTGACGGCGTTCCTCTTAATTTTAAGGTATATCTTACAGATGAAATCAATGCCTTCGCATGTGCCGACGGAAGCGTGAGGGTATATTCAGGATTGATGGACAGGATGACCGACGATGAGGTGTTGGGAGTGATAGGGCATGAGATAGGGCATGTGGCACATAAAGACACAAAGAATGCCTTCAAAAATTCTCTCCTTACATCAGCCCTCTTGGACGGCGTTGCCTCCACAGGCTCCACAGCGGCTGCTTTGACACAATCTCAGCTCGGAAAACTCGGCGAAAGCCTTGTTAACGCCAAGTTCTCGCAAAAGCAGGAAAGCAATGCCGATGACTATGGCTATGACTTCCTGAAGGGGAACGGCAAAAATCCGTGGGCAATGGCAATGGCATTCCAGAAATTAGGATCTATGGAGGGTACACAGTCCGCATCCGGGCTTTCTCAGATGTTCTCTTCCCACCCTTCCACACCCAAACGCATCTCTCACATAGTAGACCGTTGTCATAAAGATGGGATTGCCGCTCCTGCAGGATGCACACTCAAATAATAGGATTGTTTCAGGGGAGATAATTATTTTGCCGTAGCTTATTTACGGCTGAATTAAATAAAAAACGGAGTGATGTGTAACATTTCTCCGTTTTTATTGTCATGTCTATAGGGAGGGGGATTTGACAATAAGATGACTGAGACAGAATTCCGAAATAGCATAATGCCCCTGTACAAGCAAATGTATGCCTGTGCATTCGTCATTCTCCGCGATGAGAACGACGCGGCGGATTGTTTGCAGGATTCTTTCACCAAACTTTGGGAAAACCGACAGAGACTCAAACAACTCGACAATCCAGTCGGTTACGCCATCACAACCGTGAGAAATACAGCTCTCAATATGGTGTCGAGGAAAGTAATTGCAGCAGACTCTTTCAGTGAATATATTCCTGAAATTCCGGATGACACCTCCTCCCCTTCTCTGAAGATTGAAAAGGAGGAGGCGGAAAGGAAAATCTCGAATATCTTTTCCCTTCTTCCCGAGCAACAGAAAAAAGTGATGGAACTCAGCAGCATCGGAGGCTTGTCAAACACTGAAATAAGCAAAGCCACCGGATTTTCTGATGAGAATGTGAGGGTGCTCCTCTCAAGGGCAAGAAAAAAAATTAAGGCTTTTATCTATGGAAACAAAAAACAATGACATACAGCAATTGCGTATCCTTCTGGATAGGTTTTTCGAGGGCGTGATAACTCCCGAAGAACTTGATGTTCTCTATCGGGAAACTGATAGATTTTCATCCCGTAATAGAGGCTATGCAATAGAGCCTGATTCAGAACTGGCAGCCGAAATTTCAGTTGTCCGCTCTTTGCATCACCTATCTTCAAACCCTCCCTCGGACTACACCAATTCAATCCCGGAAGGATTAGAGAAGAGGCTGGCAGAGCATATCCACTCTCTCGCGTTTAAGGACAAGGCTTCACGAAGAAATCCAATCCTCCGAAAGATTTTCAGTTATTCGGCAGCGGCAGCCGTCGGTGCTTTCCTGATCTTTGCGGGCTATCACCTCTATAATGTGCCCCACGAACTGACTTTATCCTCTCGGACCACCGCCATCGCCGGAAATTTAAGCCAACCATCCGGTCAATCGGCTCTTTCTATGCCTTATACTCAACCTGTGAAAGATGAGATCGCTGAAGACTCCTCCTCTGAGGAATCTATGGCAAGAAACAAAAAAGCATCCCCCTCCCCTTCCGGTGAAAAAAATATAATGCCGGAGCCATCCTTGGAAGACCTTAACATAAGTGAGGAAACTGAAGAAACTGAGGAAACCGTAATCCAACAAGAGGCTCAGGAGAATATCCCGGAAATAGACTCTGAAGAAAAATACAGCGACGAGACAATAATTTTCGTCGACTCTCTGGAGGGTGCCCCCTATACCGAATCCGTTTCTGAAAGCGTAAGCGTCCCGCTGTCGTTTCTTACTGCCGGCATAGGGAATATCTATCAATCATGGTCGCTCGTGTCGGAGGCTCTTTCAATGGCAATTCCGAAGCCGGAGCAGACGGAGAAAGAATAATGTTTAATAATAATTCCAAATATAATCAACCGAAATGAAAAGACTGATAATTTTGATTTTCCTTATAACAGGATTCATGGCTTCTTTTGCCGCTCCCCCTTATTTCAATTCAATGTCGGAGAAAGAGGACTTTAACTATACCTTTGTCTCTCCCTCCATGCTTAAAATGATGGGAGACAAAATTGTGGATTACAATTTGAATATCCGCGCAAGTGATATCTCCTCGATTGAGACAGTCTCCACAGCTGAAAATGGCACCGACTCGGATTTATGGAAGCTTATCCGCCAGGTAAAGAAAAAAATGAATCTCGAGACTCTTACAACCAAGAAAGAACCCAACTATCGTTATGATGTGCTCGGAAAACTCACAGGCGACCGCAAACATATCCTTAAGATGCTTGTGATAACCCAAAATACGGGGGATAACGTCAGTGTCGTTTATCTTGAGGGCAAAATTCCGGTCAGCGATCTGCTCCTTCAGTTCTAATTTCATAATTCAATGAGTGCGGGTGGAGATTAAAGGTCTGTTTTCTTTATTTTTTCAAAAAAAATGATTATCTTCGCACACATAAAGCTTTCTTTTGTGTTTTAACCTTATAAAACATTCCACATGAAAAAACAACTCGCATCCATATTCACAGGAGCTGCACTCCTGATTCTTTCGGCTTGTGCCGGAAAACCTCAGCTTCAGGTTTCTCTTCCCGATAAATTTGAAGGTCAGGAGGTTGAACTTATAAATTTCCTTGACTCGGCAAAGATTGCATCCGGAGTGTTCACCAACGGAACTCTCCAAATAGATGCCGACGTAGCGGAGCCTGTTTTTGCCGCCATAATGGTTGACGGACGCACACGTGGCTTCTACGTCATCGAGCCCGGGAAAGCGGAGATTTGCGACTCCACATCCGCCGCTACCGGAACGCCTCTTAACGATCGCTTCGCCTCTCTTATTTCCACTCTCGACTCCATAGAGAATCTCGACGACATGGATTTATATGTGGATTTTGTGGAGAAAAACTATAACGCAAATAAAGATAATCCCCTGAGTTCTTATTTCGGTATTGAATGGCTTAAATATGCTCCTATAGAAAAGGCTGACAGCATGCTTGCTACTGCGCCGCAGGCACTGAAAGATTCTCCAAAAACAAAACACTATCTTCGCTATGCCAAACTTCGGGCTGCCACTTCCCCCGGCAAACAGTTCACCGACTTTGAGGGTGAAGACGCGGATGGGAAACCTCAGATGCTTTCGCAATTAGTGAAGCCCGGAGTCTATACTCTTATTGACTTCTGGGCAAGCTGGTGCCCTTATTGCATCAAGGAACTCCCTGAACTTGCCTCCTTGCGCGAAAAATGGAATGACAAGGGCTTTGAAATTGTCGGCGTGGCTGTACGCGACACTCCCGATGACACCAAAGGAGCCATCAGCAAACATAATATTTCATGGCCCGTGCTCTACAATACTCAGAGAAAGCCATACGAAATATATGGCTTTTCAGGCATTCCACATCATATCCTTATCGGGCCGGATGGGAAAATCATAAGCCGCGGAGAAACCCCCGCCCAGATAAACACTCGCCTGGAAAAGGAATTAAACAGATAAAAATCAAAACTGTAATCTATGACTGACTCCCTTAAACCGTTCGGAGAAAACTCTCTTAATCATATTATTCAGGATGCGGTAAAAAACAATTGGGAACGTATGGCTCTTTCCGATATGGGAGGAAAGACCTATAAATTCTCTGAACTTGCCGAAAATATTTGCAAGCTTCATATCCTCTATGAGGCGGCGGATGTCAAACCGGGTGATAAAATCGCGTTGTGCGGAAAAAATTCGGCAGATTGGGCAACTGTCTTCGTAAGCTGTCTCACATACGGTGCTGTGGCTGTGCCCATTCTTCATGAATTCAAGCCTGAAAACATCCATAACCTTGTCAACCACAGTGAGGCAAAGCTTCTATTTGTTGACGAGGCAATAATGAAGCATCTCGATGAAAATGAACTCAAAGGGCTGACAGCCGCTCTCTATCTTTCAGAAGAGGGCGTAGCCTTCTCGCGCTCCAAGAAGTTGGAGAAAGCTCGTGAGGATCTCAATGAGTTGTTCGGAAATAAATTCCCGAAAGAATTTTCAAAAGAGGATGTGGAGTATTATCGCGACCGCCCGGACGAACTGGCTGTAATTAACTATACTTCCGGCTCTACCGGCTCCCCGAAGGGAGTCATGCTCCCATATCTCAGCATCTGGAGCAATATCAGATATTGCATCGACCATCTCCATTTCCTGAAACCTGGCGACGGGATGGTGAATATGCTCCCGTTAGGCCACCTTTACGGCATGGTGATTGAAATGCTACATCCCCTCGTGAAAGGCTGCCACTGCTGTTTCCTGACAAAGGCTCCCTCCCCAAGAGTGCTGCTCTCAGCTTTCGCAGAGATCAGGCCCAAACTTATCATCACCGTGCCTCTCGTCCTGGAGAAAATCATCAAGACAAAGGTATTCCCCGAGCTTAATAAGCCGATGATGAAAGTAATGCTTGCCCTCCCGATCATCAATAATAAGATATACGCAAAAATTAAGGATAAGCTTATCAACGTCTTCGGAGGGCAGTTGCAGGAGCTGATCATCGGGGGTGCCCCTCTTAATGCAGAAGTGGAGAAATTCCTTTTCAGGATAAAGTTCCCTGTAACGGTTGGATATGGCATGACAGAGTGCGGGCCGCTCCTGACATACGCTACTCCGGAGGAGACACGTCCGCATACCGTGGGAAGGATCGTAGACCGCATGGAGGTGAAGATAGATTCCCCCGATCCGGAAAATATCCCCGGCAACATCATGGTGAAGGGTGCCAACGTTATGAAAGGCTACTATAAGAATGAGGAAGCCACGGCTGAGGTTTTCCCGAATGGCGACGGATGGATGAACACCGGAGACATGGGCACAATTGGCTCCGACGGACTGATTTCAATCAGTGGCAGATCGAAAACCATGATTCTTGGACCCTCAGGACAAAACATCTATCCGGAGGAGATTGAGCAGAAAGTAAATAACATGCCTTTTGTGGAGGAATCTCTCGTAATTGAAGATGGCGGCAAACTTGTAGCCCTGATCTTCCCCAACTATGATGAAGCCAAGCAGAAAGGAATCTCTGATGAGCAACTCGACAAAATGATGGAGGAGAATCTTAAAGCGGTGAATAAGGAGCTTGAATCCTTCAGCAGGATCAGCAGCCACGAACTGGTAGAGAAAGAGTTTGAAAAAACTCCGAAAAGAAGCATCAAACGATTCCTCTACCAAAGATGATGACGCTCTTTTCCGCAACTGACTGAAAGGATTTGCCTCAGTGCGTGTAAATAGATAAGAAGGTGTTGTAAAGAGATGTTTTAAAACATAATTTTTTCTTTTGAAGCAATTGCATATTTTATGTATATTTGGGGTGTCATTTTTATGGCACCCCTTTTCTTTTATAATGACAACCCGATTCACTAACCTTAAAACTCACTACTTATGAAAATCGGTATTCCAAAAGAGATTAAAAATAATGAAAATCGTGTAGGCGCAACTCCCGCCGGCGTGAAGGAACTTGTTGCACAAGGCCACGAAGTGTTTGTGCAGCACACTGCCGGGGAAGGGAGCGGTTTCCCTGACTCTGAATATGAGGCAGCGGGAGCCACAATTCTGCCCACCATTGAAGATATCTACGCGCGTGGAGAAATGATAATAAAGGTGAAGGAGCCTATTGCGCCCGAATATCCTCTCGTTAGGAAAGGTCAGGTGTTGTTTACATATTTCCATTTCGCAAGCGACCTTGAACTGACCGAAGCCATGATTAAGAGCGGGGCTGTCTGCATTGCATACGAAACCGTTACTGACCGCGACCGCCGTCTGCCCCTTCTCATCCCGATGAGTGAGGTTGCAGGCAGAATGTCAATTCAGGAAGGCGCTCGATTCCTTGAAAAGCCCCAGGGAGGACGTGGCGTGCTTCTCGGCGGTGTGCCCGGGGTGAAACCGGCAAAAGTATTGGTTTTAGGTGCAGGTGTCGTAGGGCGTAACGCAGCCCTGATGGCAGCCGGGCTTGGAGCCGATGTTACTATTACAGACGTGAACCTCGCCACACTCCGTCATTGCGCCGATGTTATGCCCAAGAATGTGAAGACCCTATACTCCTCACGTCATAATATTGAGACTGAATTACCCACTACCGATCTCGTCATCGGGTCCGTGCTTGTTCCCGGAGCTAAGGCCCCTCATCTCGTAACCCGCGACATGGTGAAAATGATGCGCCCCGGCTCTGTGATGGTCGATGTAGCCGTTGACCAGGGAGGCTGTTTCGAGACCACCCATCCTACAACTCATTCCGAACCCACATTTGAGGTAGACGGGGTTATCCAATACGCAGTAGCAAATATACCGGGAGCTGTGCCATACACATCTACCCTCGCCCTTACCAATGCCACTCTCCCCTACGCACTTCGTCTTGCCTCCCTCGGCTGGGAAGAAGCCTGCCGCAAAGATCCGGGGCTCGCAGAAGGAGTAAACATCGTCGACGGCAAAGTTGTATATAAAGCCGTAGCCGAAGCCTTCGATCTCCCCTACACACCCCTCTCCCTCTAAACCCATATCAACAAAACCTGCAAACTTTAAGAACTGATAAATTAAGGCATATTCTTTTTTCGTAATGCCTGGGAGGGGATTGCTCCGCAATCCCACTATGCCATAAAAAGGAATTTCCTTTTACTCAACATATTTGTCGGCGAGAGGGGATTGCTCCGCAATCTCCTCCCAAGCATTATATTTCATTAAGCTTTTTTGCTGCATCCTCGCGTCTCTCAAAATCTCGCTAAATTAATGGTAAAACAACCACTCCTTCTTCTGACGTTTCTCCATTATAGTAATCTCCGTAAACCACAATCACCCCTATTGAATCTAACGGTGTGATAAATTGTGGATAGACAAACTTATATCGCTGTTTTTCTACCTCCAATAGCCCCTTCTTCTCATAAAGAATCGCACTGTCATTACGTGAGAGCGATCTGCCTGTAAACCTGCTCAGGGAATATTCGGATGAATTAGGGGACAGAAAAAATTGGCATAAATTTACATTTATGTAAAACAAATTTCGTAAATTTGTGTTGTCATTATAAAAGCATTGAGTTATGAGCGAAGTTGAACTACTGATGGTTAACAGCAGTGAGAGCTGCACTATGTACACAATCCAGTTTCTGGCTGATGATATGAGTGAATTTGAAAAGTTCATATCAAAATTCAGGGAGGATGCTGAGCTGAATCCTGATTTCCAGGCCATCATGCGTTTTGTAGAACAGATTCTATCCAATGGAGCGCTGGAACGGTATTTCAGGAGAGAGGGAAAGATGACCGATTCCGTAATGGCTCTCCCGGTGTTGAAATCAAAACTCCGGCTGTATTGTCTGCGTCTGACGGACAAGATCCTAATTCTTGGAAATGGAGGTGTCAAGACCAGCCGGACATATCAGGAAGATGATACGTTGCAGGGTTACGTAATCGACTTGCAGAAGTTCGAGCGTCTGCTCAGACAGGAAGTCCGCTCCGGCAATGTCGAGATAACAGAGAAAGAGATTATAACCGATAAGAATTTTGAATTATGAGAACCGCCAATATATCTTT